>JAWUXK010000017.1:0-25879 GCA_034111385.1 Colwellia sp. | reverse complement strand
TAGTTTTAAATCTGTCGCCACTTGGTCATTGCGACTACGACCCGTATGGAGCTTCTTGCCTAAATCGCCGGTTTTCTCAATTAAGTTGATTTCAACCCAACTGTGAATATCTTCCGCATCAGATGCTAGGATTTGATTAGGATCATTTTCAACTGACGCTTTAAGCTCTAACAATGCCGCTTTTAAACGGGTGAATTCATCTTGGCTTAACACATCAACTGTTGTTAATGCCTCCGCCCAAGCAATTGAACCCACAATATCTTGTACTGCCATGCGGTAATCAACTGGCAACGAGTCATTGAATTTTTTAAATTGTACACTCGCTTTTTCTTTAAAACGTCCGCCCCATAAAGCCATCGTTATTTACTCCAGTTTTTTTCGGAAATACTATTTATACTGCAAAAAGAACGAGCGACGCTATAGCGTCCACCACATTCCATAAGTAAAACCATCATTACTTACCCTTTTGAGAAAGTGCAGTAATACGGCTAGATAAACTGAATAAACGGATGAAGCCTTCAGCATGTTTTTGGTCGTAAACATCATCAGCACCAAAGGTAGCAAATTCTTCTGAATATAAAGAATTAGGAGAACGACGTTGAGTAACTTGCGCCATACCTTTATATAATTTAACCACTACATCACCAGTTAACTGCTCAGCAAAAGAAGCGGCTCCAGCTAGTTGAGATTTTGCTAGTGGTGTAAACCAACGACCATCATAAATAACGTGTGAGAATTCAAGACCAATTGACTCACGGTATTTTAATGACTCTTTATCTAAAATTAAGGTTTCTAAACCTTTATATGCCGCCATTAAGATAGTGCCACCTGGAGTTTCATAACAACCACGAGACTTCATGCCCACTAAACGGTTTTCAACGATATCAATACGACCAACACCGTGAGCTGCACCTTTAGCGTTTAAGTACATTAAAGCATCGTGCGCAGGTGAGTCATTTTCAGTAAAGTCTTTACCGTCAACAGCAACTAATTCACCTTTAACAAAGCTTAATTGAACACGCTCTGCTTCGTCAGGTGCATCCATTGGATCAACTGTCATCGTCCAAACTTCTTTAGACGGCTCACACCATGGGTCTTCTAACTCACCACCTTCATGAGAAATATGCCATGCATTTGCATCACGACTGTAAATTTTAGTTAATGAAGCGGCACATGGAATTTCACGCTCAGCTAAATAATCTAATAAGTCTTCACGAGAAACCATGTCCCACTCACGCCATGGCGCAATAACGGTAATCTCAGGCGCTAGAGCAGCAAAACAAGCTTCGAAACGTACTTGGTCGTTACCTTTACCCGTACAGCCGTGACATACCGCGTCAGCACCTACTTTTAAAGCAACTTCAATGTGTGCTTTGGCAATAATAGGACGCGCCATTGACGTACCTAGTAAGTATTGTCCTTCGTAAACAGCACCCGTTTTAAGAATTGGGTAGATATATTCTTTAACATATTCTTCTTTAAGATCAGCAACGTAACATTCAGAAGCGCCTGAAGCGATTGCTTTTTCTTTAATACCAACTAGCTCTTCTTCCCCTTGACCTACATCAGCACAAAATGCGATTACTTCACAGTTATCATAGTTTTCTTTTAACCATGGAATGATTGCTGACGTGTCTAAGCCACCTGAATAAGCCAATACTACTTTTTTAATTTTCTTCTTTTGAATACTCATAATTTTCTTCTCTAAATTTTGTTGTTAAATTTATTTACTTGAAGCTAGACATTCACGTCTAACGACTTTGAATTTTTTATTAAGCAAATAACGATACTAATACCGCATTTTGTGCCCACATTCTATTTTCTGCTTGCTGAAATACAACTGCCATTTCGCTGTCAAAAAGTTCAGTGGTTATTTCTTCTTCCAAATGTGCTGGCTGACAATGCATCACTACACTGGCATTCGCCTTAGTCATCAATTGATGATTGACTTGGTATGGGGCAAAGTGCGCTAATATTTTCGCTTTTTTACTGGCGTCTTCATCGCCCATTGAAATCCATGTATCAGTATAGACAACATCTTGCGCACCAATAGCTTCAACATCAGTAGTGATAGTTAGTTTTGCGCCTGATTCATTTGCCAACGCTTGTGCAGTCTCTATGATATTTGTTTGTGCTTCATAACCTGTAGGCGTAAGTAAGGTAAAATCTACACCTAACGTTGCCGCCATTATCATCAATGAATTAGACACATTATTTCCATCCCCTACATAAGCCAGTTTTACATCACTTAACTCGCTTTTATTTAACGAGGGAAGTAGCTCTGTTAAGGTAACAAAATCAGCTAAAGCTTGACAAGGATGATATACATCACACAAGGCATTAACCACAGGCACGCTGCCATGTTGGGCTAGGCCTTGAATTGAGTCATGGCTAAATACACGCGCCACAATAGCATCAGCAAAACAGGATAAATTCTTGGCATAATCACTAACGCGTTCACGTTCACCTAATTTGCCATTTTGTTGTCCTAAATATAAGGCATGACCACCAAGCTTATTAATACCCATATCAAAACTAACATGGGTTCTTAATGATGGCTTTTCAAAAATCATCGCCACTGACTTGCCCGCTAGGGTTTGATTGTAGTCTGAAGGGTTACTTTTAATCTTTATTGCTAACTCAATTAGGGCTAACAATTGATTTTTATTCAACTGATCATCAGCTAAAAAGTGCTTTAATTGATTCGACATTAGTATATTCTTTTAAAAAATGTGGTTACGTTCATCGCCCTCAGAATATATTAACCAAGGGAGTATTAAATGCTAATCAGGCTGAATTTGTGTACCTACACCCTGCCCATCAAGCAATTGCATAATTTGTTCTGGCGATTGCCAACTTGCAACCGCGATACTTCGTCGTAATTGATTCGCCGCCTTTAATGCTGCGTTTACTTTAGCGGTCATGCCACCGGCAATAACCCCTTGTTCAATTAGCGTATTTGCTTGTTTACTGTTTAAGCTAGATAAATACTCACCATCTCCACCTTTAACACCATTAACATCCGTTAATAATAATAATTGTGCGTTTAGTAACTGACAAATAGCAACAGCTGCATCATCAGCATTCACATTCACTAAATCACCATTGGGTAAAGCACCAATAGAGGAAATAACCGGTAGAAAATGACTATTTAGCAAGGCATCCAATAATACACTATTTTTGGGGCTAGGAAGACCTACTTGTCCTAAATCTTGTAGTGATAAGCTACACTGAATCATATCACCATCGGTCAACGATAATCCTACAGCAGGTAAGTTCATACTATTGGCAGTAGCAACTATCGATTTGTTCACTGTACCCGCTAGAGCGCCACTAATTAAGCCTATTTGCTCTTTAGGAGTCACTCTTAAACCATGCTTTTTAACCGTGGTAAAACCTGCTTGGGCAAGCATTTCATCAACAACACAACCGCCGCCATGCACTAACACAACTTTAGCGTCAGCTTTTAGTTTGGTGATCACGGATAATAAATTATTAAGTGCTTCTTCTTTTTCTAAGATAGCACCACCAATTTTTATCACTAAAGGTTTAGAATTACTCATGTCTTTTCTCTTAATTCCCGTGTTACTTTGTCGATATTACGAGTTACTGGCTAGTAAACTATATTCACTTGGTAAACCAAGAGAAATATTAAAACATTGTAAAGCCTGTGATGCTGCACCTTTTAATAAATTATCAATGGCACAACTCACTACAAGTACATGTTTTTCTTCATCAAGCTGCCAATGTACATCAGCAAATGGGGTATTGGCAACATTACCAATTTCCGGCCAAGCATCAACTAACCTCACCAAAGGCTTATCACCATAGGCTTGTTCAAATACTTGAGCGACTTGCGATGCGTTAATTTCTGGTTTTAACTGTAAAGTTACCGTTGCCAACAAGCCTCTTTTATAAGGGGCTAAATGGGGGTTGAAAATTACTTGGGCATCCGCTTCTTGAGAGATTTCAGGTTGGTGTCTATGCTGTAAAATATTGTATGGTTTTAAACTAACTTCATTAAAATTAGTCGCTAAAGAAGCATTTCTTCCTGCGCCGCTCACACCACTAATCCCATTAACCACAATCAGAGAATTTTCAATATGAAAATTGTTACTGGTAATAGGCTTAAGAGAAAGTAAACTTGCTGTTGGATAACAACCCGGAACGGCAATTAAGTTTGTACTGGCAATATCATCTTGTTGCCACTCAGCTAAACCATATTTAGCACTTGATAGCGCCTGAATATTAGCATGTTCAAAACCATAATACGTTGGGTAATCCTCTGGTTTCTTTAGCCTAAAACCACCAGAAAGATCAAATACCTTAACGCCGGCTTCAACAAAAGCATGCGCCCAATCGGCACTAAATTCATGGGGAGTAGCAAAGAAAACAGCATCTAAATCGCTGGTAGAAGCTTCAAACCATTCTTTAGAGAAAGACTGTAAAGCTAAATCACATATGCCTTTAAAACGACCATGTAAATCACTAAACAATTTACCACAGGAAGAGGAGTTTTCAGACACAACTAAATGTTGAATTGAAACTTTATCGTGCTGGCATAATAAACCTACTAATTCAGCACCCGCATAACCACTTGCGCCGATGACGGCAACTTTCATAACTTTTGACACAACAAATACCTTAACATTCAAATAAACAATAACGATATGCTTTTTACCAGGGAAAAACTACCTCTTATAACTAAAGCATTCAAGAGATAATAAAAAATTCTCTATCGTCGTCGTATTTCTTGAACAATTAGCATTACACTGTACCTTATGAAAAAATAGCCTTATGAAAGCAGGTTATTTACACTGGGAGAGTAATTTACCAGTTAGTGGGTAGTTATGCAACTATTTAGCATAACTATTTAGCCCTTTATTTACGTATTTTCCGGAATAGTTTTTATGTCGCAACTACCTAATTTTACCGAATCATTAACTCAGTTGATTGCCTGCCCTTCTATTAGCTCAACTCAACCTAGCTGGGATCAAGGTAATTCAGAAGTTATTCAACTGCTTGGTACATGGTTTGAACAATTAGGCTTCAGCATTGATATTCAAAAAGTTCCTACGGCTCACAAAGGGGGCGAAAATAAATATAACTTACTTGCCAAACTAGGTAGTGGTGAAGGTGGTTTGTTACTTGCTGGTCATAGTGACACCGTTCCTTTTGATGAAAGCCGTTGGCAAAGCGATCCTCTGGGCGTCGTTAATAAAGATGATAAATTTTATGGCTTAGGTACCTGTGATATGAAAGGTTTTTTTGCTTTCATTTTACAAGCCTGTAAAGGCCTAAATGCTAAACAACTAAAAAAACCACTGTACATTTTAGCAACCGCCGATGAAGAAACAACAATGGCCGGCGCGCGTTTTTTCTCTAAAAGCCAAGCGGTAAAACCCGATGTGGCAATAATTGGCGAGCCTACTAACTTAGTGCCAGTGATGATGCACAAGGGGCACATGACACACCGCATAAGTGTGCAAGGAAAATCGGGCCACTCGAGTAAACCGAGTTTAGGCGTTAATGCTATTGAAATTATGTATCAAGTCATCGGCAAGCTTATCGATCTTCAAGAACAGTTCGACGTAAACTATAAAAATGAAGCGTTTGATGTGCCAGCACCCACCCTAAATATGGGCGCGATTAAAGGTGGTGATAATGCTAATCGCATTTGTGGTCATTGTGACTTAGACATTGATTTGCGATCATTGCCCGGCATGAGTGACGACGAATTATTACATTGGTTAAGCGAATCATTAAAACCGTTAGCAGAGAAATATCCTGGGCGGATCAGCTATAAAGAACTACACGCTAGCTCACCAAGCTTTGAACAGCCAAAGCATTCGGACGAAAAATCGTGTTTTGTTAGCATTGCTGAAGAAATAAGTGGCCATTCATGTTGCGCTGTAAATTACGCAACAGAAGCCCCTTTTATTCAACAGTTAGGCTGCCAAACTATTGTATTAGGACCGGGTTCAATCAATCAAGCACACCAACCTAATGAGTTTTTAGCACACAGTGAAATAGATAAAACACATACATTATTGCTAGCAATGATCCAACGTTATTGCTTTTAATGATAGAAAATCATCTTCATTAACAATTATTGATATGTAGAAAGGTTAGTTCACACTATTTTCATCGGCTTAATCTCAAACCTTACCCGGTTTGAGTATTATTACGTTTTTTTATTTTTAAAACCTTAGTAAGCTAATATCAATGATTTCCCTTGCTAATCATCTTTATTCCACAGCTTTTGATTCGTTCTCACAGAGAAAAATTCATTGGCATGCCAACAACGAGGCAGTAAATCCAACTCTTGTCTTTCTTTATAATTTGAAGATAACAACTCAAGAATTTCATTCAGACGCTCTTTAGTTAAACTAGCCATTTTTTTAGCCATGTGTGGGAAGTATAAATTGCTCGCTTTCTTCACCTCTATATTATGCCCATAACCAATAAAAGTGAGTCTTCTCGTTGCGATTCGACATAAAGGCTCTTCAGGTAACGTTGGGTATAATCGATTAACAATCGCATATTCATAAAAACCTTCTTCTTGTGGCATATAAATCACACCATACCCTTGGGGAAACATGCCTGTTATTTGATAAAGTGCATCAACAACCTTCTGTGAACAAGCCCCTATTTCAGCGCTTTTGTTTAGTACCTGATAAACCTTAGGTAACACTTTATAGTTATAACTATCTTTAGTTGAAAATATAATAGACGTATATATTTGTGGCACCTTTAATAAATTACCAATGGTCTGTTTGGGCTGAAAACTACTTTTCATTAATCGTTGTAAAAACTCAAACTTTACCTGTTCATCAATGACAAACTGATCACGCTCTTCTTTAGAGCTGCCGACATACACCGGGATGATTAACCCCTCAGCAATGTAGTTTAGTGTTTGCTTATAATTGATGTTTAAGAGCTTTTTACGTTCATCGACTGTTAATGTTCTATGGGGATTTTCTGTCGCATTTTCTCCTATAAGAATACCTTGTGCCTCATTATGAGAAAGACCGATATCTTGTAGTAATGCTGCCATCAATAGGGGAATTTTAATTTGATTTATGACACGAGTCTGCGCATTAAGGTCAAACTGATCGTAAGATTGTTCAGGGTATTCTGCTAGTGTATTCGTAATATGAGGATCGGATATTTCAGCATCAAGTAACAGTCGGTCTAATAGGCGTAAACTTAATATGGCTTTATATAACGCTTTACAATATTCGTTATTCTCCGCTACTTTAGCACCTTCAGTAGGGCTAATTAATTGAATTGTGCCCAGTAGTTGAGCGGACTTACGGTTACTTTCATCAAAACTATTCCCTTCAGCTAATTCAATAATTTCATGACAAATATTCAATAAATGATTATGACGCTCAATCCGTTCTAATTTTGCTAACTCGAGTTGTTTTTCACTTACCGACTCATCCGTTGCTACAAAAGACTGATGATTAAAATAATGAGATGCTCGCTCTAATATTGAGTCTTGAAGTTTACTACGCCCATAGATCTTGCTTAGCAAGGTATTAACTTGACGAGTATAGTGTGTTTGATGCTGAGGAGTTTTAGCCATTACGCCAATAAAATTTAGAAATAAAAACCAATAATGCTAAAAAAATCAGAACTATGCAACTGACATATTGATTATTAAACAACTAATATGTCAGTCAAGATGAACTAGTTACTAAGCAATTTGACTTTGCTCTAAACCATGAGCTAAATCAGCTAAAATATCTTCAATATCTTCGATACCAACAGAAATACGTACCAATGAGTTGGTGATTCCCGCAGTTAGTCGAGCTTCTTCTTCCATACCTGCATGCGTCATTGTTGCAGGATGACTAATCAAACTTTCAACCCCACCTAACGATTGCGCTAAAGTGAATAAGCTTAAATTATCAAATAATTTTTTCACGGCATTAACGCCACCGGTTACTTCAAAGCTTAACATTGCACCAAAGCCTGATTGCTGCTTTTTAGCAACTTCATGACCCGGGTGATCGGAAAACCCAGGATAGAAAATGGCATCAATCGCAGGATTATTTTTTAAAAAACCAGCCACTTTTTCGGTGTTTTCTTGATGTTGTTTAATACGAATAGGTAATGTTTTTAGACCACGTAACGCCAAAAAGCTATCAAAAGCACCACCAGTAATACCAATACAATTGGCCCACCATGCTAACTCTTCACCTAACGCTTGCTCTTTAGTCACTAAAACACCACCGACCATATCACTATGGCCGTTAATATATTTAGTGGTTGAATGAAAAACAATATCGGCACCGAGTAACAATGGTTGTTGTAGAACCGGTGATAAAAAGGTGTTATCAACTGCCACTAACGCGCCTACTTTATGAGACGCTTTAGTGATTTTCTCAATATCAACAATGCGTAATAACGGGTTACTTGGGCTTTCCAATAAAACTAGTTTAGGTTTTTGCGCTAATGCCTCATCTAAAGCTTTCTGATTATTTTGATCAACCACAATTAATTTAAATTGACCACGTTTAGCTAAATGAGTAAATAAACGAAAACTGCCACCGTAACAATCATGAGGAATCACTACCAGATCATCTGTAGATAATAACTGACAAATTAAATGTACCGCAGCCATTCCAGTGCTGGTCGCAATACCGACACTGCCTTGCTCTAGTTTAGCAATAGTTTCTGCAAAAATGGCGCGTGTTGGATTGCCAGTGCGAGAGTAGTCAAATTCACGCTTATCATCAAAACCTTTTAATGAATAAGTACTTGATAAATGAATAGGAGCAACCACAGCACCATGATGTTGGTCGGTATTAATACCTGCCTGTACCGCAGCAGTGGTGATTTTATTGATCGACATATAATTCCTCTTATTCAATCGCTTTGCTTACTTAGGTTGTTCATCAGATGTACTTACTTTATTTTTAGATGTTTGGACGTCTATAACTCTAAACTTTTTGCTTATTTAGGTCAAGATTTTTTGGACATCTAAACTTCTACTTGACTGAGTTTCAACAACCAGTAAAATCTATCTTATAACTAATAAGATAACTAGAAAAATATAGAGGAAGTAACATGGCTCAGTGGAATGACGAATATATAAATCCCTATGCCGAACATGGAAAAAAAAGTGAGCAGGTAAAAAAAATTACCGTATCAATTCCTTTACGTGTTTTAAAAGTATTAACTGATGAACGCACTAGGCGCCAAGTAAACAATTTACGCCACGCAACCAACAGTGAATTATTGTGTGAAGCATTTTTACATGCATTTACTGGCCAGCCTTTGCCTGATGATGAAGATTTGGCTAAAGATAACGATGAAAAACTACCTGCAAGCGTGCGCCGCATCTTAGAAGAAAAAGGTGTCACTGATTTTAGCGCTTATGAAGTAGATGAAGATTAACAAACTGCAAACAAAAAAATAGTAGCAAACTCAAAAGAGCTCGCTACTATTATTTCGAATAGCACATTATTTTTTACTTGTGATATTGCTTACTTAATCGATGTACTGACTCAATAAAGTGGCCGGCATGCTCAGGGTTAACATCAGGGTGAATACCGTGACCTAGGTTAAACACGTGTCCTGTACCACCATGACCAAAGCCCGCTAAGATTTTCGAGACTTCTTCCTCTATACGAGGTAATGGTGCATACAACATTGACGGATCCATATTCCCTTGTAAAGCCACTTTATCACCAACACGTGCTTTAGCTTTATCAATATCAATTGTCCAATCAAGGCCAACTGCATCACAACCTGTTGCAACGATATCTTCTAACCACATACCGCCATTTTTAGTAAATAAAGTAACCGGTACTTGGCGTCCATCAGCATGACGAGTTAAACCATCAACTATCTTTGCCATGTATTGTAATGAAAAGTCTTTATAGTCTCGCGGTGATAATACGCCACCCCAAGTATCAAATACCATGACTGATTGTGCGCCAGCAGCAATTTGACCATTAAGATAAGTAATGACTGAGTCAGCTAACTTATCAAGTAATAAGTGTAAGCTTTGTGGATCTGAGAACATCATCTTTTTGATTTTAGTAAAGGCTTTTGAGCTGCCACCTTCAATCATATAAGTTGCTAATGTCCACGGGCTACCTGAAAAGCCAATGAGTGGTACTTCACCTTTTAATTCTTTACGAATAGTACGAACAGCATTCATTACGTAACCCAATTCATCTTCTGGATCAGGAATGCCTATTTTCTCAATATCTGCTCTACAGGTAATAGGGTTAGTAAATTTAGGACCTTCACCTGTTTCAAAATACAAGCCTAATCCCATCGCATCAGGAATAGTTAAAATATCACTAAATAAAATAGCAGCATCAAGTTTGAAACGACGTAATGGTTGAATCGTTACTTCGCACGCTAAATCGGCATCACGGCAAACCGACATGAAATCGCCAGCACCTTTACGTACTTCTCTATATTCAGGTAAATAACGTCCTGCTTGTCTCATCATCCATATAGGAGTGTAATCTACTGGTTGTTTTAATAACGCACGTAAATAATTATCATTTTTTAATTCTGTCACCAATAAATCCTCTACTTTCATTTACTGTTTGCTTGCTCTTGTTGTCACTAATAGATAACAACAAGACATTAATGCCGCATATTCTAGCATTGGTACAATTTTGAATCTATGCGTCAAGTCAATTGCTTTTACTAACTTCAACAAATTATCCCTGATAAATTCATATTTTTTCAAATGTTTTTATTTAATAATCGTTATTTTTAAATAGAGTAACAATCAGCTACTTAGCCAGTGCCATGGCAATAAAGGTCCTTGATATGAGAAAATAGTCGAGTTAATGCTCTATTAAAGTTGTTGCAGTGGATAAAACGCTTTGTTATAAAACGTTTGCACTAGCAAGGAAGTCTACAAAATATATTTAAAAATAATAAAAGCTGCTAGAAAAAATAATAAGAATCTTGTTCAGCAAGACCATAAAAAAGCACTTCAGGCCTTTCTCATTGAGAAAGGCCTTTTTATTTATAAATAGTGTTAATCTGTTAATTCTAGCGTTCTTATATCAAATCCTGCCATCTTCGCTTCTAAGTACTTTAAACTACCTGGTTCAATTACCCTTCAAATTAACCATAACCCTATTTTCATATAGCTAAATAAGGGGGAATATGCTGATTAATTCTTTGCTTATCTAGCAGTAACCTTTAAAATTCCTCTTATACAAAGAACTCAACGAGATTAAATAATGAATAAACCACAACGCGATATCACCCTAAGATTTTTAGCCGAGCCGCAAGATGTAAATTTTGGCGGAAAAGTCCACGGTGGAGCGGTAATGAAATGGATTGATTTAGCCGCTTATGCATGCGCTGCCGGCTGGAGTGGTCGTTATTGCGTAACGGCATACGCTGGTGGTATTCGTTTTGTTGCACCTATTCATGTAGGTAGCTTAGTAGAAGTAGAAGCTAAAGTTATTTACACAGGGAAGTCTTCTCTACATATTGCACTTGAAGTTAATGCTTGTGATCCAAAATCATTAAACCGTCGCTTAACTACCCACTGTATTGTCATCATGGTAGCCGTAGATCAAAACGGACAACCTGAAAATGTACCTCAATGGGTTCCAGTAACAGAAGCTGATATAAAACAGCATGATACTGCGATAAAATTAATGGACATGCGTAAGCAAATTGGCGAAGAAATGCAAATTTTTGCTGATTAATATCCTCCTATTCACACAACGTGAAAGGTATATTGATTACATAAATATGGACATTTAGCTTTGTTCTCGCCAAACAAAGCTAATTAAAAAGGATAAATTTTGAGAATAAAACTATTATTTTTCACCTTGATATTTATTACTTTTGCTAACCCTAGCTTTGCCTTAGGAAAGCTAGGTCACCAAGTTGTCTGTCAATTAGCTTTTGATCACCTACCCCTCGCTAAACAAGAAAAAATATCAACGTTACTTAAGCGTATCCCCAAAAAACATCAGCGTTTAATTAATAATTTCAATTTTAAAAAGCAAGATAGCCAAGTAACTTTTGCTAATGCTTGTACTTGGGCTGATGCGGTAAAGCGCTTAGAGAGTTTCAGAATCTATAGCACTTGGCATTATATGAATGTGCCACGCGATCACGTCAGCATACAAGCCAATGATTGTAATAAAAATTGCCTTCCACAAGCTATTTTAAAACATCAACAAATACTCGCTCAAACCAAAAGTGATGCTAATTGGCAACAAATACAAGCGTTACTTTTTTTAGGTCATTGGCTGGGTGATATTCATCAACCTTTACATATCAGTTTTGCCGATGATTTTGGCGGTAATAATGTGAAATTCTCCCATCTATCAACGAAATGTAAAAATTTACACCGGTATTGGGATGAATGTATTTTTTACAAAGGCAGAAACAGTAAAAATAAATGGTTGGCGCTTTTAACAAAACAATGGAATCAAGATTCGCAACCAAATTGGCAAACAGAACAAGTTTGGCAATGGGCTGATGAATCATACCAGTTAGTAAAAAGTGATAGTATGAACTATTGCCAATTAAGCGAGCAAGGCATATGCCAAAAACTGTCTGGAAAAATAAAGTTACCTGATAATTATTTAATTCAACATCAAGCGATTATGCAGCGGCAATTATTAACAGCAGCACAACGCTTAAGCAAAATATTAGACGTATCATTATAGTTTCAATGTTGTAAATGCTTCTATTAACGGTCATGTCACTTTCCGACATATCTTAAAGCTTATTTTTAGCTTCAATCCATTGAGACATATACTTAGTACTTTTATGATGATGATGATTCAGCATAGTGCCAATAAAGTTATCTTGCCTATGTTGTTCTAAATCAGCTAACAATTGACTTATACAACCTGATAACGCCGTAAAGTGTTTGTTTTTCTCAAATAGCACTGCCGCATTGGTTCTACCTAAATCACTGGCTATTTGCCAAACATCCGCTTGTTGATAAAGTTTAACCGCAGCGTCAGCGATTGCTTGTACATCATTCTCAAAACTACCTGGCCATGCGAATTGAGTTTGCATACCTTCAACGCCAATATCGGTCGTTACTGAAGGTGTTTCACATAGCATCGCTTCAGCTAATTTACCTTTTATACCGGCACCAAAGCGCAAGGGTGCCAAACATACTCGCGCTGATTGCATCGCATGCAATGCATCATCAACCCAACCTTTCACTAAGAACCCTGATTTAGGATCATGTAAAGCCGTTGCTTTAGGCGGAGGATAAGCACCATAGATAAATAACTCCGCTGTGGGTAATTGTTTTCGTATTAATGGCCAAATTTGTTGTTTCAACCATAATACGCAATCCCAGTTAGGCGGATGACGAAAGTTACCAATGGAAATAAAACCCTGCCGCTGCTCATAAGAGGGATTACTTTGTTGTCGTTGCTGTTTATCGAAAACAAAAGGGAAGTAGTGTAAAAGACTGGCATCAACTTTAAATAAGTCTGTTAACAAAGTTATTTCAACAGGTGAAATCATCAACGTTAGATCACAGCGAAAAATTGCGGCAACCTCTCTTTGTGCCAGATCTGAACTCAACAAATCGCCATCAGTTATCATTCTATTTTGTTTGAAGGCAGTATGGCGAGCATGGCGTAAACAAAACAAGTCTTCAGTATCTAATATTCTCAGAGCTTGTGGACAGTTTTCACTTACCCGCCAGCCAAATTGCTCTTCCATCATAAAGCGATCAAACATCACCACATCAGGCTGTAGTTTTACAATAAACTCATCAAAGCTTGCGCAATTTAGTTGAATATCTTTGCAATCAACATTTATCTGAGGCAAATCAGCCATATGTTCAGTGCGTTGAGCTGTACACGCAAACGTTATGCAATAGCCTTGTTGATGAAAGAACTTAATTAGTTGCAGCATGCGACTACCTGCTGCAGAAGAATTAGGCTCAGGCCAAACCCAACCTATGATTAAAAGTTTTTTCATTACACCTGCACCAAAAATATTGCTTAATTAAAAGAAAAGCCATCTACATTACTTTGTAGATGGCTTTCACAACGTATTACGTTAAGAGTAACTATTTACTAGTAACTCGTATTTATTTTTCTTCAGCAGGTTGAGCATCTACTTGAGGAGCTTGCCCTGAATTTCTAATTTCTAACAACTCAATTTCAAACTGTAATACTGAATTGCCAGGAATACGTGGCGGATTACCATTTGGACCATATGCAAAGTCTGAAGGGATAGTAAATTTAAATTTAGAGCCCACTGACATCAGTTGTACTCCTTCAGTCCAACCTCTAATAACACGGTTCAATGGAAATACAGCAGGCTCACCACGATCGTATGAACTATCGAAAGTCTCGCCATTTAAGAAAGTACCTTTATAGTGTACTTTTACGGTATCAGTTGCCGTAGGTTTTTCACCTTCGCCTTCAGTTATCACTGAGTATTGAATACCTGATTCAGTCACTTGTACGCCTTCTTTCTTGGCGTTTTCTTCAAGAAACTTCAAACCAGATTCTAAACTTTCTTTCGCTTCTTTAACCGACATTTCTTGTTGTTTGGTTTTCATTGTTTGTTCTAAGTTCTGTAATAACGCTTGAACTTCTTCTTGTTCAATCAATGCTTTATCATTCATACTATCAACAAAACCACGTACAATTAAGTTTGTATCTAGCGTTAACCCTAACTTGTCATGCTCAACCAAATTACGTTGCATGTAACTACCAATAGAAGCACCTAGGCCGTAAGCTTGTTTTTGTATTTCTGTCTCTAGTACAGGTGCTTTTGCCTCTTCTTTTTTCGCGCCTTCTTGACAACCAGCCACAGCGAATAAAGCAACTGCAACTAAAGTGGGTTTAAATAATTTCATTTATTTCTCCATAAAAACATCACAATTGGAGAGCTCCCCAATCCATTTATCATTTTAGCTAAACCAAAATAAAGCTAAACAATTTAAAAAAACGCCTTATACTAACGAGAAATGACAAAATAAAAAAGTACTAATATGTTGCTTAATTTTTCAAAGCATAAAAAGCTTCTGTTATCTGGAATGAAAATATCAATGGCAACATTACTGTCAGGATTATTTTTACTCGCATGCAGTCCCTCTGGCGATAAGCCCATACAAAGATTTCAACACGCAATTGAAGGGAGCTATGCCGGTAACATATCTAATGATGGTAAGTGGAGTGTTATCTCTTCTATTCATCATGGCATTAGTGTTTGGGACCTAGAAAATGATGCGTTAAAGTATCAATGGGCACAAAAGCAAGATAGCAGTGATAACTTAGTTTTAGCTATTGATATCAGTCATAACAGTAGCCATGCTCTCACCGCTAGCCGTGAAAATTTTGCCTTATGGAATATGAAGACAGGGGCGTCAGAAGGCTATTGGAAAATACGTGAATCAAACATCCGTGATATCGCAATTAGTAATAATGGTGATTACTTACTTATCGGCAAAGGCAATGGTGTAGTGGTACATGTGGCAGTGGATACTGGCAGACGTTTAGAGTTCTTAGGCCACCAAGAAAAAATAAATACCGTTGATATGATGCCCAACGGCAGAGTCGCAATGTCTGGCGGAAATGATTTTATTGCCTATGTTTGGGACACAAAATCAGGTCAAGTCATCTATCAATTTAACCATACGAGTCGAGTATCACAAGTTGCGCTTGATAAACTAGGACGCTTTGCTTTCTCTGCTGACAGTATGAAATCTGCCCATATATGGAATTTAAAAACCGGTGAGCTGATCAGTAAATTACAAGGTACTAAACGTCACGAAGTATTTAGCTCTGTGAGTTTTTCACCCGATGGTAAATCATTAGTTACTGGAGCGGCGAGCAGTAAAGTCAGCGTTTGGGATATTGCTACAGGAAAACGTACGGCTAGTTGGCATGTTACGCCAAAAGAAGCAAATAGACCCACAGGAGCCGTTGTTTATAGTCTTGCATTTAGCGATAATAACACCCTAATAACAGAAAGCTCCTCTGGATATGCTGAAGTTTGGCGTATTCCCCAAGCAAACTAAACGTTGAGAATAGAATTAAGTATATGCCAACCAACAATCAAGATAATAAAATCAAGATACTCGAAGAGCAAATAATTTCACTGGAGTCTCGTAACAGTTTTCAAGATGATGTGATAGAACAACTCAGTGAAGAATTAGCTGTGCATCAAACACAAATTGCTGATCTGAAAGAGCAAATTCAATTAGTGGCCAACCGACTCAAAGATGCAGGTAATATCTCTTCAGGTAAAGATGAAATAGAACCACCTCCACCACACTATTAACTAATACAATTAAAGTTAAGGCTTAAACACGCCAATTACTTGCTCATGTTGACGCACTACCTCTTCCACTTGCGGCTCACTTTGTGTCATTTGTTCTCCACAACTGACACAGGTAACTTTCTCTACTTCATTCTCTTTAGTTAGTGCCATCGTGTCTTGGGCTTTACATTTAGGGCAAACAGCCCCTGCAATGAATCTTGTTTTAATCTTTTTTGTCACAACAATGTTCTCAAAAGGGAAAATAAATACTATTTAACCCATTTTACCTTGAACTACCCCCTAAGGAAAAGCGACAATAGTCTCGAATTATTCAAAAGTTACTTTTAGGACACTTTCTTGATCACTGCAACCGACTTAAGCTTAGATAGAGGCGCCAAAAACCTAATCACTGGGTCAAGCTTCACCATACACCCCAATCATAAAGTAGGTTTAGTAGGTAGCAATGGGTGTGGTAAATCTTCTCTTTTTGCCGCGTTATTAGGAGAACTTTCCCCTGACGCAGGCAACTTGAGTATGCCAAGTACTTGGGAAATAGCCACCGTTAAACAAGAGACACCATCGCTGGAACAGTCTGCTCTTGATTATGTCATGGACGGCGATAAAGAATTCCGCCAACTAGAGCAACAATTAGATCAAGCTCGCGCAAAAGATGATGGCAATCTAGAAGCAACCCTAATTAATAAAATAGATACCATTAACGGTTACAGCTTACCCGCTCGTGCAGGTGAACTGCTGCACGGTTTAGGCTTTTTACAAAATCAATTAGCGAATCCGGTAAAAGACTTTTCTGGTGGTTGGCGCATGCGCTTAAACTTGGCACAAGCGTTAATTAGTCGTGCTGATTTATTACTGCTCGATGAGCCCACCAACCATTTGGATTTAGATGCGGTTATTTGGCTCCAACGCTGGCTGAAACGCTTTACTGGAACTTTAGTGCTTATTTCTCATGACAGAGATTTTCTTGATACAGTTATCGGCCAAATTTTACATATTGAACATCAGCGTGCCAAACTTTATAGCGGTAATTACACCTCTTTTGAGCGACAACGACGTGAACATTTAGCACAACAAGATGCCCAATATCAAAAGCAACAAAAAGAAGCCGCACATTTAACCGCCTTTGTTGACCGGTTTAGGGCAAAAGCCAGTAAAGCGAAACAAGCACAAAGTCGTTTAAAACGCTTAGAAAAGTTACCCGATTTGGCACCTTCCCATGTTGACAGCCAATTCACTTTTAGCTTTGAGCAACCTGACAGCCTCCCTTACCCCTTATTATCATTAACGGAAAGTCAGTGCGGTTATAACGAACAAACCATTATTCTTAATGACGTTGGCTTGACCCTAGTGCCTGGTAGCCGTATTGGCTTATTAGGACGCAATGGTGCGGGCAAATCTACCTTAATCAAATCCTTAGCCGGTGAAATAACATTATTAAATGGCGAACGTTATTGCGCTCAAGAATTAAAAATAGGTTATTTTTCTCAACACCAATTAGAGCAACTACACAGTGGTTCAAGCCCTGTTGACCACATTATTCGCGCTAAACCTACTTTAGGTGAACCACAGGCGAGAAGTTTTTTAGGTAAGTTTGGCTTTAGTGGTGATCAAGCATTAGAGTCGGTTAATACCATGTCGGGTGGTGAAAAAGCACGCTTAGTCTTAGCATTAATCGTGTTAGAAAAACCTCAGCTATTACTACTGGATGAACCCACTAACCATCTAGATCTAGAAATGCGCCAAGCCCTAGTTATGGCGTTGCAAGACTTTGGTGGCGCTATTATCTTAATTGCCCATGACAGGTTTTTACTTGAGTCTTGTGTCGATGAGTTTTTCCTTGTTGCTAATGGCCAGGTCAGTGATTTTAGTGGCGATATTGATGATTATCAGAATTGGCTTAATGACGATAAAAAGCAAGCAGTTAGTGGTAATAAAAATGCCACCGATAATAAAGGCGTAGACAAAAAACAATTACGCCAACAACAAGCCGAACTACGAAAGAAGTCTGCTCCATTACGAAAAGAAGCCGACAAGCTAGAGAAAAAAATCCACCAATGGCAAGAAGAGTTAACGCAAATAGAAGCATTACTGAGTGACAGTGATATTTATCAATCTGAACGTAAAAGTGAACTCACAATACAATTAAAACTGCAGGCAAGTTTGAAAGAAAAGATAGAAGATAATGAAATGCATTGGTTAGAATTAGCAGAAGAAATTGAAGATATCTTAACGTCTGCTAGTTAAATATAGACTACACTGTAATTATTGTTCCCATTATTTTTTAGTTTAAAAGAGAATCGCTATGCGCACTAAAACACTCTCATTACTTTTTTTATTAATCAGTGGCTTTTCAACCCTAAGCCAAGGTAACGATTTAGAACAGGGAATTTACGAATTGAATCGTGGCGAATTTCATGCAGCCATCGAACAATTTCGCCCCTTAGTTGCTGAAGGATATGCACCTGCCCAATATCAAATGGCCATTGTTTATCAACATGGTTACGGTGTTGCTAAAGATGGTATGAAGGCACTCTCATTATTTGAACTCGCCGCGAAGCAAAATTATCCAGATGCTCAATTTGAATTGGCCTTAATTTATACTGAAGGTAAATTAGCTCCACAAGACTTAAAAAAAGCTTATACATTAACGAATAAAGCCGCTCAAAAAGGTTTGGCTAGTGCTCAGTTTAATTTAGCCGTCATGTTTGCTAACGGCACTGGCGTGAAACAAGATCACTTTAAAGCTTCTCGCTGGTATAAAACTTCCGCTGATCAAAACTATGCCTTAGCGCAATATAACTTAGCCTTATTATACAGCGAAGGTAAAGGCGTAGAAAAAAGCACTGAGATGTCACTTGTATGGAACACTATTGCTTCTTGGAACGGTTATCCTGATGCTAATCAAAGTCGCTTATTAGATGAACAACAACTTTCTAAAGCAAAAAGAGATAGTGCAATAGAAAAAGCCAATGCGTTTTACAAGAAGATCAAAAACCAACAAAAAATTAAGGCTGAAATGGCACGAAATAAAGACTTATATTGATCTACATCACATACTTGGTGATTTCAACTTCTTATAATATAGACAACAAAAATATAAGGAGCACCAAATGAACTTTTTAAATATGTTAGCCAATGATTCCGTTGTTATGTTTGCTATTGGTGGAATCGCCATTACAGTAGGTATATGTGCATTTTATGTTTATTATTTTCTTAAAAATATCAACGAAAATCAATAACCATATAAAATAATTAATTATTATTCAATTAACGCTTATTACCTTTGCTACACTTAAATACCACGGTAAAAAGCCATGGCGGCATAGTGTACGTAAAGGTGATCTAGTGTGATATAGAATAACTTAAAACGTCCCGCCATTTAGTTTAATCACGCCATTATAAATACATCAATTAATAGCCTAAACAAATGCTTTAACGTACAATTTCCTCTTTAAATTCCAACCTCATTTAATACGGTTGCTACGAGTAAAGTAAAGTCTACTTTATAGCTCACCACTGTATATTTTCATACTTTACAAAGATTTTCGTCGTAACCCAAAACGCCTACAGATACCTATTTTTTCTGATGAATCATAAGTATGATCAACAAGTTAGTAGAAATAAGATCATGATAGATATTTAACTTAAATTACCGAGAAATAAAAATGATAATTCCATTAGAGCAAATTAACGAAGAGACACTAATCGCCATTATTGAAGATTTTATTTTACGTGAAGGGACCGACTATGGTGAAATTGATGCGAATAAAGAAGATAAAGTTGCTCAAGTAAAATTACAGTTACAGCAAGGCAGCGCAGTAATAGTATATTCTGAGCTTCATGAAAGCATAAATATTTTACCACGCGAGCAGTTTAACAACGAAAATAAAAATTAGTAAACCTTGCGATGAGCCTTAATTACATCTTGCCAATCAATTTTTTGATTGCCTAAACTGAGAAAATCAGGATTAAGTAAGCTTTCCCTTTTATTATAAGTCATAGGGTTAAATTCACTGTTTATAATACTGCCGCCAGCTTGTTCTAATATACATTGACTAGCCCCTGTATCCCATTCTCCGGTCACACCAACACGTAAATAGCAATCGGCTCCACCTTCTGCAATCAAACAATTTTTTAGTGAACAACTACCTAAAGCAACATAATCAAAGTCATATTCATCATTTAAATATTGCCCCATTAAATCAAGTTGTTGTCGCCTACTAATAGCAACCTTAATTCGACGTTTTTCTTCATAATCAGCTACATAAATCTGATGATTTGATTGACCTGTTTTTTGTTGAGTTAACCCCGGCACGCTACATTCTTTAAAAGCGCCTAAGTGGGTTTGAGCATAATAGGTCAAATGATGATCAGGCGCATGAATAACACCAATACTTGGCCAACCATTTTCAACCAAAGCAATATTAACAGCAAAATCACCACTGCCAATAATAAACTCACCTGTTCCATCAATTGGATCGAGTAACCAATATTTAGACCAATTTTGACGTTGCGCCAAAGAAACCGTTCCTACTTCTTCAGAAATAATAGGAATATCGGGGGTCAGTGTTCTAAGTTGATCCATCAAAACATCATTAGCTGCAATGTCAGCACTCGTGACAGGACTTTCATCTTCTTTCAATTCTGCAGTGAAGCTTTTATCGCGATAATACTTCATCACCTCAACACCCGCTTTTTTTGCACTTTCAAGGGCGATATTTAATAATTTTTCATCACTCATGATTTATCCTAGTTTTGGTGGGAATAGATGATCAATTAGCAGCATTAATGCAGCGATACTGCGTGCTTCTTTAAAGTCATGCTGTTGTAATAAATTCTTATAATCTTTAATAGCCCAAGGTACTACATCTAATGGCTCGGGTTCATCGCCTTCTAATTCTGCAGCGTATAACCCTTTTGCAATAAAAACATCCATTTTTGCATTAAAAAATGCAGGTGCCATCATCATCTGAGAAAGGGGGATTAATTGTTCACTGCCGTAAGAGATTTCTTCTTTTAATTCTCTATCTGCTGCTTGCTCAGGACTTTCACCTGAATCGATAAGACCTTTAGGAAAACCAAGTTCATAGCTGTGGGTACCCGCGCAGTACTCTCGCACTAGCAATAACGTATCATCGTCAAGCAAAGGTACAATCATCACTGCACCACTACCTGAACTAGGTATACGCTCATAATGACGTTGCTCGCCATTGCTAAAGGTCAAATCAAGCTGCTCTATCGTAAACAAACGACTTTTAGCAACTTGTTTTTGACTATTAATTTTGGGTAATTGGTTATTCCCTGCCATAAGCTTTCAAGATTAATTATTCATTCATTTAATACGGTTATAATGACACGATAAACATCAGATATGGAACCTCTAAATGCACAATTTTTCAAAAATTCATTCTGTTTTATTCGGTTCAGACAGAGCAATGAACAGAATATAGTCTGGAACTATGAATTTGATAAAAAAATATAAACTAAATAATAATGATAATAAGCTCCCAAAGCAGTATGTAAACGCTAGATAAGTAATGGATAAAAGGTTGCCAAAATAGTGTTATTTAAGAAAACGAATCAGTTTTATTTTTACTAAGTTAATCTATTTATAGTAATAGATATTAATCAATATAATGTATATATTTTCCGCGTTATTATTTATAATCCCTGCGACTGTAAAAATATATCTATATCATTCTAATAGTAATAAATATTTATAGTCATCACTTTATATGCTCAAACAAAATTCAAAATATTTCTATGGTTTTTTTTAGCAAAAATTAACGTAAAAGTGCTACGTCATTTTACAAAACTTACAACACACATCAGAGACGATAATGTCAGAAGCTATTTGGATTCAAGCCTTAAAAACAGTACCTCAAATTGATAAACCATGCTGGGATACTTTAAATTTATTCACCAAATGGCTAGTAGCCTCTCGATTTTCCGTAACAATTATGACCTTCACATCAGCAATCATTGGAATTTTGCTGGCATTTAGTAATGGAACTATTGATGTTGGTCTATCAATATTATGCGTGATAGGTTTAATGTTCGCTCATGCAACAAATAATTTACTTAATGATTACACCGACTCAATAAGAGGCGTAGACAAAGGAAATTACTTCCGTACTCAATATGGCACTCATGTTTTAGAAAGTGGTTTATTAACCAAAAAACAATTGATGAACTACATCATTTTTACTGGGCTATTAGCGCTAGTTTGTGGCGGAGTTATCATCTATATCCGTGGTATAGAGGTTTTATGGTTAATGTTAGCTGGTGCATTTTTTGTACTGTTTTACACTTGGCCATTAAAAAAGCTCGCTTTAGGTGAGGTGTCAGTACTACTAGTGTGGGGACCTTTGATGGTGGGAGGCTCGTATTTTGTTAGTAGTGGACACTGGAGTGTTGCTTCAATGCTTATAGGTACTTTATATGCATTAGCGCCTACCGCTGTTATTTTTGGCAAACATATTGATAAAATTGATATGGATAAGAGTAAAGGTATTTACTCATTACCAGTGTTATTAGGCTCTGCCTACTCAAGAAAAGCAGTTCAGCTGATGATGCTATCTCAATATATTCTAGCCACTTATATCTATTTGAATGGCTATATCGGCATCAGCATTTTAGTACTGTTATTTACCATCCCAACACTTATCCAAATATTCAAGGTTTTTAATCACGAACGACCTGAAAATATGCCGGATGGATTTCGTCAAGAAGTATGGCCATTGTGGTTTGCACCGCATGCTTTTCTTTATACCCGCCGTTTCAGCTTGTTTTTTTTATTGATGCTAGTGCTTGAAAACATCATTGCTTAATTAACTATGTTGGCGTTTTTAATATATTCATAAATGGTAGGCTAGAGTCACTGAGCCTACCTTAAAAATAACAATGTCCATATACTCTCTTATAAATATTTGAAATAGGAACTTCATCAATGCTTTTTCATTTTATGTTGCTAATTAGATCAACTAAAAATATTTCAATTAAATTTTCTCTATCCTTCTTCCTCATAATTTTTGCTACTAATCTCAGCGCTGAAGAGGATAAAAAAGCAAAGGTACTCGCTAATAATAAGATGGAAACGATTATCGTCACCGCTCAAAAACGGGTGGAGAACATTCAAGAAGTCCCTATTTCAATTGCCAGTTTTAGTAGCGAAAGTATTGAAAGAATGGCTTTACGCCAACTTAATGAAATATCAGAATTTGTCCCCAATGTGAAGATGAGTCAAACCAATGATTTTTTTTCAAGTATTGTTATTCGTGGTGTTGGCTCGCCAAGCCGTAACATTGGCTTTGATGCAAGAGTAGGTCTTTATCTTGATGGCGTTTACATAGGACAGTCTCCAGCACATAATCAGGATTTATTAGATCTTGAGCGTATTGAAATACTACGAGGCCCACAAGGAACATTATTTGGCAAAAATAATGTTGCTGGCTCAATTAACCTTATTACCAAAAAACCAGAAGATGAATTCAGTGGTAATATTGGTATATCAGTTGGCAATTATGATTTAAGACAATATAGCGCAATTTTAAATACACCACTAAGTGATGATGTAGCAGCGAAATTTAGTTTTAATCAATATAAGAGAGATGGTTACATTGAAAACATTACCACAGGAAGTTGGTTAAATGAACAAGACAGCTACTCTTATAGAGGGCAGATAAATGCCAATTTATCCGACTCTATTGAACTCAATTTCACGATAGATAGTTTAAAATCCGATCGGTTGTCATTTGATGGTGAGCCAATCACTAATACCTTAGGCACGTCAAAAAATACTGAAGCGCCAGAGAAAAATAAAGTTAGCTTTGATCTTGATCCCCATGAAGTACGGGAAATCAGTGGAGAATCTCTAACCATAGATTGGACACTTAGTAACGACTTTACTGTGAAGTCAATTACTGGCCATAGAGATTCAACTATTCAATATAAAAATGATTTTGATTTTTCAGCACAATCTGTTGCCTTTCTAGATTATGTTGACGATTACAATCAATGGAGTCAGGAAATACAACTCATTTCTCCTGAGAGCAAATTTCAGTACGTTGTAGGCTTATATTATTTCCAGCAAGATGCTAATACGATCCGTTTACCTACTGTAGGTGATGAAACATTATCTTTATTTACGGGCGTACCGCGTAGCGTTATTGAATACGGTGCTTCATTATCTGATCCCGCCTCAATTGGTGCCTTGGCTGCCTTTCATCCTGGTATTCTCAGTGCCATTGGTGATGTTGAGACAACCAGTTACTCAATGTTCTTTAATAGTAACTATCAATTTAATGATGACTTTACGCTAGATCTAGGATTTCGCTATTCTGCTGAAGAAAAGTCAGTTAATTGGACTATCTCAAGTATTGATCCTCTAACAAATATTCCAGTGATCCCAGTCTTCGAGTTAGCCAACGGTCAAGTTATAGATAAAAGAACCGATCATGACTTTTCACCTTTGGTTTCTTTAAACTACGCTGTTAACGATGACTTAAATGCTTATATAAAATATTCAACAGGTTACAAAAGCGGTGGTTACAACGTAGATTTTTTAACTCAAGCTCAATTAGATGCCGGTATTGAATTTGACAAAGAAACAGTAGATAGCTATGAAATGGGACTAAAAGGTCACTTATTTGATCATCAATTACGGTTTAGCAGTGCTATTTTTTATGCAACCTATGATGATTATCAAATTAGCCAACTGATTAATCTTGCCGCTGGAACAACAGCATTAAGTATACGTAATGCTGCGAAGGTGGAAAGCTACGGTGCAGAACTAGATGTAACCTATCAACTTACTGACAATTTACTAGTAAATGCAGCTATCGGTTTACTTGATGCAAAATTTGATAAATTTCCTGCGGGTGGTAGTAATGGCGAGGATCTTTCAGGAACAAAATTACCTGACGTTTCAGATTTCACTGCTCATCTAAGTATTCAATATTTCTACCCTGTACCCATCGTAAATTCAGAATTATCGCTGTCATTGAGCTATAACTATCAAGATGATTATAATACCGACCTTGACGGCCAAACAGCTGTCACATTAGCTGATGGTGAAATGCTCAATATAGGGCATGTAGAGGGTTTTGGTATTATCAATGGCAGTATTAGTTTAACACCTTTGGATAGCGGTATTAGCCTTCATTTTTGGGTACGAAATATAGCCAATGAAGATAGCCCTACAATACTCGGCGGAAAAGATTTTTTTGGAACCCGAAAAAATATCTATGTTAATCCTCGCACATACGGGTTAACAGCAAAATATTACTTTTAGGTCTATTTTTCAGTATTAACAAATATCAGCGATGATATCACGGTAGTCCGTTATATAAGGATAATGCTTAAGCTTATCCTTATTGACGGCAGGTTGTTGAGAATCAGGATTAGCTACCGCTAAAAGATGCTTAATGCCAAAGGTTTTAGCGCTATCTAAAATAACAAGGCTGTCATCTACAAAAAGAGTAGTTTCATTAGTAAACTTTAAATCTGCTTGTAACTTCAACCAAAGGGTTTGGGACTCTTTGGTTACCCCATATTGATGCGTCGAAATCAGACGATCTATATGGGTATCCAAGGCCGTTTTCTC
>JAWUXK010000016.1:0-29304 GCA_034111385.1 Colwellia sp. | reverse complement strand
TCAGCCTCATATGTTATGCCATCAACACCAACATACTCTTTGCCGCCAACATTTACAGCCCATACAACATCGTGAGTATATTGAAAATATTCACTTTCATTACCCATTTTGTTTTTAACATTACTTGTGACGTCGTTATCAACTGACGGCTGATTATTGTCTTCATCACTTTTTAAAGTACAACCAATAACCATCACAGGTATAAGGATTGATACCAGAATCAACAAAAAAGTATTTTTTGTATATTTATTTTTCATACTATCGATGCTCCAAACTAATAACGTCAATTGATATAATTGCCGTTATTCATTAGCAATATTAAAAGCAACATTAATGATATTCTGCGCTATCGCAATCGAAACAAGGCAAAATGGACTACACTTGCGATAGAACGACACTTTTAGGTCAAGATAATGAATTCGAACAATATAAAATCCAAACAACCTAGAAGATAAATTTACCCCGTATGCATACATAATAAGGATGATAATTGCTTAAAAAGCTCACTTCACCTCTCGGTAAACCCACCTGAGCTTTTTTCACTTGTATTGAACCACCGTATATGTAATTTACTTTCTCTTGATAACAGACCAATAAGAGATTTTATATGAACACACCTATCAACCAAATAATCCAATCACTAGCAACAGGAAAGTACCAAACGATGTGGAGAATATTTATACGCTGTACAATGTTTCTCATAACACTACTTGTAATACCTTCAGCCCATGCGCTTGAAAAATTTACACAGCCTTTGTTTACCCAATCTGCAGATAAATTATTGCAAGGAGAAACGATGGCGGTTGCCTATTCGGGCTTTCGTCTTGGGCAACATCCAGATCGTGGTAATGGCGCAAAAAATCCAACTGAATCACAAATTATGGAAGATCTGCAAATATTACTAAACCATGATTTAGATTTAATTCGACTTTATGATTCAGGCGAAAATTCAGCAACAACATTAAAATTAATCAAGCAGCATAACTTGCCTATCAAAGTATTATTAGGTATTTGGTTAGAAGCAGAGGTGAGTAATCATTTGGGTTGTGCTTGGTTAGAACACCCTATTGAAGAATCAAAGCTGTCGGCTAATAAATTAATCAATAGCCAAGAAATTCAGCACGGCATTGACTTAGCCAAACAATATGCAGATATCATAATTGCCGTCAACGTCGGTAACGAAGCCCTAGTTGAATGGAATGATCACATGGTCACGCTAACTAGCATCATAAATTATGTTCGCCACGTCAAACAAAGTATTCATCAGCCTGTTACCGTCGCTGATAATTATGAATGGTGGATCAGCGATGGTGCGTCACTGGCAGCAGAAGTGGATTTTATCGGCGTACACACCTACCCGGCCTGGGAAAATAAAACCATCAATGAAGCACTTGCTTACACTATTAAAAATATCGAAAAGGTGCATCAAGCCTTACCAAATAAGCCTATAGCTATTTTAGAAGGTGGTTGGGCAACCACGGCTAAAGAGTTCCCTCAGCAAGCCAGTGAAATTAATCAGAAACGTTATTTTGATGATATTCAGCAGTGGGCAAAAAAGACAAACACTACGTTTTTCTTTTTCGAAGCATTTGATGAGCCATGGAAAGGCAACCCCGCTAATCTAGATGGCGCTGAAAAACATTGGGGATTGTTTAATGTTGATCGGACACCAAAAAGGGTAATGGCGTCAAAATAAGGTAAGTTACTCACTTAATAAAATTAACGATTTACGGCGTGTATTAACACGCCGTAATAAATCCTCAGTTATTTTAAATTTTCCAAAGCACTTTCTAACCAGTTCATTCGCCTTGTATACCAATTCTTTAAATGTGCGACTTCTTCCTGATAAGAACCTAAAACAACTGGGTTTGGCCATACATAAGTCCCTATAGTATGCCATTGATCGTCATTCTCTTGCTGAGCCCATTTAAGTGCATCTGCCTGTTGATCTATTTTATCTAAAATATATGTTTGATTGTTTCTAAAAAATTTAAACCGCTCGTTGATTTTATTTACAAAGTCAGGATCTTGAAAAAGCCTGGCATACCAAGGGTGATTCTTCACCCAAAAGCCTGCAGCATATTGACTATCCGCATAATCGACATTACCGAAAGACAAATCAAAATCCCAGAGTGGACCCATTTTGATTTTTTCGCCTGGCATAACATTTAAGTAAATACTTGAGAAAGATTGAGAATCGACATTTTTAGTTATTTCACTGATTAAGTACCAGTCGATGAAACTATTAACATCGATGAATTTTGCATAACCCAATATCGGATCCTTGAACTGGCTACTGTGTAATACAGTTTCAAATTCATTGATCAGATCGTCTACATAAAGATATTCTGCGCTCCCCACATCTATTGATGGCTCTTTTATGTTAATTAGAAAGTTATCGGTATAAAAATAAACATCGTCTACATCAAGCCTTTCGAGCTGATCAATTTCTAATAAATAGCCCGTATCCCCTAACACCAGTCGATTATTCGATTCTTCAACTTTTTGAGTAATGTGATAAGTACCGTTATATTCACCGTTGATATAAACTTCAGCAAAAGCACTTTGAGGAGTCCAGTCAAGCAAACTAATATAGCCCATCTCAAATGCGGCTCTGTTTCTAAGCATGGTTTTGTCAGAATACTCAGCAAGAAACAACCACTTTTTATCCGCGGGCATGCCTAAAAATTCAGTCTTATCATCAAACTTCATTTGAAAAGGCTTTTTAGGATGACCCCAAGTTGAATTGCCTCGCCCTCTAATTTTCATCGCCGCTGGAGACAAGTTTTCAGTATATCGACCACCATCTAATGATACATTGCCTTCAATATATTCTTCTTTCGAATCAATTGCTGCATTGTTATTTGTAGCAAGATAAACAATGGGTAAGCCAGTAAATTTAGTTAGGTCTACTTGATAATTTTCTAGAGAGCCGCCTGTAGTTTTAACGGTATACGTAACAATGTCGGTAAAATCATTGCTCGATGAACTGTTAGTTTGAATCACATCATTCACACTAACCTCAGCGCCTTCATGGCTAAATGTAGCAATAAGATTATCGACATCTATATTGAAGGTAATTCTCCCTTTGACGGGGTTACTCTCAATATCTAAGTAAATATCATTATTAAGATCAGGATTGTTTTCTTTTAAAAACGAGAACTCGTTTAAATTGGTACTTTCAATAATAGGTACAGGCACTGGCTCAACAATTATTTCTGGCTCTGATTTGCCACCACAACCCGAGATAAAAAAAGTATTTAGCAACAGCAATGAACAACCCATTGTATTCGCCTTTTTAACCGGAATAGGAAAAAGCATTCTTATCAATTCGCTAAACCCACTCGTATTCAATAACTTGAATTTATTCATTATCCACCTCTTTAGGTATGTTTAATACGTTAAGTCTTAAGTCGTAACGCATTAAACATCGTCTTGATTACTTATTGGGTTAGCGTGTTATTTAACTCTGCATGAATTTCCTCAACTTTCTGTTTATCTAGGACATACCAACGCATTACCCAGGCAACCAGTATTGAGCCCAAAGCAGGATAAACGGTAAATGACAATAATATGCCCTCTTTAGCTATTATTGTTTGTTCAACGTCAGCCTGATAACCATAATAGGCTAATAACCAGCCCGCAAAAGCACCGCCAAAAGCAACCCCTAATTTAATAAAAAACACCACGGCAGAATAGATCATGCCAGTAATACGTATACCAGTTTTCCAGTGACCATAATCAATGGTATCTGCCATTTTCGCCCATAATAACGGCGTCGCCATTTGTAAAAAGAAGCTCCATAAAAAAAACAAAGTAAAAGCAATAACAACTTGATCTTTAGGGACAAAATAGCTGAGTACACAAATGAATGCAGCAATCAGTTGTAGAGTAATGTAAGCCTTAATTTTGCACATTTTTTTAGCGATAAATTGGGCGCATGCACAGCCTAAAATACTGCCAATCATGCCCAATGTGATAAATAAAGTAATTTGATCTTCAAGTTCAAGTACATACTTTACATAGTAAATGGCTAACGTTGCCCTTAATACCTGTCCCGTCAGTAAAAACAAACCAGCAAGACACAATATTCTCCACTGATCATTTTTCCACAGTGATTTTAAATCATCAAAAAATGATGACTTTTGTCCTTCAGGTACGGATACACGCTCTTTCGTGCCACTAAAGCATAATAAAAACATTACCACACCTAAAATACTCATAGCGGTCATTGTTAACTGATAGCCCTTGGCCTTATCGCCATTACCAAAGTACTCCACTAATGGCAAAGTGCCTGATGCGACGATTAAACCGCCTAACATACCCAAAACAAAACGATAGGTTTGAACTGATACACGTTCAGAAGGTTGTGCGGTTAAAACCCCCCCTAACGCTGAATAAGGAATATTTATTGCGGTGTAGGCCATCATCAGTAATGTATAGGTAACGAAGGCGTAAATCACTTTAGCGTTACCTGATAAATCAGGGGTGGTAAACGCCATAACTGAGATAATGCCAAAAGGGACAGCTAACCAAAGTAAATAAGGTCTAAATTGGCCAAAACGTGTTTTAGTACGGTCGGCAAGTGCACCCATAAGAGGATCTGTTATCGCGTCAAATAAACGAACAACTAGAAACATCGTGCCTACAATGGCGGGCGAAATACCAACAACATCGGTATAGAAAATTAACAGGAACATCATCACTGTTTGGAAAATAATATTACTGGCGGTATCACCTAAGCCATAAGCTATTTTTTCTCGAACGGTTAACATAAGATCTCTCTTAGAATAATATAATAAGCATCGATGATTTGATTCTTTAAGATGAAAGGTGATTTTTATAAGGCTTTTAGCAGATAAACCCTATAAAAAAATAGGCCCATATCGAAAAACAATATAGGCCTATTCATTTACACTACTTAAAGTACGAGTTTACTTAAAGCTATAACGAACACCGAAGGTGTATCTTGGACCATATTGACGAGCAAAAAGAAATTGCTCTTCATATCGACCATAACCTTCTTCTGTTTCATTCGTTAGGTTTAACCCTTCAGCAAATACCGTAAAGTTTTCGTCAATATCATAGTTAATACTCATATCAACTTGACCATACTCTTTAGCAAACTGAGGAGGATTATCAGAAGAGCCTTGATCTTGGCCTACACCAAGAAGATACGAGTCTCTCCATGCGTAAGTCGCTTTTACTGACAAACCATCTTTTTCATAAAACACTTGGAAGTTAGCTGAATCACCTAAACCTGTTAACGGAGTTTGTGGTTCTAAGTCTACAATATTGTCAACTTTGGTGATGTCATCCACATCAAACTCTACATCACCGTCTACAAAGGTAGCATTTGCGCCAAAACCAAAACCGGTTTCACCGAAAAAGTGTTGTATAGCAATTTCAATACCGTCAACCGTTTTATCTTCAGGTGTATTAAATGGCTTACTGATCTTCCAGTCCATCAGTGGATCATCAGAATTAGGCGTAAGGTAACCTTGTGAATTTACAACAGCACCATTTTCTATCATTTTCAAACGAATAGATTCACCGTCTGTAGGCTGCCCTGCTGTAGTAAGGTCGGCTAAAGCTTGCGCATAACGTGGTCCTGCAGCTATATCGCGTATCCCTTCATATTGAGCATCAAATCGCTCAGTACTGATAAAGTTTTTAACTTCTTTTCTAAAGTAACCCACCGAAGCATAGCTACCTTCTGCGTAATAATACTCTAAAGAAAGATCAAGGTTGGTAGATTCAAATGGTTCTAAGCCGGTATCACCTTGACCACCAGTACGCCCTTCTAGCCCTGGGCTAGCACTTAACGATAAACCACCTGCTAAATTACCTAAAGGTGCTCTAGAAATAGTTTTCCCCCAAGATGCACGAGCAACAACGTCATCAGTTAACTCAACTTTAATATCAATCATAGGAAGAAGAACGTCATATTCACCTGCTTCCTTGTAAAAGTTATTTTCACCCGATTCATATTGCGTGTGCCACTCCGAAGCACTTAGCCACCAAACATCTGTTGGCACGTCTTGTAAAACTTCACTTCTTACTTCAGTTTCTTCATAACGTACACCAACATTTACCATAACGGGTAAATCAGCAACCTCAAATTCAAATAAACCCGATGCATATATACTAGTAGTATCTTCTTCAACAAATCCTGATGCTCGAACACTACCATCACGATAAGGGTCTGTACTAAAATAGTCGTCACCTAACGTGTCACTATTTAAGAAGGCTTCTGAGCGAGCAACCGCCTCGTTAAAATCAAAAGTATAATAGTATCCAGCCCCTATTGGGCTACTACCATTTGAAAACTCATCTAAAAATCCACTTGTGTCTTGGTATTCAAACATACTATCAGGAAAAGCAGCAGAGTAATTTGGGTTAAACAAGAAACCACCAATTAGACCACTCCATGCACTTGAACCACCAATTCTTTGTTCAGTACGGGCAACACCAAAGTTAACTGACATTAATGGCGATTCTTCAGGATTTTCCCATGAACCATCAATTTGTAGTTGTTCAATTTCAGACTTACCTGGGCTGTGAATAAATTGGCTAAAATGTGAATCCATTTCACTTGGTGCAAGTGTCGTAGTACCGTTGTTCCAGAAGATTGTGCCTTGTGGAATATCACCTTCTCTAAAGTCATAATGCTTAGTCGTTAACTGATCTGAACCAAACACTAATGATCCCGTACCATCCATGCCTTTATCTTTACCATTATCAATTTCATTTTCAGAATTGTGGTAATCGACTGAAAAACTTAGATCATCTGTTGCTTGCCATGCGATATTAACACCAATTGAGCTTTCATTCGTTTCGGTCGTATTACGATTTGCCGTATAAGAACCATCATTACCAGCTAAGTCGGCGAACAATACCGTGCCATTTTCATCTAATTCGTAGGCATTAATGTTGCCACCATAATCATGCCATTGACCCCAACCAAGAGAGTTACTCCCCGTAGTTGATGTACCCATGTTGTAATCAAGTGTCAGTATAACGTCATCAGTTGCTGCATATTGAAAGGTAACGTTGGCGTTGGTTCTTTCACGTTCTACATTGTTAACCGCGTAAGAAATATCACGCGGAAAGAATGCACCTGCTGCAGCATTTTCATCACGATTATCAATAACTTTGTCAGCATCTAAGTCAGGAAGCGCATCATCAGCCTGATACTGCCAACCTTGAATGCCTGCAGCTTGTTGCTGGAAATCTCGTTGTTGATGAGAGAATGATACGGCGAAACCCAAGGTGTCATCGGCGAATGTATTACTGTATAAGCCTGAGAATTCAGGGGTAATATCATCCCCCTCTACATTAGACGAGTCATAAATACCTTTTGCTGAGATTACATATTTCTCGCCTGGACTAGTAAATGGTTTAACCGTAACAATATTTACAGTTGCGCCCAAACCACCACTTGGGTTTGATGCACGCGCTGTTTTTTGAACTTCAAGTGCGCTAACACCGTCTGAAGCTACGTTCTCTAAACTGTATGAACGAGAATTACCAGTACCTGGCATTTGTCGGCCATTAAGTGTAATTAAGTTAAACTCAGGACCAAAACCACGAACGGTAATTTGGCTACCTTCACCATTTGAACGACTAACTGTTACGCCAGTAATACGCTGTAATGATTCAGCTAAGTTTGTATCTGGGAATTTACCCATATCTTCAGCAGAAATAACATCCATTACGCCAGACGCTTCTCGTTTTAACGCTGATGAACGCGTTAAACTGCTCATAATTCCTGTGACTTGAATTACTTCTACTTCTTCTTCTGGCGCTTCTTGTGCCCATGAAGCCATAGAGACTGTAGTCCCAAGTATCATCGATACTGCCATCGCAGCTCGAGTTTTGCTAAATATTGTATGTTTCATAAGTAACCTTCACATATATTTTTTAAAGTATAATAATGTTTTATTTTTCTTAACATCCTATTACTCGTCGATTCTTACGTTATCGACACGGTAAAACGCTTAGCTATTAACCCTAGATTTAACGTTCCCCAGGGTTAACAGGTTCAATCAATAAGCGAATTACTCAAACCGAACGTTGTCTATTTGCACAATAAAACCGTTCTGAGTACCCCAAGTAGGGAAGAATGCAAGCGGTGTATTTACAGCGAACAAATCTAAACTAGAGCCAGTATGTGCAACCAAGTCTGCTAACGGGATGCTGTATGATGTCCATACACCCTCTGCCGGTTTAGTAAGTGGGTAATCGCCTGAGCTACATGGGTTGATACAATCCATTTTGAAAATAAAGTCACTCGCGCCGTTGTCGTTGACTACGAAAACATCAAATTTAATGCTGGTATAGCCGCTAACATTGGTTGTGTCATTGCCACTTTGGAAAAAGCCAAGACCTTCATCAGTGTTAAAAGTAAACTGTTTAACGTTACCGTAATCACCACCCGCATCAACCTCTTCAACCGTAATGTCACTACTAGCCGCCCAATGACCGGCTACAAACTCAGTATCTACTTCATCAAAAACTTCTAAGGTAGATACAGTGCCAGGTGTCGTAAAGCGAACGTTATCGATTTGCACAATAAAACCATTCTGAGTACCCCAAGTAGGGAAGAATGCTAACGGTGTGTTTACACTAAATAAATCTAAGGTAGAGCCAGTATGAGCAACCAAATCTGCTAACGGAATGCTGTAAGATGTCCATACACCTTCCGCCGGCTTAGCAAGAGGATAATCGCCTGAGCTACATGGGTTGATACAATCCATTTTGAAGATAAAGTCAGTCGCGCCGTTATCGTTGACTACGAAGACATCAAAATCGATAGTGGTATAAGCGCTAACATTAGTTGTGTCATTGCCACTTTGGAAAAAGCCAAGGCCTTCATCAGTGTTAAAGGTAAACTGTTTAACGTTACCGTTATCACCACCTGCATCAACTTCTTCAACCGTAATATCACCACTAGCCGCCCAATGACCCGCTACAAATTCAGTATCTGCGTCATCAAAAACTTCTAAGCTAGCTGCTTCGGAAGGTGCAGTAAAGCGAACGTTATCTATTTGCGCAATAAAACCGCTCTGAGTACCCCAAGTAGGGAAGAATGCTAATGGTGTATTGACACTAAATAAATCTAAGGTATCGCCACTATGTGCTACCAAGTCTGCTAACGGAATACTGTATGATGTCCATACACCTTCTGCTGGCTTAGTAAGAGGATAATCGCCTGAGCTACATGGGTTGATACAATCCATTTTAAAGATAAAGTCAGTCGCGCCGTTGTCGTTGACTACGAATACGTCAAACTCAATATTGGTGTATCCACTAACATTAGTTGTATCATTGCCACTTTGGAAATAGCCAAGACCTTCATCAGTGTTAAAGGTAAACTGTTTAACGATGCCGTAATCACCACCCGCATCGACCTCTTCAACTGTAATATCACCGCTAGCCGCCCAATGACCGGCTTCAAAATCAGTATCTGCATCACTAAAAACATCCAGATCAGGTAAGCCACCGCCAGTAGTTGCTATTGGAGGATTAGGCGCTTTACCTAATACCAAAGCACCGTTAAGGTTGTCTTCATCTGCTTCTACATCGTAAGCAGCTCTTACCGTTTCACAGCCTTTACCTGTGTCAGTATCAGCCATACATTGGTAAACTCTTACGTAATCAACCTCGTATTTATTTGTCGCATTAAACGCAGTAGCATCAACACCTAACTCATTCACGTTTTCAGGCCAATCACCACCAACGGCGTAATTAAGGATTAAAAAGAAATCTTTGTCATAAGGAGCTGAATCCCAATGTGTTTCAAGATTCCCTGATACTTGATCAAAGTACTCTGTGAACCAACCTTTATGAGTCATCGCTAAAACATTGCCTTCATCGTCGTAGCGAAGTTTTGATTGACGTTGTGTTGCATATAAGTAGTCATCCATATACCAACGGATTTCTCCTTCTTGCCACTCTACCGCGTAAGTGTGAAAATCGTCAGCGGGGTTAGCGCCACTTTCTAGGCTATAAGCTTGCCCAGATTGAGAATTTAAAGGCCAAGCCTTACCGTAATGCAGTGTTCCATAAATATGGTTTTCTGCACTACCATCATCTCTGGCTGCACCTAAATTAACCGATTCAAAAATATCAAGTTCACCAGAAAGTGGCCATGTGCCATATTCAGAATCTGTTGGCATCATCCAAAATGCAGGCCAACTACCTTGCCCTGAAGGAGCTTTTGCTCGCATTTCTATACGACCATATTTAAAGTCGGCTTTATATTGAGTTGTGATACGTGCTGATGTGTAAGGTAAAGTTGCGCCTGCTTCAGCAGGTAAAGCAACAATACTTAATATACCGTCTGACACATAAGAGTTTTCTGCGTTATCGGTGTAACATTGTTTCTCTCCGTTACCACCGCCGTTACAGTCAATTTCATGAGTCCAGTTTTGGCTGTTAATTGTGCTGCCATCAAACTCGTCACTCCACACCATTTTCCAATCGGTAACTGGTTGAGTAGGATCAACACTATTTGACTTAGTTTCAGTTGCGGCATCACCACCACAACCTGCAAGACCTAATGTTACCGCTAAGCCTATTGTTGTTGCCAAGCCTCGTGTTTTAAAATTAACACTGCTTTTAATTTTCATATTTTCCCCCTAGAGATATCCAAATTTATTATTCACAATCTTTTTCATCTTGATTTTTCGTTGCCTTTTAAAAAAACTAACGTGAATATAAATACAGTCGCAAATAAATTAATGTTATGAGCTGATTAAGTTTTAGCACATCAATTTACTGATTAGCATTAAAATACGGTAAGGCGGTATGGTGGAAAGTTGAAATGGACAAAACAAGGGGAACTTGTTTTTTTTGATGGTGTTTTTTCTTTTTATCATAAGAATTTATTTCTATTTTATATGATGCTTTGTTGACCTTTAAAGCAAGCTTAGTCTTCACTGGAATAACGCTATTTCGGTCAACCTTGAGGGGTTTTTACGCAATTACTGTCATTAACACTAGCACCAAGCCTATACCTTTTTCACTTCAAGCGGCTTGATTTATCTGCAATTAGAAACGCCTTTAGGCAAGACATTGATAAAGCCAATGGTTTTCAGTTGAGCATGCTCTGGCATTATCTAAAAGGATACATCCATATAGAGACGTTATTGAAATCAATAACCTCGAATAAACCTTTATCACAAGGTTATTGTAATAGTAGTAAAAACAACCCCAAAAGAACAACAGTTTCAAGTATTAACCAGAATTACCCCTATTAAAAAACAAAATAAAGGCCTTATACAAAGGCCTTTATTGAATGACGAAACATCATAGTGATGCTGGTCGATAGGAGTTAAGTAACGACGACTTCTGGATTTTCATCAGGGGTACTATCATCAACGTCCGTTTGACCGCGTCGTTTTTCAAGTTTCTGACGCACTTCATGAGCCATTTGTTCAGTTATCGGATAAGTAGATACCATCCAAATAGCAATCACTGAACAAAGCACTGGCACAAACACATCGGCTATACGCATATAGAATAATGTATCTGCAGATTGTGCTCCGCCTAACGCTACATCAAAGCCTGTAGCATGAAGTAAGAAACCACCTGCGGCCATCGCAGCTGCCATACCTAATTTAACAACCCACCAATATATTGAGCCAAACATTCCTTCACGACGCTCACCTGTTTCCAATTCATCAAGATCACACACATCGGCTACCATTGAGCCCATCAGCGTAAATAAACCGCCTAAACCAAACGAGAAGAATATTGGTGGAATAATCACTAATATCGGGTTGTCTGGTGTAAAACAAATCCATTTCAGCGCATAACCGAATATCGAAACAGCAATGGTAATGAAAAATGCTTTTCTTTTCCCATAGAGAGTCGATAATTTAGTCACAATGAAAATCGCACAAGATGTGGCAATAAATGAAACAGTTCCAGCCCAACCTACATACTCTGCTCCTAACGCCTGATCGCCACCAAACACATAATAAATAATAACGTAACTTTGGAACGCTGAAACCATCATGTAGCCGTTAAATACGAGGAAGGTTGCAGCACATAAACTAAGGAAGGGCTTAAATTTAAGGGTAATTAAAAAACCTTTAAAAAAGTCTTTAGCAGCCTCACTCACTTTCTTTGATTTAGTAGGTTGTGATGCGTTATCTGAATCTGTTTTCGTCGTGCCCGTTGCTGTAGGCATTGGGCTCATACGTTCAGAAAGAAATATTGCGGGTAAGATACCCACACAAATAGTGAATATTCCAATGATAACCGCCAACCAACTGGCACCTTCGATCATATCGCTAAAAAGGGATTTATTTTGCATAAACAATAAAAACCAGGGTGCAAATAACCAAGCAAACTGTCCCATAAAGTTCTGCACAGCCATAATACGAGTACGTTCATGGTAATCAGGGGTTAACTCGTAACCCAATGCAACCCAAGGTGTTGCAAAAACGGTGTAAGCAAGATAAAAAATAATCGAACCGATTAAGAAAAACCAAAAATAAAAGCTTTCACTTTGATCTCTGGGTAGTTGCCACAACAGGGCAAAAGCAATACCGGCGAGAACTGCACCCGCTAATATATAGGGGCGACGTCTGCCCCACTTTGATTTAGTATGATCCGAAATATAACCCATCAGCGGATCGGTAAAGGCATCAACTAAACGTGGTAAAGCGCCTAATAATCCCACTAGAGCAGGATTCATCCCTAGTCCTAGGTTAAGCACAATGGTCATTGTTCCAATAGCCGCCCCCAGTAAGTTATTTACGAATGCGCCAAAACCATAGATGATTTTTTGTATTGTTGAAATTTTATCTTTAGAGGCTGTTTCAAAATGTTCTTGCGTACTCATAAAGCGCTATTCCGTCAAAATGATTGTTGAATGAAATGTCCTTTTATCGATAAGCAGGAATACACATTCAATTATATAGGTGTCTCTGACAATATATAAATGTAAATCATAAACAATATAAAAGCGATGAGTGGTTATTTTATAGCGATGAAGTGGTCACGCCAATAATATAACTTTTTTTTTAGCTGATAAAGGTGACGTATTTATACAGTTATAGTGACTCGCTTAAAGTGTGTTTAATTAAAAAACAATTATAAATAGTCCAGATAAACTCATGAATAGTCCATTTTACCGTATTTTAGTTGTATCCATTTACAGTCGTACTAATCTCCAAAAATAGGCTGTTTTTCCGTCTTACTTGAATTTGTTGATCGTTCGAATTTAAAAATTGCTATTTATTTTAAGGTAAACCAATGCCAACTAACATCCATCAACAGACATATAACACCCAAGATACAAGCAATAGCTCTTACGTTACCTCACTGTTATCTCAAATGACATTACAAGAAAAAATTGGCCAAATGAGTCAACTAAACAATGATTCTGAAACACTAGACTCGGCGATAAATAAAGGACTTGTTGGCTCTGTTCTCAATGAAGTAGATGTTGTTGTCATTAACAAACTTCAAAAGATTGCTACACAAGAAAGTAGATTAGGCATTCCACTTTTAATTGGCCGTGATGTTATCCACGGGTTTAATACCATTTTTCCAATCCCCCTTGGTCAAGCAGCGTCTTGGTCATCTGATATGGTTGAACTATGTTCAAGAATAGCTGCAATTGAATCGTCAAATAGTGGTGTTAACTGGACTTTTGCCCCCATGATAGACATTAGCCGAGATCCTCGTTGGGGGCGAATTGCAGAAAGCCTAGGAGAAGATCCTTATTTATGCTCTACACTTGGCCTAGCTATGGTGAAAGGGTTTCAAGGGGCCAATCTATCTGATGACACATCAATAGCCGCTTGTGCAAAACATTTTGTTGGTTACGGTGCAAGCGAAAGCGGACGTGATTATAACACCACTAACATTCCCGAAAATGAACTTAGAAATGTGTATATGCCGCCTTTTAAAGCAGCCGCAGACGCAGGGATTTCAACATTTATGACATCTTTTAGTGATCTAAATGGTGTTCCGGTTAGCGGAAATAAATGGCTTCTCGACGATATATTACGAACCGAATGGCAATACGATGGCCCCGTAGTGAGTGATTGGGAATCTATCTCTCAGTTAATAACTCATGGTTTTGCTTCAGATAAAGAGTCAGCTGCGTTCGAGGCCTGCGACGCGGGTGTTGATATGGAGATGGCCAGTGATAATTACGAGCAACATTTAGAATCGCTCATTCAAAGTAAAAAAATTAGTATTGAACAAATCGATATTATGGTGAGTCGAATCCTAAAATTAAAATTTGATCTGGGACTTTTTGATTCACCTATTGTCGAGTCACCCAGGTCAACAACGCATTTAAATAGTTTCCACCTATCAATTGCTAAACAAGCGGCAACTAAAAGCTGTGTATTACTGAAAAATAATAAACAAATTTTGCCATTGTCAAAAAATACAATAGATACATTAGCAATCATTGGCCCTTTAGCTGACGATGGTTACGAACAACTAGGCACTTGGGCATTTGATGGCAAAGCGAAGCAATCCATAACTTGTCTCAGCGCTATAAAAGACTATGTGCAAGATTCAGTCGACGTTAAATTTGCTGTTGGTATGGAAACCTCACGTTGTAATCACCACGATGGTTTTAATGAAGCGGTTCAGTTTGCCCAATCTGCTGATATTGCAGTGATGATACTTGGTGAAGAAGCTATTTTGTCAGGAGAAGCCCACTGTCGATCCAATATCAACTTGCCCGGTTGTCAGGAACAATTAATTAACGCTATTTATGAAACGGGTACACCGATAGTACTGGTGATTATGGCTGGTAGACCAATAACCTTACAACCTATTCTCTCCAAAGTGGATGCGGTACTTTTTGCATGGCATCCAGGAACAATGGGCGGGCCAGCAATTACCGAACTTTTATTCGGTGAGGAGTGTCCATCGGGAAAACTACCAGTAACTTTTCCAAGAACTGTAGGACAAATACCCCTTTACTATGGACAAAAGAATACCGGTAGACCCGCGTCTGAAGAGTCTTATGTTGACATAAATCAAATTGAAACAAAAGCACCTCAAACGTCATTAGGGATGACGAGTACTCATTTAGATACTCACTACTCACCTTTGTTCCCATTTGGCTTTGGCCTTTCTTATACTCAATTTGAGTATAAGAATATTAAGGTGAATGAATATTGTATTCCGATGGGGGCAAGTTTAAAAATAGAGGCAACCATCACGAATACAGGTAATTTTAATGCAGAAGAAGTTGTTCAGCTATATATCAGAGATTTAGTTGGTAGCGTCACTCGCCCAGTAAAAGAGCTAAAAGGCTTTAAGCGTATTTTTTTACCTGCAGGCAAAAGTGAAACTATTGCTTTTACACTACATACCGATGAACTGGCTTTCTACGATCGACATATGGATTTTAAAACAGAGCCGGGTTTATTTAATGTTTGGATTGGTGGTAACTCTGATACTGAACTGAAAACAGAATTTGAAGTTTTTTGCCCCGAGCATGAGGCAAAAATATAATCTAACATTGATAACAAATTTACCGAATATAATAAACTCAATACCGCCGCATAAATAAAATTTATAGCTAAGCTTCTTTTTTGAGTTTATATTATTTTAACAGTACGCTTTATTTACAACTAACTGGAAAATTAAAACCATGCAGTCGTTACTTAATAAGCCATCAGTAATTAAACAAGTTAATACGCTAATGTCACAAATGACATTGGAACAGAAAGTTGGGCAAATGATCCAAGCTGAACGGCAAAATTGTACGCCTGAAGAGGTAATGAAATATCATTTGGGTTCGGTAATGAGTGGGGCTGGGTCTTGGCCTGAGAATAATGACCTTGAAAGTTGGCTTAAAATAACAGACAGCTATTGGCAAGCATCAATGTTCAAAGATGATAATCACTTAGCCATTCCAATACTTTATGGCGTTGATGCCATCCATGGTCATAATAACCTAAAAGGGGCTACTATTTTTCCTCACAATATAGGTTTAGGTGCCGCTGAGGATGTCAATTTAGTAACGCGTATCGCAGAAATAACCCGAAAAGAAGTACTCGCCACTGGAATTGACTGGGTTTTTGCCCCTAACCTGGCTGTTGCACAAAATACTCAATGGGGCCGTTTTTATGAAAGTTACTCTCAAACTCCTGAAATAGTCAGTAAATATGCGAGTAATATAATAGACTCAATGCAAGGAAATCTCCATGGTGAAGGCGTGATAGCCTGTATTAAACATTGGGTAGGTGATGGCGCGACTTCTCATGGCATTGATCAAGGTGATGCAAATATTGAGTGGGAAGAACTATATAAAACACATATCAACCCATATATAAGCGCTATAGATTCCGGCGCAATGACAGTTATGGCGTCATTTAATAGTTGGAATGGTGATAAATGTCATGGTCATAAATACCTACTTACCGATGTACTAAAACAACAATTAAATTTTTCTGGCTTCATCGTTTCTGACATGGATGGCGTTGATTATCTCAGTGATGATATTTATTTATCCGTTGCACAAGCAGTAAATGCAGGAATTGACATGTTTATGTTACCGGCAAACTGGAAGCAATTTATTCTGTATATACTCAACCATGTTGAATTAGGAACCATCCAGATTTCAAGAATAAATGATGCCGTGAGGCGAATATTGTCAGTTAAATTTGCTAGTGGTTTGTTTGAAATTCCTTGTCCATGTGAACGGGTTTTGGCAAATCATACTAGTTTTGGCTCGCCTGAACATAGAGAGGTTGCTAGAGAAGCCGTTAGAAAATCACTTGTTCTGTTAAAGAATGAACAAAATACGCTTCCTTTAAGCAAAGAGGCTCGCATTTTGGTTACAGGAAAAAATGCTAACAACATCGGTCATCAATGTGGAGGTTTCACTATAGACTGGCAAGGCGTATCAGGAAATGATGAGTTTCAAGGGGCAACTTCTATCTGGCAAGGTATAGCGGAAGTTGCGCCTAATGCGATATTAAAAAACACGAATGATCTTACCGCAATATCAGCTACAGATTATGACATTGGCATAGTCGTTGTGGGTGAGTACCCATATGCTGAAGGCTTAGGTGACATTAGGCATGGTGATAACCTCATTACAGAAGCCGGATCACAGATAAACGGTCAAATAAATATTTCAAAACCTTATGCTGACTCATTAGCATTAGAAAAATCACATCCAGAAGATTATCGACTCATCAAAGAAATTACCGATAAAGGCATACCCGTTGTGGTTATTTTAATCTCAGGTAGAACATTAATTATTAATTCTGAGCTAGAAAAGTCCGCTGCTTTTATCGCTGCTTGGTTACCTGGAACAGAAGGTCAAGGAGTCAGTGATATGCTTTTTGGCGACTTTAACTTTCAAGGCAAACTCTCTTTTTCCTGGCCTCTTGCTTATTCATCAGAAAAAAGTAATGAAAATCCCCTATTGTTTCCCCTTGGGCATGGTTTGAACTACTAATTAATCTCGTATTAATGCGAGATGTTATCTCCTAATATTTCAATTCTATTACGGCCATTCGATTTAGCTTGATACATCGCATCATCAGCATCATTTATCAATTGCTCAAAATTAGCATGTTTATCATTAACGGTACAAATTCCTATACTTATTGTCATATAAACTTCTTGCCCATCAAATGATAAAGGTTTATTCACTAAAGAACGTTGAATTCGTTTAGCTGTTTCCACAGCGGCATTTAAGTCGCTATCTGGTAAAAGGATAATAAACTCTTCTCCACCATATCGAGCAAAAAAGTCAATATTTCGTATTTCGTCAGTACAGATTTTTGTAAGGTGTTTCAAACTTTCATCCCCAAATAAATGTCCATACTGATCGTTTATTTTTTTAAAGAAATCACAATCTAATAAAATGACTGCCAATTGGCTTTTCATTCTTTGTGAGCGAGAAAACTCAGCACTTCCTCTTTCAAACAATGCACGCCGGTTTGCTACATTGGTTAAGGAGTCAGTTTTAGATAAGTTTTCTAAGACTTGCGTTCTTTCATCAACAATTTTTTGCACTGCTGCCAAAGAAATAGTCGTTTCATTTAATTCTTTATTCATTGCATTAAATGCATTGACGATACTGATAAATTCATCAGATTTGTTAGAAAGCTGTATTTTTTGAAAGTCACCAGTGCGATTTTTTTTAAAAGCGGCTTTAACTTCATCAAGCGATGTTCTAAATATATGACTTAACTTAAAAGCACCATAAGCCAAAATAAAAATGACTAGAATTAAAATAGATAAAATAAAAACTATTTGGTGTCTAATCACACTTCTAATATCTTTTTGGACCATAGTGGACAGATGGACTGAATCAGACTGAATCGCTTCTAATTGCGTTATTAATCTTAGCTTTAAATGTTTTTTAACGGCCTTATTAGCATTGACTAATTTATTTTCACTGATTGCATTGAATAGGTGAAGTATATTCTTATTTTGGCTTACAATACTGTTTTGAATGGTTAGTTGTTCTGACGTCAAATTAGGAGACTGTCTCAGTAAATTTCTAAATTTTTTCTCTAAAGCTAGCCAATTATCAGTATCATAATTGCTGGCATAAATATTTTCTGAGGCAATAAAAAGCTTTAATATATGGGTATGGTTTTCAACTTGATGCGCATATGTTTCACGTTTAAAAGCAAGGTCTATAATGTGTGTTGACCAAAAAACACTGGCTACTAGAACAATGAATAATAAACAACTGCTTATGGTAAAAATATAAATACTTTGCTGTAAACTAAATTTCATTCAAATATCTCTATTTATAAAAGTATATTCACAGCTCCAGGCTCAACCTGTAACAATGCCCTACTATCAACAAAACGTTCAGAATCGGGGATTTCTGTAGATTCTCTCATTTGTGTTTCCACGGCCCAGGTAGCTTGTGATTTAATACTCAATATGAGTGACTGATTTAATCCCAGTTTAAAAATATAATCAGGCCATACCCATTCGATAAATGCTGAGTCTAGATCAAGCTCATCTATGACTATTTTTTTAGATTGCTGAGGATGTGAAGCAATATAATTAATGGCTTTGTACAATCCTTGGATCACACATTTAGCTTTTTCTACTAATTGACTATCAGGTTTTATTGAAATTAAATTAAAGCTCAATGTACTCAGACTTTTAGTATCATGAATTTTTATATTTTGACCCATAGACTGGGATAATTTGAAAGCAAAGGGTTCCCAAGAAACAATCGCATCTACTTTATTATTGCTTAACGCTTGTACTAATTGTTTTGGTTTATAATTGTATAACTCAACATCTCCCATGCTTAGGCCTTCAATCGCTAACAATGTACTTAATAGATATTCACTAGCTGTGTTTTTAGTGACTCCAACCTTTTTTCCTTTCAGATCCATTGCTGATGTAACGTTATCAGAAGATCGAGTGATTAATTTTACATCATTGTCTGATTGAACAAACATTGCATGGGTGACAAATGAATGTTTCGTTAAACTTTGAAAAGCCATAACCGAGTCAGAACTTGTCCCAAAGTCAACTTCACCACTGATTACTTTCTCAAACGCAGCTTGGCCGCCAATTACTTCATCATACTCAACGGTGACACAAGTATCCTCGAAAGCGTTTATCGATTTAGCAACGTAAAAAGGCGTAGACAAAGGGGTTTTCGAAACAGCAATGGTTACGGGGAATTTTTCCTGATCCCATAAATATTTAAAATTAGAATACAATCCACCTATCCCAAGGGTAATGAGCACTACAATAAAAGATAGAAAGAAATATTTTGGGTTCAACGTTATCAACCTCTAGTTTGAGCTTATTAAAAATTTAATACCACAGGACTATTAAATTCATTATGAATGGCTTGCTTCGATAAAACCCGTGTAACCAAGGAACTACCTTATTATGATTGTACATATTAATTTGCCTAATTTCCCAATAAAGAGAAAATATCAAGCACGACTTTGATCCACCTCATAAAGTACAACTATTGTCGTACTATTTGTTTATGCTTGGTAAACCTTTAAATATCTTGTTTATAGTTAACGACTGACGAGTAAAATATTATATAAATTCATTTATTTACCTATATACATTGTCAGCAAAGGGCACTATATATAATAAAAAGTATAGCGTTTATCTCACCAACTATCTCACGTAATAATTAATCAGGTTACTTAATATTAATTAGTGGATTTGACTTCAAACGCTTGGTCGCTAAATCCAAAAATGAACGGATTTTTGCATTGGAACGACGACCTTCTATACGAATAATATTAACCGGTAAAGGGTCTTCTTCATAGCTGGTTAATATGCTTTGTAGTGTTCCTTTTTCTAATTCTTCGCCTACTTGGTATGACATTAAGCGAGTTATTCCAAACCCTTGAATCGTAGTCTGCAAAGCTGAATTAGTTTGATTGCAATGTAACCTTGGTTTTAATTTTACCGCTTCTTTTTTATCATTTTTAATGAAATGCCATACAGGTGATGATTCAAAGGTCGTTGGAAAAACAATACTGTGATCGGTCAAATCATTAGGACATATTGGTTCACCATATTTTTTTAAATAGCTAGGAGAACTACAAACAATACGGCGAACATTACCAACATGCGTTGCATAAAGGTTGGAATCCTTTAAATGACCTATGCGAATAGCAATATCTAGCTCTTCTTCGACTAGACTAGTTACCCGATCAGAAAAAAAAGTTTTTATTGTCACTTCCTGATTAAGCTCTAAATATTCAGTGATGATTGGCAATACATGCTTTTCTCCAAACAATACTGGCGCTGTGATAGTTAATATTCCTCTAGGCTTGGAATATATACCCGTTACTGCAGATTCTGCTTCCGCAATATCTTCTAAAATACGTTTCGTATCCGTTAAAAAATGTTCACCTGACTCTGTTAAACGAACATGTCTAGTTGTTCTATTAAAAAGCTTAACCCCCAGTGTTGTTTCAAGATTAGCAATAAACCGTGTTACTGCAGGGGCGGATAAATTTAGATGCTTGCTAGCCCCAATAAAGCTTTTATGTTTTGCAACTTCTACAAATACTTTCATTCCCTCAAGTTTATCCAATTATTCATCCTCTACCCTTAAATTCATTATTACTATAAATGTAATAATAAATTTCATAATTAGCTAATTATTTCTATAGGTAACATGATTATAGTTAATACATCGGCTTTAGAATCGCATTTATAGTATTTCGAACATAAGTCAGGCTTTACTATTTAAGCAACTAAAACTACAAGTTAAATGTATTGAATTTCAACGGTTAAAAAATTAACTGTCGAATAATTAATATTCAAACTACATTTAATAGATAAGTTTTAATTATTATGTAATTTCACAACAAATTAGGTACTCAAAATGAATGAAAAATTTCCGAAAAACAGTACACCCGTAAAACTATATCGTCATCCGATTTCAGGGCACTGCCATCGTGTGGAGCTTATGTTAGCCTTGCTTGATATTCCCTATGAAACTATTGATCTTAATTTGGCTGAAGGTGCCCATAAAGATCCAGAATATTTAAAAATAAGTCCGTTTGGCCAAGTACCAGCTATTGATGACAATGGTTTCACCTTATCAGACTCGAATGCCATCATTACCTATTTAGAAAAAAAATATAATGATGGTTACGACTGGTTCCCTCAAGAGCCTACAAAGTTTGCTGAAGTACAACGTTGGTTATCAGTAGCTGCTGGTGAAATTGCATATGGTCCTTGTGCGGTACGTTTAGTTAAAGTATTTGGCGCTGATTTAGATTGGGACGTAGCGAAACAGAAAACAGATGCACTATTTTCTGTACTTGAACCTTTATTATCACAGCGTGATTATTTAGCGAGTAACAATATCACGTTAGCCGATGTTGCTGGCTATAGCTACGTATCACATGTTCCAGAAGGTGGTGTTAGTTTACAACCTTACCCCGCAATTAGAGCTTGGTTAACAAGAATTGAAAAACACCCTAATTTTATTGGGATGGCGAGGTCACCCGAGCCAAAAGCTTAACTCGTTTGATAACAACAAGGGTAACAACATGAGCGAATCGGATCATTCTCAATTTCATTTAGCAGAGATTGCCGTACAAAAGCGTTTAGGCATTGACAAATTAGTCGCTCAAAATAGTAAAGGGTTTATTCGGGCAGTAATGCCTGAACAACATAGACGATTTTTTAATGAGTTACCTTTCGTCATAATAGGTCTTGTTGACAACCATGGATACCCTTGGCCAATACCAATGTTTGGTCAAGCTGGTTTTATTCAATCACCAAATAATACCACCTTACATTTCACTAAATTACCTAGTTTATTGCAACCCTTTGCACTTGAGTTTTTCACAGGACAAAAAATTGGCCTGTTGGGTATTCAATTTTCAACAAAAAGAAGAAATAGAGTCAATGGTGTCATTCAAACAATCGACGACAAAAGCTTCTCGGTACAAGTGGAACAAAGCTTTGGAAATTGTCCTAAATACATTCAAAAGAGGGAACTACCTAGCGAAAATCATCAATTTGTTGAGCGAATATCAACAGTAATGGATGATAATACGATAATGCTAATAGAAAGTGCTGATACTTTTTTTATATCATCAAGAACTAAAGACTTTAGTGCAGATAAACGTAGCGGCATTGATACATCGCACCGCGGAGGTAAGGCTGGATTTGTTAAGGTAGTAAACAATAAACTTAAATTTCCAGATTATAAGGGCAATGGTTTTTTTAATACCTTAGGGAATATCGAATCTGACAACCGTGTTGGTTTATTTTTTCCCGATTTTCTAACAGGAAATGGAGTGTTTATTACTGGGAATGCTCATATTTTGTGGGGTAATAGAGAAAAAACGGGTGCTGAACGTATTATAGAGATTGAGGTTAAACAAAGTATTTACCTGTCAGCTTTATCGCAATGACAGGTAAATTATCAACATTTTCTTATCAACTAAATAGTTATTCAAAGACTACTTAATGATATCTATATACTTTCAATATTTAAACTTTGGCACCATTCACTCGCTTTAACAAACTCTTCTTGTACCATTTCTTTAGATAAAGAATATTCTTGTAAACTTTCAATCAAATTACCATTAGATTGTAAGTTTTCATGGCCAAGTATAAAGCTAGTAGTTAAATCAAGTAATTGCCCTAATAAACCAGAGTGCTTCACTAATGCTGTTTCAATCGGTCGGGCTAACGGCATCGTTTTAACTATTTCAGACATTGGCATTGACAACATAACTTCAATTGCACTGAGTAAGCCAGTAATAAAAGCAAAATCACTCACTGATTTAAATTTGCCTTTATCACTTAATGCAAACATCATTTTACCGGTGATAAGTGCTTGTTTACACATTTCGTCTGTCGTTTCTGTTGTGAGGTTAGATAGAGCTAAAATAGAAACAAATTGCCTTAATTTATCTTCACCTAGATATGCTGCCGCTTGCTTTAATGATGTAATCTCTACTCTAGTACCTGTTGCGACATTATTAACCATCTTTAATAAACCAACAGTTAAGTTGACATCGTGACTGATTATTTCTGCAATTGATTCAAAATTAAGCGGCTGATTAAACGTTTCACTTAATAGTTGTAACATTTGTGTTTTTATCGGCGCTAGTGTTTGACCTTCTATTATCTCTGGTTCGTGATAAAAGAACCCTTGAAAATAATTAAAGCCAACTTCTGCAAGGGTTTGTTTTTGATATTTTGTTTCTACCTTTTCAGCGGCTATTGCAACGTTAAATGGTTTCATTCGTGCTACAGCAGGTACTATGCGTTTAGTGTTTATTTTTTCAATATCTACTTTTACAATATCAATATAAGGAAAGAGTAAGTCCCAGTGTGGTGCTAAATCATATTCTGTTAATGCTATTTTATAGCCTTTATCATAATAAAACTTAATGATTTTTAACAATTTTTTAGTCGGTTTTTCATGCCCCACTAATTCAATAACGATAGAATCTTTATCAAACATTAATGGAAATTTATGGATTAAACAGTTTTCGGTGAAATTAATAAAGCCTAACTTCCCCATAATTATTTTCTGAATATCACCATGAATATGATTTTGAATAATTAACTTTGAGCTAGCAGCATCCTGTTCAACATCAGGAAATTTGTTATCCGGACTATCCCTAAATAACAACTCATATCCAATGGTTTCTAGTTTCTCATTAAAAATAGCTTGTCTGGCTATGTAAGTATTTTTCATTTCGATTATTATTGTTAATAGATTACTTGGTAGCAAGATTACCATTATAGAGTAAAAAAGCTAGATTAATCTTTATCACTTTTAGTTTTAAAGTTGGTTTTACAGTAAAATTTTTTGGTTATTTAATAATTGATTTCAATACCGATTTTTTCCCATCGATTCCTTTTCTCTCATTCATACCGAGTAATGAACTCATGAGAGGAAAAATATGAATATTTTTAAATGGCTTAACGTCCCTGCCCTTAACTATATTAGATCCAGCGGCAATAAACACGCCATCTAATCGATTGTTATCTGTTGGGTTAAAACCATGAGTTGAACCGTGAACGTCTGATAGCTGACTTCTCCAATGAAAGGTAGCTGGCGGTATCGCTTCAATGATCAGATCAGGAACAATAGCTGTAGACACATTAAAATTCCAAGCTTGTGGAAAGTTTCCCTTACTATATATGCGATAGTTATTTTTATACTTTGTTCTATTTTCGCGGAGTTTACTTTCTATACTTGTCCGAGCTTTATGAGTAATGTTTTTTTTATTAAAATAAAGAAATATCTGAGTGTCGCTATAAGTTACAGTTAATAAATCATCACTAGGATTAATATCTCTAAATATTGAAGAAGTGAGTACCTTGGCTTCTTCTGTTATGGGTACCATGCCATGGTCGGACAATAAGATAATATTAACTGGATAGTCAATTTCTGTTTTAATTCTTTCAAGTAGGTAACCGAATAGTAAATCAAATTCATTAAGAGCCGTAATTAACTGAGGGGAATCTAAACCAAAATTATGAGCGGCTGAGTCGATGGTGGAGAAATAACTAGCAATAAAATAGGGTCTCTGATTATTAGGTAATTTTAACCACGCAATAAGTTGATCGACTCTGGTTCTATTCGATATGCTTTTATCGTATGGGATATTGTAACTGGGTGGAGTGAAACTTGTTGATTCTGATTCAGGCCAAAAATAAACAGCTGATTTAATAAGGCTATCTTCAGCTAAAGACCAAAACGGAGTGGCAGTAAGCCATAAATCATTGTGTTTTCCTGCTCCCAAATAGTATTTTTCATCTAATCCTGGGTGATAAAATCTATTATGAATTATCCCATGATTTACTGGATTAGAGCCGGTTATAATAGATAAATGATTAGGAAAGGTTTTACTTGGATAAACAGGCAATAGTCTTGCTTTAACGCCAGATTCAGCAAAAGCTAAAATATTGTTAGGTTTGTACTTATTTAAATAATTATAAGACAGGCCGTCAACAGAAAGTAAAATTACCGTTGATTTTGCTGCTAATCCATAAACAACATTAGAAAAGAGTATCGCGAATAGTATTGGTAAACTTCTGATCATACGTAGTGTGTTATATAAATAAAAGGTTAAATAAATAAGTTTTTTATATTCGCTAAATCGCCTTTACTCGACATTATTTCATCTGATGTTAAGCCAGATAATTCATGCGGAAAAACTAGCCATTCTTTCGATTCATTGACAAAATAATCAGGCGAAATATCTACTTGATTATTTGAGGGCTTATACCAAGGACAAGCAATTCGAATGTCTTGGGGTAAGTTATTGCGCATTAATAACTCAAGCTGACCAATGAGCGTCTTAATGCTGCGGCCTGAATCAAAAACATCATCAACAATAAGTAACCCATCATTTGCGTTAGCATTTTCAATAATATAATGTAAACCATGTACAGTGATTTCTTTACTTTGCTGGTCAATTCCTGAATAAGATGAAGTACGTACTGATATATGATCAGTCTCTACTTTTTTATAATCAAAATATTCTTGAACAGCAATACCAATAGGTGCACCGCCTCGCCAGATACCCACAATAAATTGTGGCCTAAATCCATCGTCAAAAACTTTTGCCGCTAAACGGAATGAATCTTCTAATAACTCTTGTGCGGTGATAAATTTTTTTTCCATCAACAATTAACCTATTGTTATACTTATTCGAAATAGTATAACGTGAATATTACAGTGCTTAAAATTAATTAATATGTTTTATAGGAATCAACGTCACTAATTAAAGTGATTTGAATTAAGAAAGTTAAGCTTTGCTATATATTGTTTTTCAATCGTTTTGACTTTGTTTAGGCGTAATGCTGTTTTCATAGCTTTTTTTGCCGCCGTCATTCTATTCATTTGATAATAAACTTTTGCCAAACCAAAATATAATTCGTGTATTTTATGATTAAGTTTAATCGCTTTTTTATAATGGGTGATAGCTTGTAAATAGTTTTTATTATAATAAGCTTCGTCAGCTAAAAGAGCATGATAATATGGGTTTTTATTTCTTTTAACTTGTAATTTTTTTTCTATTTTTTCAGCTTCAGTAATAGCTAAATTTTTCCTTAATAAAATAGCTAGATTACCGAGTGCTGTAAAGTTATCTCTCTCTAATGCTATGGCATGGCGATACGTATCTTCTGCCATTTGTTCATTTTTAGTTAACCTATAAAGTACAGCTAAGTTTCCCCATGCTGAACTGAGTGATTTATCTACTAGTGTAGCCGCTTTAAGATATTGATAAGCGACATTATAATTTTTATTAACTAAAGCTTGCCCGCCTTTATTGTTATAAAACATAGCGAGTACGGTATTTTGATTAATTGTTTTTTTAGGGAATGATGTCTTCATCACATAAGGGTCAAAATCAATTTGTAATATATCAGTGCCATAGATAGTTGTTTTATTCCCATGCTCTTTTGTTTTTACGAGTAAATTAATATGACCGGTTAATAAGTTATATTGTCCATTTCTAACCCAATATTCAGGAATTTCTACTTCTTGAAAAGCAACGTTTAAACCTGCTTTCTTGGCTAATGCATAAGCCATAATGGTAAGCGACATACAGTTTGCTGTTTTACTATGGAATGCTTCTCTGGCGGTTACATTCGCATTACTTAAATAACTAAGCGCAATATTATCTTGAGAAAAAATATGCTCAAGTAATAATTTAGCTTTTTTCTGAGCGCTATAACTTCTTTTTATTTTTTTCTCAACCATAGCGATCATTTCATGATCAAGCATGAAAATCTCTTCTTTTGATTCTAATGTAAATGAAGAAGGCTTAGTAAATTGATTATCAAGATAGAGGCTGTTTACCGTTATTCCAGTGTAATTGATATTTTCACTGCTACTTTTACAAGAAAATAGAAATGGGATCGACAGTAATAAAGTAAATATAAAAACAGGTTTCATAAATGACACCCAAGATATATATCCTAAAAAGAGTTAACTAAAGCGTATGTCAAATAGTTAAAAAATGCGATTAATGGGATGTTCTATTAATAAGTTTTTACAAATAAATTGATTAACTAGGACACTTCATATAAATATCAGGACTCTTTACAATATAGGTATACGGTAAGTTTTGATTTATTTTCAAGGGTTAGCGGATGTAATCTTATGCTAATTTGTATTACTTTCCCCTGCGCTCAAACTTTCTGATTCATTGGATTCAAGTGGCTGCATTTCCAATAAAATAGTCCGGGTTTCATTTTCCATATCTAAAGTACACCTACCAGACATAATATTTTTAACCTTTCTGCCCAATTTACAATCGTATTTTGCCCCCGTGTCCAACTCAAAAGTTATTTCATCATCTGAAATATCAAGCTTATCGAAAGTATAAGGACGATCATCATAAAACATGGTGATCTTATATTCTTCCTCGTCTGTTTGTATCACCTTGAAATTTGATTCCAATTCCGGTTGATGGTGCATCGTCACTATTCCAAACCATTTACCCGGTGGTAAAGGCTCTGCTTGAAGATAATGTCCAGACAATACAGACAGGCTTATTAATGTGCTTAGTAAGAGGAGTTTCATCTTAACTCTTCCTTATGTTTATTCGAGGTACTTCCCTCTTGTCTCGTTGAATTTGTACCTCTTTGCTCACCCAACTCTTGAATGGCTTCATTTAAGAATGGTTTATCTCGCTGACTTGCATATAAGCCTGGGAATACCATAGCGGATAACTTGATTGTGTTAGAATCAAATTTTTCCAATATCAAGGTGAAGCGCTGATTGTTGGATAGTCGGGTGTTGTCAATAAGAGGGAAATTGAAAAAATCTAAGGTGAATTCTAAATCGGTGACCTTTTCCGGGTATTCATTTATTTCAATTTTTCCATCCTCGTTGACTGTTTCTTCATTAACAAATTCAAAAATAACCAACTTTACTTGCACAGACTGTTCAATATAATTAGCATTTTTAAAGCTGATCTGAAACTCTCTTTTGATCCCTTCAAGTTCGATTAAATTTCGTTCATCGCTATTTGCATGGGGATCATCAAAGGGCCAGGTATAATTAAAATCTGAGCTGTTAGCTTGTGCCTCAATAATGTCCATGGGTACCTCAAACGAAAAGGGACTGCCCGTCGGGAAAATAGTCGATAACTGTGAGCTGGCAACACGTTTTGCTAATGAACGCAGTCTTTTTTGGTAAGCTCCAGCGGTGATTTTCCAATCTATCATCACCTCTTTATTAGACTCTAACACTCGCTCAATATCCTTAGACATCTCTGAAAAAAGAGGGCCTAAACTTAAAGAGTCGCCGAAGTTTATCGCTAATAACTCTAACTTTAGGACTTTTTTTGATAGATCGTTTTCTGGATTTTGTGATACGTTCAAACTGAAAAACCCTCCCATGACTTCCTTGAACATATCTTTCCTGAGCGAACTTTCTGCATCCTCCCTACGCGCTAAAAGCTCTGTATATAGTCTAGCATTCTGCTCCTGAAGCGATAATTCTGTCAGGGTGCTTTGACCAAAATAGCCAATAATGGTTATGAGGATTGCGGTTAAAAGTGCAGCAATGGGACGTGTGATAATTTCAATCTTATCCCACAAGTCCTTGCTCGATTTGCTGGCTACTACTGTGCTGCTTATTTTGCTATCAGCTGAGTCTGAGGGGAGTGAAGAATGTTCTTTATCGGCCATTATCGTTTAAGCTGCAACTAAAGAATAAGCTGCCAAGCTCCTTTGTTATCTACTAACTTAACATTAATGTCTTTACTACCGGAACCTGAGTTTACTCTGGCTGCGTTCGATTTTTTATTCCTATATGATACGTTTAACGTGCACCATTTTATA
>JAWUXK010000015.1:0-14715 GCA_034111385.1 Colwellia sp. | reverse complement strand
CCCAACAGGAAATTTCACTCTAAATTCATGCATAAATGCACGTAAGCTTATTTCTTCCATTGCATCATGGTGTTCAAAGACACTATGTAAACCGAGTACTTGTAAGTTTTCTGGCGCAAACATCTCATGTATTTTGTTTGCTTGTGGGATTGAGTGAAGAATGCAAGCAGGACATAACATTTGAAAAACATAAACTAATACCACATTGCCCTGTAATTTATCCAATGATATTTCGTCTTGCGTGTTAAGCCATTTTGAAACCAATAATTTAGACATAAAATATTTTCCTATTTATTGACTTATATAGCATTGATACTAATTCATCTGTATGAGAAATGACAATTCCCAAAATTAAGCAATTTAGGCGCCCTGCTTACCGAAGCTTTACTTCCTAAGAAAAAACAGACCATTACCATTATTTCGGCTTTTTATTATCACTAAACATAAATCCTATTAAACATTTTAATTATAAAAGTAAGTGTAAACACGTAGATAAAATACGTGCATTCGCCGATTACACCTATTCCACAATTTTAATATCTTAGTTGAGGCAATAAGCATGATGATTAATTGAAACACTAAAATCATTTTAACTCTCAACAATAAGGTAATAAATAATGAGAACTATAATCAAATCCAGTTTTATGTTGGCAGCACTCGCATCCGCACCTTCTTTTGCAGGATATACCATCGACTTAACTCCTGATGATAAAATCACCTTCGGTGGTTTCATCAAAGCAGACCTTCGCTACACAGATGGTGACCTTGCTGCAAGAGAATACTTTATTGGTACTGCTGGAAACAAACTTGCTAAAGATATATCAAACTTTCAAGGGATTGTGAATGAAACACGTTTCAATACCAAGTATGTGCATGGTGATGTTACTGGTTTTATTGAAATGGATTTATACGGTAGTGCCGTTAACGGAGGCGGTACCGAAGACTTTTCAAACTCTTCTAATCCACGTTTACGCCATGCATTTATCAAATATAAAAACATATTAGTAGGCCAAACTTGGTCCACTTTTATGAATACTAGTGCCATTGGAGAAGCTGCTGACTTTGGTGGTCCTTTAGTTGCCACTGCCTTCATTCGTCAAACGCAAGTTCGCTACACGAACGGCGGATTACAACTTTCATTAGAAAACCCAGCAACTCGTTCTCGTGATGCCGCGGGCGCTAATGATTCCATTACTGGCGATGACTCCCTTCCTGATTTAATTGCTAAATACACTTTTAAAGGTGATTGGGGTAATGTCTCAGTTTCAGGTTTAGTACGTGAGTTAAACAATGGTGGTGATGATGAAACCGCTGTTGGTTATGGTATTGCTGGCCGTATCAAAACTTCTGGTAAAGATGATTTTCGTTTTCAAGTACACGGTGGTGAAACTGGTCGTTATGTTGGTGTAGCTGCAGCCAATGATATATTTGCTGGAGAAGTAGAAGAAAGCACTTCAATAACTGTAGCTTACCGCCACTTCTGGACTGATGATGTTCGTAGCACTGCTTTTTACGGTAATACCACAACTGATGAAAGTGATATTGATCACACTCATTGGGGAGTTAACATTTTCAAAAACTACACTAAACAATTGTCTTTTGGCCTTGAAGCAGGTCGATTTGAGCAAGAAGCTGCTGGTGGTGTGGATAATGGTGAATCAACTTACGTCCAATTATCTGCTAAATACGTTCTTTAATTTTTCGCACAACATTATCGGAGAAAAACGATGAAAAGATTTCCTTTATTATTATTAAGTACGTTAATTGCGGGCAGTTTCTCAAGTGCTGCAATGGCTGAAAAGAAAATACTGCTAAAGACACCGATTTATTACAACTCGGTACTACCAAGCTTAGGTTCAACTGTTAAATATGTATCAGACAATATTCAAACATTAAGTGGCAACACGTTAAAAATGAAAATTTACGAGCCAAATAAGCTGGTTAACCCAAAAGAAATATTGGATGCGGTATCTACAGGTAAAGTGCAAGCTGGTTATGCAACAGCCGGTAATTGGGGCGGAAAAATCCCCGCTGCTCGTTTATTTTCTGCGGTACCTTTTGGTCCAGAAGCACCTGAATATTTAGCTTGGTTCTACCATGGTAACGGTAATAAATTGCATCAAGAATTATATGATAACAACAACCTAAATGTGAAAGTACAAGTGTGTGGTGTTCTAGCGCCTGAAACCTCAGGTTGGTTCAAAAATGAAATCAACAGCCCTGAAGATTTAAAGGGGTTAAAAATGCGTTTCTTCGGTTTAGGTGCCCTTGTTATGGAAAAACTGGGAGTAAGTACCGTCGGTTTACCGGGTGGCGAAATATTCCCTGCCATTGAAAAAGGCGTGATTGATGCGACAGAATTTTCAATGCCTGTTGTTGACCAACGTATCGGATTGAAAAAATTATTAAAATATAACTACTTCCCTGGCTGGCATCAACAAGCAACGATCATGGAATTAATAATCAACAAAGGTACATGGAATAAAATGAGTGAGCGTCAACAATCAGTTATTGAACATCTGTGTAAATCAGCAACATTGGAAGCAATTGGACTTGGTGAAGCCATTCAAGCCCCTGTAATGAAGCAAAACATTGAAGATGGCGTAATAAACAAGTATTGGTCACCTGAAATGTTATCAACATTCAAAACAAAATGGGATGAAGTGGTTACCGAACAATCAGCTGCAGATCCGGCCTTTAAGAAAATACATGATGACTTAGCTAAGTTCCGTGCAACTTACGACTTATGGGAATCAAACGCTTTCTTACCTCGCCCAAAACCTAGCCTTTAATTTAAAAAGCTTACTTACGTGCATTAACTCCCATAATTTGCACAACCTAGAGCCTTCGGGCTCTAGGTATTTTATTGAACTAGGAGAATCTTATGACTGATTCACTTTCCACCCCTAACAACTCTATAGCGCGATTAATGTTAAAAATAGCTGATGTTTTTGAAGCTATTATCCTTAAAGTATCAGCCGTTTGTTGTTGGTCATCTGCGTTATTAATCGTTGTCATTATCCTTAATGTCACTATGCGTTATGGATTTCAAAATGGACTTATTTTATTTGAAGAAATTCAATGGCATTTATATGCAATAGGTATCATGTTCGGTTTATCGTATGCCGAAATAACCAACTCTCAAGTCAGAGTTGACGTTATTGCCTCAATGTTAAAACCTAAAACGGTACTGAAATGGGAAGTATTTGGCGCTGTTGTTTTTGTATTTCCAACAATTTTTGTCATTTTATTTAATAGTTTCGATTATGTCGCAAACTCATACATGCTTGGGGAGAGCTCGTCTTCACCATTAGGTATGCCATTTAGATGGGTAATTAAATCAGCGATTCCTGCAAGTTTCATCTTATTGGCTATGGCTGTATTAGCACGTACGTTCCGAAATATCATCACCATTACTCAAAAGGAGGCATGATCATGGAAATTAATGAAATTCTAGTCATCAGCATGTTTTTAACCTTCATTGTCTTTCTATTCACTGGTATTCCAATCGCCTATGTTTTAGCGGGTGTTGGCATTCTATTTGGTGGTATAGGCTACTTGTCAGATATGCATTTGGATACGTTTACCGGACTTGATTTAAATGTTCTAGGTTTAGTCGTATCTCGGATATTTTCCTTAATGGAAAACTGGGTGTTGGTTGCCCTGCCCATGTTTATTTTTATGGGGTTAATGCTAGATAAATCGGGCGTTGCACAACGAATGATGATGGCAATGCAAGAGCTGTTTGGTCGTGTACGCGGTGGTTTAGGTATCACTGTAACCTTAATTGGCATCATTCTAGCGGCATCTACTGGCATTATCGGTGCTTCTGTTGTTTTACTTGGTTTACTCTCAATTCCTGCCATGATGAAGCAAAATTATTCAAAAACTTTTGCTACTGGTATTGTTTGTAGTGCCGGTTGTTTAGGAATTTTAATTCCGCCTAGTATCATGTTAGTAATAATGGCTGATCAACTAGCACTTTCAGTAGGTGACTTATTTACTGCGGCAGTATTCCCAGGTTTAATGCTTGGTGTTGTATATCTTGCCTATATTTTAGGTTTATCTTTTTTTAAACCTGAAGTTGCGCCTGCTCCTGAAAATCGCCGCCCTTTAACAGGTAAAGTATTAATAGAAGTATTCAAAGCAATATTCCCTACTCTTGTACTGATCATTGCGGTATTAGGGTCAATTTTTGCTGGTATTGCTACCCCAACTGAAGCCAGTGGTGTTGGTGCTTTAGGTGCGACAATTTTAGCCGCTATAAATAAGAAACTGAATTTTAAAGTGTTTCACCATGTGTTAATGTCATCATATAAAACAACGGCTTATATCTTTGCCATTTTTATTGGTGCAACGATTTTTTCACTTGTTCTTCGTGAGCTTGGTGGTGATGAGTTTATATCAAGTATGTTAACGGGTTTACCTTTTGGGCCCTATGGCATTTTATTGATTATTTTAGGTATCGTATTTTTATTAGGTTTTTTATTGGACTGGATAGAGATCACGTTAATTGTTTTACCCTTGTTAGCACCCGTTATAAGCGGACTAGATTTTGGTATAGGTGGTGCGAGTGGTTTAGATCAACCGGTGTTAGTGTGGTTTGTTATGCTCATTGCCGTCACATTACAGACATCGTTTTTAACGCCTCCTGTTGGTTTCGCCTTGTTCTATTTAAAAGGTGTTTGCCCACCTGAAATCAAATTAACTGATATTTATAAAGGGGTTATACCGTTCATTATATTACAATTACTTGGTCTAGGAGCGTTGATTATGTTCCCTGAGGTTGCGTTATGGTTACCATCCATCGTTTATGGTAATTAAGAGCCGTTAGCATTAACGAAAGAACAAGGGTTTTATTGAATTGCCCTTGTTCTTTATTTCAGTATCAAAAAGTGAAAATATAAAGCGTACTTTCTTCAACAAACTGTTATTTTATTGGATTAGCATAATTATCATTTTAAGATAATCATGTATAGGATCTTTAAATATCCCAACTAACACTAGGTTTCCACTCTCTCAACCATGCAGGGATATCACTAGCAGGCATTGGTTTAGCGATACCATCACCTTGAACCAGATTACAACCCAATTGTAACAAAGCCGTACCATGTTCTGTTGTTTCAACGCCTTCAGCAATTACATCACGTTTAAATGATTTAGCTAAGGCTATCACGCCTTCTACAATAGCCAAGTCATCTTCGTCGTATAACATGCCTCTGACAAAGCTCATGTCTATCTTAATTAAGTCTGCGGGTAAATGCCGTAGGTGAATCAACGATGAATAACCGGTGCCAAAATCATCTAGCGCAAATTTTACGCCTAACGCCATACACTCGTTCATTGTTTTTGACACGTTTTTCACATCATCTAAAGCACTTGTTTCCAATACTTCTAACTGTAAATAACAGGGGTTCACATAAGGATGGTCAGCTAACAATGCCGTTAGTCTCTCGGTAAAATTAGGCTGTTGTAATTGTACCGCGGCAATATTGACACTAATACTAACGGGTAAACCTAGTGCCATTAAGTGCCATTGACTGATTTGTGACAAAGCAGAATCAATAACCCATTCACCCACTTCTATATTCAGGATGTGATTTTCTATGACAGGCAAAAATTCGGCTGGAGTTAATAATCCTCTTGTTGGATGTTGCCATCGAATTAAGGCTTCGAAACCAACTATAGTGTTTGTACGTATATTAACTTTAGGCTGATAATAAAGTTCAAATTGTTGATTATCTAATGCGGTACGGATTGCATCTAAACTTTCCCGTTGGGCTTTAATTGCATGTTCTTGAACCGTATCAAATATGTGATAGCAGTTCTTACCCGATTGTTTCGCTAGGTACATGGCTTGGTCGGCATGACGAATGAGTATGTCAGCATCTACGTTATCTTGCGGATAGAAAGTAACGCCAATACTCGCTGATACACTTAAAACAATGTCACCAACGGTCACCGGCTCGGAGGACGCCAGTAATAAACGCTCTAATATCGGCTTACAATCATCAGCAGTCGTTAAATCAGCTAATACCGCAACGAACTCATCACCACCAAAACGGGCTAAAATATCACCTTCACGTAATGCTTCTTGCATACGCACCGACAGTGCAATCAGCAATTTATCTCCCATATCATGCCCATAAGCATCATTGACCGCTTTAAAACCATCCAAATCTAGAAATACAACGACAAGGGATTCTGCGTTACATCTGCACTGCAATATGGCTTGAGATAGTCGGTCAACAAGCAACGACCGATTAGGTAAGTTCGTGAGTAGGTCAAAATGAGCAATATGTTCTAATTGACTTTGATGTTCTTTCATCGGGGTGATGTCATTACCTAAGGCGACATAATGAGTAATAATGTCGTGTTCATTACGTACCGCACTAATCGTTTTTATTTCAGCATATACCTCACCATTTTTACGCCTGTTCCAAAGCTCACCTGACCAATAACCTTCATTTAAAAGTGCTTGCCACATATCAGTATAAAACTCTGGAGACTGCCTACCCGATTTTAAAATACGTGGGTTTAACCCTATCGCTTCTTCGCGGCTATAACCGGTAATAGTTGTAAATGTCTCATTAAGGTCAATAATGCAACCGGTAGCATCAGTGATCATGATACTTTCTCGAGCATGTGTGAATACACTGGCTACGAGTTTTAGTTTTTCTTCAGAGAGTTTAAGCTCTGTGATATCAGCATTAATACCGAGCATACGAATCGGTTTTCCACTTTCATCTCGAAAAACCTTTGCTATCCCCTTAATATTACGAGTTTCACCATTTGGCCAAATCACACGAAAATCTGTGTTAAAATCCTTTCCTCCTGATAGTGCCGTGTGAAGCTCTTTATCTGCTTGTTTTCGATCATCAGGGTGCAACGAAGATACCCATGCGTCATATGCACCAGAGAAGTCTTCTTTTTTTATATGAAAAAGTGAAAACATCGAGTCATCCCATATCAACTCATTGGTTTGAGGATATAAATCCCAGATACCAACGCCATTTGAAACAGTTGCCAATGAAAGTCGCTCTTCTTTCTCACGTAATTCTATTTCATTAATTCTCGCTTTATTTTGTCTCTTTTTATTTTCAGCAGAAATCACAGTCAGTACCGTGCCACCGATAACAATCACTATGCCAAACAACCAAAAATTGACTAATCCGCCATCCTGCATAGCATTAGCATAATGTCCAACATCATGACTAGCACTCCAAAGTGCCTGTAAAAAAATGATAAGTATTAATAATGAGGTATGACGTTGCCCAGCACGCAACCCTGACCAAATGATAAAGGGAAGAAGCCAGGCGATACTCAGGTCGGTTTTATTTAGCGGGATAAACCAATGAAAAAGAACGATTTGTCCCATAATAATGGTTAGAAAATATAACGCCACCAACTCTAGAGAAATTTCATTTTCGGGTAATTGTCGGGATTGAACCCAAAATAAAATGAGGGGAGTAATAAAAGCAATGCCAATGGCATTTCCCATCCACCAATGTAAGGCAATACTAGGCAAACGATTAAACGTAATACCTTCTAGAATGACAAGAGATAATGGGCCGATAACTGCACTCAGTAGTGTACTTATCATTGCACCATAAAACAGCAGTTTAAATAAATCTGAAAGACGGCCAATTGATAAACTTATTGGACGAAGTTTCGTTAATATCCAATAGGCACAAACTGTTTCTAGCATATTACCCGTTGCGGCAAACAGAGAAAACAGAGGTGAATCACTAATGATAAGGTTGACAGCAAACGCCCCAAGAAAAACACCTGGGATGTATTTAGGGCCAGCCAATAATAACGTCGCTAACGCAAAACCACCTGCAGGCCAAAAAATGGTGACACTTGATTCTATAACCGCAAAAGCTAGCCCTAATTTTGCTATGCTAAAATAAATAACAAATACGACAAGGTTCAAGGGTAAATCTACCAAGCGATAGCTTTTCAGGTACTGCATGCTTAAAACATATCCTATAGCACTCTTAATAAAATCAACGAAAAAACGAACCGAATCATATCCCAAAAAAAGTTATATGTATCACTTTACTTCCCGTTTCATCCTCAGGATTTGACTAACAATGATTCAGATCAAAATTTTTTTAATCAAGCCTAATCCCCTCATCTTAAAATGAAATTTTTTGTCCGTAAAATTGAAAGTAAGTATGTTGCTTTCAGTAAATTTTTATAGTCAACAGAACGGTTAAATTAGCATAGAGCCAAAAGTGATATTGGAGATATCTTGCCTTATTGCTGTTTGATCCTAAAATTACAATATGAGTCAAGTTTGATTCAGTCTGTTTTAATGATTGGCTATGGATGAAGGTTCGTATCCTAAAGGGAGGAATTATGTTAAAAGGCATGACATCACAACGCCTGATAGCGCTATCACTAACAGGCATAGCATTTCTAAATTTTCCACTACTTGCCCTATGGGATAAGGATATATATATCCTAGGATGGCCACTGCTACCGTTTGGTTTATTTCTAGTGTGGGGGTTATTAATTATAGCCCTAGTTTGGGTGATGGAAAAGCGGAAGCCTAACTAATGCTTTCCCCTTATCTAGTCATAACCGTTTCTTTTATCTATCTTTTTATTCTATTCGCTGTCGCCTATTTCGGCGATAAACGTGCTGAAGCTGGGAAGTCTATCATTGCAAGTCCTTGGGTGTACGGATTGTCCATGGCCGTTTATTGCACAGCATGGACCTACTTTGGCAGCGTTGGACGTGCCGCTAGCTCTGGCATATGGTTTATGCCTATTTATCTCGGCCCCATGCTATCCATGATCCTCGCTTGGCTCGTCATAAGAAAAATGATCCGCATTGCAAAAACCTACCGCATTACATCAATCGCGGACTTTATTGCTAGCCGCTATGGCAAAAGCCCACTACTGGCTGGGCTGGTAACAATAATTACGGTAGTCGGTATCGTTCCTTATATTGCATTACAATTAAAAGCCATTTCCAGCGGTTACGAAGTGATGACCACCCCACTGGATGGCATTGTCAAATCACCTTCAGTCTGGTGGTCTGATAGCACCTTATATATGGCACTGATACTGGCGGGGTTCACCATCATATTTGGTACTAGACATCTGGACAGCAGTGAGCGCCATGAAGGCCTTGTGGCAGCCATTGCCCTTGAATCAGTGGTCAAGTTGCTGGCTTTTCTAGCGGTAGGTATGTTTGTAACTTATGGTATTTTTAACGGCATGTCAGACATTTTTTTTCAAGCCTCTGCCATACCAGAAATAAAAGCATTACTGACATTTGACCAAGGTCGCTCCTTTGCCTATACCCAATGGTTTGCTATGACATTATTGGCCATGCTGGCGGTGGTTTTTCTGCCGCGCCAATTTCAGATCATGGTTGTGGAAAATGTCGACGAACAACACTTGAAACGAGCAGTCTGGGTATTCCCACTTTATTTATTACTGATCAATATTTTTGTTTTACCCATCGCATTGGGCGGACTGATTTACTTTGGTAATGCTCCCGTTAATGCTGAAACCTTTGTGCTTTCCCTGCCATTGGCTCAAGGACAAAACATGCTAGCGCTATTCGTTTTTGTAGGGGGGCTTTCGGCTGTGAGTGGTATGGTGATTGTCGAAGTTATCGCTATATCAACTATGGTATGTAATGACTTAGTCATGCCAGTATTATTGCGCAACACGCGATTTGGTGAACGCTCTGGTGGCGACTTGACCGCATTACTTCTTTTCATTCGTCGTATCGCCATTATTGGAATACTGATGTTAGGCTACCTGTATTTTCATTTAGCCGGGGAAGCCTATGCGTTAGTTAGCATCGGCCTGATCAGCTTTGCTGCCGTAGCACAATTTTCACCGGCTTTGTTGGGTGGAATGTACTGGAAAAACGGTACACGCGATGGTGCGCTTGCAGGACTTTCTCTAGGTTTTGCAATGTGGATATATACATTAATGTTACCTTCAATTGCCAAATCAGGGTGGATATCTGAAGATTTTCTTAATTTAGGACTCTTTGGTATTGAATGGCTTAAGCCAGAACAGTTTTTGGGCCTGACAGGCCTTGATAATCTGACTCACTCTCTATTCTGGAGCCTTTTTATCAATATAGCGGCCTATGTTGCGGTATCACTGTGGAAACGGCCATCAGCTCATGAAACCAGTCAAGCCTTATTATTTGTAGATGTTTTCGAACGTACTCACATAGCCCAACCGGTATTCTGGCAGGGTCGAGCAAAAGTGACAGACTTATTACACTTGGCCGGACGCTTTTTGGGTGAAAAAAAAGCACAGCGATTGTTCACTGACTACGCACTGGAAGTAGGTGCCAATGAAATTGAGAACATTCCCGAAAATGCAACATTGGTACAATTTGTAGAAACTAATCTAACCGGAGCTATTGGTAGTGCCTCTGCACGGATTATGGTGGCCTCTGTGGTGGATGAAGAAGCGTTGGAACTGGATGACGTTATGCGCATATTAGAGGAAGCCTCTCAGTTACGTGCCTATTCAGTAGCATTAGAAGAAAAATCCCGTTCGTTGGAACAAGCCACTAAGGAGCTGCAAGTAGCTAATGAACAGCTTAAAAGCCTAGATCGTCTGAAGGATAACTTTATGTCGTCAGTCACTCATGAATTACGTACTCCACTCACCTCCATCCGCGCAATGACAGAGTTAATGCTAGATGATCCCAACATGGTAGAGGAACAACGACTCGAATTTCTCAGTATTGTGGTGGCAGAAGCAGAGCGCCTTAGTCGCTTGGTAAATCAGGTACTGGATATGGCAAAAATCGAAGCAGGACATGCCGAATGGCACAGCAATGAAGTGGATATACTGGATCTGATAAAACAGTCAGTCAGCTCCATCTCTAGTGCCTATAAAGAACGGGGGGTTGTATTAGAACTTCATACCCCTAAACAGGTGCCGTTAATCCACACAGATGCTGATCGCTTGATACAGGTATTGTTAAACTTGTTATCAAACGCTGTCAAATTTGCGCCCGAGGATAAAGGCAAAGTTGAATTGCATTTACGAGATTCAACAAAAGGTATTACGGTTGAAGTGATTGATAACGGTGTAGGGATCGCACCGGAAAAACAGAATCTGGTGTTTGAAAAGTTCCGCCAAGTAGAAGGCGAAACAAACAACCAATCTGGCACAGGTCTTGGCTTGCCGATTAGCCGTCAGATTATTGAACATTTTGGAGGACATATGTGGTTACGATCAGAAATAGGTGAAGGCGCTTGCTTTGGTTTTTTCTTACCTAGGAAAAAACTCGATCTTTCCGAGAAATCATAAAAAAGGAGTATCAAAAATGAGTAAAACTGTACTGATTGCGGACGATGAAAAAAATATCCTGATTTCACTGGAATTCTTGATGAAACGCGAAGGCTACAATGTAGTGGTAGCACATGACGGTCAGGAAGCGGTTGATTCCATTTTTAGGGTACAGCCCGATTTAGTACTACTGGATGTCATGATGCCCAAAAAGACAGGGCTTGATGTTTGCCAAGAAGTACGTGCAAATCCCGACTTTAAAGATATGTTTATTCTCATGTTAACGGCTAAAGGTCGTGATACAGATATAGCCAAAGGGCTGGCAATGGGGGCTAATGATTACATCATCAAGCCATTTTCAACTAGAGATCTGGCACAAAAAGTTCACGATATGTTGGATAAAGCATGAGACGCTTTGACTGGAGGGTAGCGATTGGTGTGGCAATCATCGGTTTAATATGCCTGTTATGGCTGCTGGCAACAGGCATATTAATCTGGTCTACGCTTGATGAAACAGGCAGGGATGCCGTGACGGCCACTCTGGGACCAAGGCTAGAATTATTAGTCCTCATGTGGGCGGTATCGCTAACTGCGGTTGGTATTGCACTACGCTGGTTAGTAGCTTACTTCATGACCGCTCCTGCCCGTCTGGTAGAAGACGCTCAGGTTTTGTTAGGTACCGATGTGAAACGCCAACTTAAACCAAGTGGTAGTATCGAAAACCATCGCTTAACCGATCTAATCAATCAATTAGTACAGCAACGAGAAACATTACGCGAAGAAATGGGTGCACTTGTGGAAGAAGCAGCCCACAACACAGAGCTAGAAAAAAACCGCCTAGCCGCACTGATGTCAGAGCTCAGTAAAAGTGTCGTGGTATGCAATCTGGATGGTCGAATTTTACTGTACAACAATCGAGCCAAAAGGCAGTTCCAACGACTATCTAAAACGCCCAATGTTGCGGCGGGAATTGAATTGATTGGCCTTGGCCGTTCAATTTATGGTGTGTTCGATCGTAAATTACTCACCCATGCGCTAGAAAATATTCAACACCGTTTACAAAAAAAGGTGACATCCCCATCAACTCAGTTCGTAACCACCACAGAGTCTGGGCAATTGCTACGAGTTCAAATGGCACCGGTACGCGCTGTCCAGATTGAAAGCCAAGAATCTCCTCAGATGACGGGATTTGTGCTATTGACCGAAAACATCACCCATGAATTTAAAGCTTTATCACACCAAGATCACGTTCTAAATACGCTTACCGAACGCAGTCGTGCTGCAATAGCAAACATGCAGGCAGCGCTTGATGTTTTGGAATATCCCGATTTGGAGTCGGACATGCAAGAAAACTTGTTGAGTGTTTTACGTGAAGAAACACAGGGTTTAGGGGAACGCTTACATGAACTAAAAGCAACCTCCATAAATGGCTTCATGTCACACTGGTCCCTCGAAGATATGCTAGGAACTGACCTAGTAGACGCCGCCATAAATCGTATTAACACATTGGAGGGGCTTACCGCTATTAAATCCACAATAGATACTTCCGTTTGGCTGAAAGTAGAAAGTTTCACATTATTGGAAGCCCTCACCTACCTAGCTGAACAAGTACACCAAAAGTGCAGTACAGACGTGGTACAAGTTCGCCTTGGCATGACCGAACATCATGGCCAACTTGATATTTGCTGGGCACTAAAAGATGATGAAATGGATATAACCTTAAATTGTGAAAAAGATTCCATTCGACTAGGGGGTGAAAAAAGCTCATTAACCATTCAAGATGTGGTTGAACGCCATGATGGTGCGTTCTGGTTTGAACACGAATCAGAAAGTAATCAGGTGTTTTTTCGCTTCCTTATACCATTGGCTAAACCACAAGAACAGCATGATTCAACAGCTTTAATAAATGAGGAAAGTCGTCCTGAGTTTTACGACTTTGATTTGTTTCAAGCTTCTGAACAAACGCGTTCACTGGAAGATTGCAAGCTTACCGAACTCTCCTATACGGTCTTTGATACAGAGACGACTGGTCTTGATCCAGCTAGTGGTGATGAAATTATCCAAATCGGAGCTATACGCATTGTTAACGGTAAACTATTACAGCAGGAAAGTTTTGATCAATTGGTAGATCCCAAACGTTCAATACCTGCAGCAACCATACCGATTCATGGTATACAGCCTGAAATGGTGGAAGGACAGCCCGTCATTGAAGAAGTATTACCCGCTTTTCATAACTTTGTAGGTGATACCGTGCTAGTGGCACACAATGCCGCATTTGACATGCGTTGCCTTCAAGTAAAAGAAACAGATACCGGAGTGGTATTCGATCAACCGGTTCTAGATACACTGTTATTGTCTGCTGTCGCACACCCTAATAAGGAGTCGCACGCGCTAGAGGAAATTGCCGAACGTTTCAATATCGATATACATGGGCGCCACACCGCTTTAGGAGATGCGATGGCAACAGCGGAAGTGTTCCTGCACCTGATTGACCTGTTGGCTGAACAAGGCATACATACCCTAGGACAGGCACGTATCGCCTCCCAAAAAACCTACTATGCTCGCCTTAAATACTAAAATTTTATCGGTATTGAACGTGTCTCTGTTTACTGATTTTATGTTCACTTTTAGCTCAAGAATAATCTGGATTTTAGAGCGTCTAACTTCCGCTAGTACCCTTTCATACTCTGCTATTTTTCTAATATCTATAAATATAGCGCTAGCGATCTAAGCCATAATCAATAGCATAACGCATAAGGCCAAGGGTTGAATCAATTCCCAGTTTCTGCTTAATATTACGCTTATGAGTTTCAACGGTTCGTACGCTAACATTATTTTCTTGAGCGATGCGTTTGTTGTTTAGTCCTTGGGAAATGAGCCTTAAAACAAGTTGTTCACGTCTAGTCACTATGCCACGCTGCTCACCAGCAAGTTCTTTTGATAGAATTTCAGTCACTTCTGAACTGAAATAATGTTTGCCTGAAATAACTTTTTTAATTGCATCAATTAATTCTTTACCAGGGACATCTTTTAAAATATAACCATCAGCACCATGGCGCATAGCACCTAAAATGTACTCTTTATTGTCATGCATGCTTAGCATAAGCACCTTGCAGTCTATATCTTGCTCTTTAATTAATTCCAGCACATACATCCCATCCATTTCAGGCATATTGATATCCATTAAAACAATATCAAATTCAATACTTTTAATTAGCTCCAATGCTTGTTTACCGTTTTCAGCTTCACAAACTACCTCTATTCTGTCATCAAGACTTAAACGGTATGTTAGTCCTTCTCTAAAAAGTGGATGATCATCTACTAAGATCACTTTAATCATGGTCTTCCCCTTCATTTTTATTTTCACTTGTGTTGCTGGCGTTATAACGAAGTTGTGATTGTGGTATGCGAGCTAAGACCGTGGTGCCCT
>JAWUXK010000014.1:0-20773 GCA_034111385.1 Colwellia sp. | reverse complement strand
AACTATTTTAGGTTATCATTTGCTTGTAAAAAACAACGGACAAGTTGAACACTTAGACCCTATATCATTAGAAGTAAAAAGCATTCCTACTAGCTCACAATATAAAGCCCTTATAGATGATGTTATTTCGAGTAACAAAGAGCGGTATGGGGAAGTCGTGTATGTTAATGGAACCAATGCCCTCACTAGCACCGGAATTGATATCAAGCTTGATTGGTCAAGCTTAAGGCTAAGCCAAAAAGGTAATGATACAAAGCTAATAAACCTTTTATATAAAATTCACTATCTCCAGTGGTCACCATTTAACGGAGTGAACCAATTCCTAGGGGTTGTGGGATTATTGTTATTAATGACCTTAACCACTTTTGGAGTAAGGCTTTATATTAAAAATAAGGAGTAACGGTCGCCTACTAGTGTCAATAATAACTACCCCTTGATGCTGTCTGTATTTGTATAAACATAAATCTAGCTTGAAATTGTTAAAATTTTTAGCTGATAAAGCATGTTTTATAAGTTTAGGTATCAGTAACTATAACGAGGTATGAAGTTGCTTTACTTGATGTTCAAAAATATCATTCATTTTTTCTATAGTAGTGGTTGCCAAATTAAAATAACTTTTGTTATCCACTGAGACTTTTTCCGCCTGAATCAACTCCTCTTCTATCACCCTAATAAGTTGGGCAATGTTTGCAGTCGCCTTACCTACTAAATTCTGATGCATTTGCTGTTCTTGCGGTAAATAAGATAAATGTTGAAGTGTATTTTCGGTGGTATTTTTCATTGTTTTAATTAAAAAATTCAAACGTATTTTATCAACGTTGGAGCAAAGTTTTTTTGCAGCAATACCTGTACCTAATGCTCGGGATTGACCTATACTTTCAGTCGCCAAAACTAACTCGCGCCACACATAGCCTATTTGTGTTAATTGCGGTATAAACTCGGCGGTTAAATGGCTTAATTCTGCTGTATCTTCTAATAAGTAAGCAAGGTTACGGATCATCATAGTGTGTTGTTCAAAACTATTGGCAACCGAGCTATTATTGTTTTGTTGGGTAAGCCGCTGCCAATGATCGGTAAACGCACACCAGCGTTCGTTCTTAGTGAACAAAGATACATTTAACTGTTTATTTTGATCAGCGACTTTTTGCCTAAGAACAAACAACTTATGCTGGGCTGAGTCATCACCATTGAGTAAGGCTGAAGATAAGCCCCTATGCTGTTGAACCATGGTAATAATGTCTTTTATAGATTGAATATAAACCAATCCTTCTTTTTGAAGCTTTTTGTTATTATTCGATTTTCTATAACCTATAAAAAGAATAAGCATAACAGCCAAGCTAATACTGACAATAATCATTAATTCCATACGTATCTCCTTTGAGCTTTTCTAAGTTTTGGTTAATTTACGTAGATGATTAGCCACTAATTCGGACTGAACCGCAATGTCTGCATTGGCTTGAGCGCCTAAAACAACTTGTTCGATATGCTCAGAAATTTCATTGGTTGCCATTTCTTGTTGTGTTGAAACGTCACTAACAATGCTCATTTGATACTTTACTTGTTCGGTTGCTGACTCGATATCAGCAAACGCTTTATCCACTTCAGATGCTTTGTCAATACAGCTATTTGCTTGTTCAACGACATCACTCATCGTAATCACAATTTCACCGCTTTCTTTTAAAACGTCGTTAATGTTATTAACAATATGCTTGGTAGCGCTTTCTGTACGGTTGGCTAAAGCGCGTACTTCTTCAGCAACAACCGCAAAGCCTCGACCAAATTCTCCGGCTCGGGCAGCCTCTATAGAAGCATTTAGCGCTAGCAAATTAGTTTGTTGAGATATTTGCGCAATAGATTCGGTAATACCTTCAACGTTTGATACTAATTTATTCAGTAATACCATACGTTGCTGCGTATTTTGCGCTTGTTCACTGACATCAACCACCGCTTGACTGAGTGATTTCAACGTATGCTGTCCTTGATTAGCAGTTTCAGTTGCTTGGCACGACAACTGCTGCGTATTCGATATTTCTCGGTTAACTTCAGTTAACGATTGACTCATTTCAGTGATAGCGGCGGCGGTTGCATTGGTAGCATCTGACTGAGACTGTACATTTACTTTTACTTTTTCAGAGGTTTCAATAACCTGAGCTGCAGAATATTCTACTTCTTGATTCCGCTCCAGATGATGAATATTAATACGAGAAAGTTCGCGATAGGTTGTTAAAAGGGTATCAATAAGAGGTGAGTCAATGGAACTGTTAAAATGAATGTCGCGATGATCAAACTGATTAATATTTATATTCCCGATTACGGATTTTATTTCCGTTAACTGTTTGTTCACCACATATCCCATACCCGTTAATAAATAGAGAAACAGTGCATAAATCACCAGTAAACTATTCGCGTTGATATGTTGTGTTATTGCCACTAGCAGTAAATACGAAGCAAGCGTTAACCAACAACTCCCTTTAAAACCTAATGCCTTTATCAATAATTGAATTGGCAAAAATATAGCTTTCATCACTAAGCCCTTTTTAAGAAGATACAAGTGTAAATAGCAAGATACATTCCAAGATAAAAATAGCGATAAGAGGGGATTAAACGGTTGAATAGCATAATTTATGCGACAAAATGGGGGGGACTTGTGCTTAGATGCCTCATTTTAGGGAGTATTAATTTTAATTTACTGCAAAGATAGGTAACCCGTTTTGTTGTGTGAATTGATTTTTAGCCTTCTATTTTGTACTGTTGACAACTATATTATTGGAAGAGTTTGTGAAATTAACTGGTGTTAGGCGCTAGCAACTTTAGGTATGTATTTTGTTAAAGCCTAACAACACTTATAGGGAGTTTTTCGATGATGTATATTAATGAGATCACTATTTTCTTTGGTTGGTGTACGGTAATCAATATGGGTATTTACACTTTGTCAGCATTATTTATTATCGTATTTAAAGACTTTACTACCTCACTTCACAGTAAACTAATGGGAATGAGTGCGTCAGAATTACCTTTGTTATACTTTAACTATATGGGTAATTATAAAATTGCTATTATTATCTTTAATTTAACGCCCTATATCGCCTTAAAATTAATGGCTTAGTGTTAAGCTTTACCAATTATTTTCTAACATGAAGGTGGTATTACGGTTAACGTTAATTTGCGATGGGCTAGCTCGCTAATGCCTATTTTCGGATAACACTAATTGATGCAAATACAAGGTATGAACAAATCAGATAACAAGGTTGCGGTAAACCAGCTATTATTGAGATGTTAGACAATTATTCAACTATGGAGTGTGTATGATAGATTTTAAAAACTCATCGGTTTTCAAATTAAAACCAATAGAGTCAGATGATGTAAGAGAAGACTTTTACAAATTTATGGTAGAGGGGGAATCAATCTTTGCGGCGTTTAAAAGCATTAGAGATCAAGTTGTTTTCACCAACAAAAGAATTATTGCTGCCAATGTTCAAGGCATTACAGGGTCTAAAGTGGATTATACCTCACTCCCTTATAGTAAAATCCAAGCTTTTTCAGTGGAGTCATCGGGAACATTAGATTTAGATTGTGAAATAGAAGTGTATATAAGTGAACTGGGCATGGCTAAATTTGAAATAAGTGGCTCTTTTGATCTGATACAGTTTAATCAGTATATTAGCCAATATGTACTTGGCTAATAATTAATAGCCCATTTTTGGCTCGTTTTACAAAATAGAGAATGTTAATAAAATTCAATTAGTAATGAATTTTATTAACATTCTCTAACAATACTGATGCCAAATTTATACTGAATAGATATTTAAATCATTTATTTTAGCGAGTTGTTTTTCCCTCTTAATGAGGTGAACTTTTTTACAATTAGAGTATTACTGGTATGTTTATAGGAAATAGTACAAATGTCATTACACCGTGTATAGGTCAATGTGATCTGGATGATAATGATAATTGTATAGGGTGTTATCGTTCAGCGGCAGAGATTACAGGCTGGATGAATAAATCGGATGATGAAAAAATAGCGATAGTTATTCGATGTAAAAAAAAGATAGCCTTACAGTCACAAGGCAGTGAAGCATAGGTTATGAGCAAAATTAATGTTGAATAGCGGCTATTTGGGGTAAAATACATAATTATTCTATTTAATGATGACCGCCACTATTAATATTAAAAAGGTAGAAAAAACTGAAGTCACTTGTTCAAACTGTCAAGCTTGTTGTTGTCGTTTAGAGGTGATGCTTGTCACTGACACCGGTGTTCCCTATGAACATATTGCTGTTGATAAATGGGGTGGTGAAACGATGTTACGTCTAGAAGATGGTTGGTGTTCAGCTTTAGATCGCGAAACTTTTATGTGCTCTATCTATGAAAAACGGCCTTGGAATTGTCGAGAATTCGAAATGGGTTCATATGACTGCCTGACTGAAAGAGATATAGACGTAGATGTTTTTTATAAATAAGCGGTGTTTAATTCGTGATAGAAAGAATTAAAATATTCGCACGGTTGTCTAAAACCGCGCGATATGATTGATCTAATCAGCAGTCACTGATTATTTGAATTACAAACTAACGGGCATGTTATCGATTAACCTTGCTTTACCTAAATAAGCCGCGGCTAGAATAACAATGTTTTTGTCATTTGGTGTTGCAGGCGCTAATGTTTGTGCATGACATAAATTAATATAGTCAGTTTTCAAACCCGCCTTATCAATTTTTTCACTCGCTTGCATGATTAGTGCAGCATAATCTCTTGGTTGATTACTTTTGCGTAACTCAGCATTTAACCATTGTAGAGTCTGATAAAGCGTAGGTGCGATGGCTAGTTCTTCTGGTGTTAAGTAACCATTGCGTGAACTCATTGCTAAACCTGACTTTTCACGAATAATGTCGACGGGAATAATTTCCACGGGCATGGATAAATCTTCAACCATGGTTTGAATTACTTGTAACTGTTGATAGTCTTTTGAACCAAAACAAGCCACATCAGGCTGAACCAAATTAAATAACTTACAAACCACGGTAGCGACGCCGCGAAAATGCCCTGGTCGGCTGGCTCCACAATATAGCTCAGAAATATTTGGTACTTCAACATAGCTATTTTCACCAACACCTTTAGGATAAATAATATCAGCGGTAGGGGTAAATAATAAGTCGGTATTGACCTTCATCAAGCTTTCTTTATCTTGAGCTAACGTTCTTGGATAATTATCAATATCTTCACTTAAACCGAATTGCATCGGGTTGACGAAAATACTAGCGATTACTTTATCCGCGTGACGATGAGCGGCTTTCACTAACGCTAGGTGTCCATCGTGTAAATTACCCATGGTTGGTACAAAAGCAATAGTTAGGCCTTGCATGCGCCATGATTTAACTTGTTCACGTAAATCTTTTATACTTTCAACTGTATTCATTTTTATCTCTTTAGAAGCTTGCTTATACTTTTTAGACTTTGCTCTTAACTATTTAAATATATGATCTTCACCAGGGAAATTACCTTGGCTTACTTCACTGATGTATAATTCAACAGATTTTTTGATATCGCCGGTTTCTTGTAAAAAATTTCGAGAAAACTTAGGCATATAACTAAAAGAAATACCTAAAGCATCATGCATCACCAATATTTGTCCGTCGGTGTCTTTACCAGCGCCAATACCTATAGTTGGAATAGTGATAGCTTCTGATATCGCCTTACCTAGCGAGGCTGGAATACACTCTAATACCAGTAGTTGAGCACCTGCAGCTTCTAACGCTTGTGCATCTTTGATCATTTGTTGTGCTTGTGCCTCTTGACGACCTTGTACTTTAAAGCCACCAAATACATTAACTGACTGGGGCGTTAAACCTAAATGAGCACATACAGGAATACCTCGCTCCACTAAGGCTTTAATAGTATCAACTAACCAAGCGCCACCTTCCATTTTTACCATGCTAGCACCGGATTGCATTAACTTGGCTGCATTAGCTAATGCTTGGTCTAAATTAGCATAACTCATAAAGGGCATATCGCCGATGATCAAGGTGTTTTCGACACCACGTTTAACACATTGGGTATGGTAAGCCATATCATCAATACTGACTGGTAATGTGTCATCTTGGCCTTGTAATACCATACCAAGAGAATCGCCAATCAAAATAGCATGAATGCCTGCTTGATCGAATAGCTTAGCAAAGCTAGCGTCATAGGCTGTGATTGTAGATATTTTTTCACCTTGTTGCTTCATTTTTAACAAGGTTGATGTCGTTATTTTGGCCATAATAATTCCAATAGGCAATGTGTTTTAAGTGCTATCTTTAAGATATATTGTTGTTATAAATATGTGAGTAATTACTCGATGGGCTACTTTGGCATAAATTTTTTTCAACTGCAATAATCGTTCAGTTAAGTGGTAACTTTACTATCGAATTATTCGCAATGTTTTGGCTCAACAATTTTACACTTTTACGTTCTGTCACTGTAGGAGAGGGTAATATTAAGTCGGCTGCAATCTCAGCTAAAGGTAATAAAACAAACTCACGTTCTTTCATACCATAGTGCGGCACAATTAGGCGATCAGAATTAATTATTTCATTGCCAAATAAAATAATATCAAGATCTAAAATACGTGCGCCCCAACGGTTTTCTTTACGTACCCGGCCAGCTTTATTTTCAATATCTTGTAAAGCATCAAGTAACTCAAGCGGAGTTAGCGTGGTTTCAATCGCTAAAACGGCGTTAATATAATCGTCTTGATCTTGTGGTCCCATGGGTTTACTTAAATACAAAGACGACACATTAACGATGTTGCTCTGTGCTATTTTTTCAATTTCACTTATCGCGGATTGCACTTGTTTAATGGGTTGAGATAAATTGCTACCCAAGCCAATATAAGCAATGGTTGATACTGAATTCATCTTTTTATTCAGCGTTTGTGTCATTGGTGCTTTGGTTATGACTACGACGTTTTCTTGGCGTACGACGCTTGCCCGCATGGGAACTTTTAATTCCTTTAATCATTTGTACTCGAGCATCATTAGAGACATTTTGAAAATCAGTCCACCATTGTGCTAAATCAATGAGAGCCGGTGTGTTTTCAATTTCTGCACGCAATAATAAAAAGTCATAACCTGCTCGAAATTTAGGATGCTCAAACGTTTTAAAGGCTCGTTTACCTTCACGGCGAGCAAGCTTATCTTGCAGTATCCAGATATCTTTCATTACGCCTTGAAACCGCTTAGGAATGGAAATGCTACGTTGTTGCTCAGGCATTACTTCACTTAGAGCGGCAAAAAAGGCATCTTGAGGTGCAAGTTGATTATTAATATTAATTTGTTGAATATATTTTTGTAACGGATACCAAAGCATTGCAGCAAATAAAAATGCAGGTGTGACACGTTGGTCATTATTGATGCGCTTATCGGTATTTTCCATGGCGAGCATGATAAAACGTTCAAGCAGTTGGTTATTATTATTTAACTCTTGTTCAACAGCCGGGAAAAAATACGTGAATAAGTTATAACTTCGTAATTGTTCATAGTTCGCAACGGCTTTACCTGCAATGAATAGTTTTAAAAACTCTTCAAACATACGCGCGGCTGGTATGTTAGACATTAAAGTAGAAAGCTCTTTTATGGGAGCGCTCGTTTCGGGTGACATTGTCATATCTAGCTTAGTCGCAAATCGTATAGCGCGTAACATGCGAACAGGATCTTCACGATAGCGAGTTTCAGGATCACCAATTAAGCGAATTACTCTATCTTCAACGTCTTTTACACCATTAGCAAAGTCATACACTTTAAAATCTTTAGTGGAATAGTATAGGGCATTGATGGTGAAATCGCGGCGCTCGGCATCTTCGTCTATAGTGCCGTAAATATTGTCACGCAGTAGCATGCCATGTTCACTTTGTTTTGAGGTTTTCTTACAGCTTTGTTCTTTCTCTGACGCATTGTCATGATGACCACGAAAGGTTGCTACTTCGATAATTTCTCGACCAAAAACAATATGTGCTAAACGAAAGCGACGACCAATTAACCGACAGTTTCTAAACAACGCTTTAATTTCGTCAGGTGTGGCATTAGTGGCAATATCAAAATCTTTTGGTTTTAATCCCAATAAAATATCGCGAACACCGCCACCAACTAGGTAAGCATCAAAGCCACTTTTATTTAAGCGATAGAGTACTTTTAACGCACTTGGGCTAAGTAGTTGTCGAGAGACAGGGTGTTGACTTCGAGATAAAACTATTGGTTGCGCCAGTGTTGATACTATATTGGTTGCTTTGGTTTTTTTGTTGGTCTTTTTACTAAAAACCTTTTTACATAAATTGATGACGCGTTTGATAATCGCTGACCTTTTTTTGAAAAATGAGGTGGGTGAAAGTTAACTATTTGATTAGGCGCAATGATATAACAATCAAGCAAAAAAGAGAATGAAAAAGCAGCGATTTTTAGCGTTCGCTGCTTTGAAAAAGGTAAGTATTTATAGTGAATGGTTTACCAAGGTAAAATTTCGCCATTAGAATGCTTAAATACGCCTGATTCAGCCATGGTTAATTCAGTCATTAAAGTCAGTAAGCGTTTTGCAGCAACCTGGCTGCTAATATCACCATTGTTGGTTTGACCTGCTATGTTAACCATATCTGTTTGTACATAGCCGGGGTGATAAATACCAACAGCAATGTCGTTTGCTGACAGGTCTTTTGCCAGTGAAACGCCAGCAATATTTAATGCAGCTTTTGACATTCTATAGCCATAACGACCACCAGAATCATTATCCGTTATTGAGCCCATTCTTGAAGTAATTAAAGCGACTTTACTGTTTTTAGATAAATTGCTAAGTAATGCTTGAGTTAACGCAATTGGCGCTAAAGCATTGACATTGAACTGCTCCATAATAGTATTTTTATTAAAATCGCTTAGGCTTTCATCGCGTAAAATGCCTGCATTGTTAATGAGCAAATCGATAGAAACATCAGACAGGGCAGATTGAGCATGCGCTATACCAGCATCTGTGGCGATATCAATCCCTTCTATTATGTTGACTCCTAGCGCATTAAGTTGCGGAGAACTCTGTCGGCATAAAGCATAAACAGTGTCACCGCGTTGTTGACAAATTTCTGCCATAGCCAAGCCTATACCGCGATTAGCGCCTGTGATTATAATAGTATTGGACATGATATTTCCTTATTTTGTTGAATAATGTAAATTATTTTGGTCTAACAAGGCTAAATGGTTTGTTGATTGTGGCGAATTCACCGCCGCCTAGCCTTGTTAAAGGGTTAACTTTATCTGCATGCACTTTTATTTTTTGTCTTTCATCAATTTCAATAACGTTATCGTTAATGTAAATTTGTTTTATCTCGACAAAAATTAAATTTTGCGGCACGTCGCCAAGTTCTTTTATTTCATAAAGTTCGCAACCATAGGCAATGTCACAATGGGCTAATCTTGGGAGTGAAAAACCATCAAAGGGAATTGTTTTTAAAGATGTTCCCGTTAACTCTGATTCACCATGAGGTAAGCTTGCTGCAGTTTGCGTGATTAACGTAGCGTCTTTTTCTGAGGCGATATGTATCACCATTTTCTGATTGTTGACTACATTGACTAAGGTGTCTTTTTTATCCCCGTTAGGCTTATTTCCAACAGAAAGCATTAAAATAGGTGGCGCGCTTGATACCGCGGTGAAATAGGAAAAAGGGGCTAAATTAAATTGACCGTTATTGGAATCGGTTAACGCCCAAGCGATAGGTCTTGGAATGATAGTTTGCGTCATTAAATGATAACGCTGATTAGGAGAAAACTCAGCAAAATTAATATTCATTTCTTACACTCTTGTAGTTTATAGTCATTCGTTTTGGTAACACTGTAATTATTTTAACATTGAGGGTGTATGGGTCTCGGTACTATCACGTAAATAGTTGAATCTTTCAGTCGTTTCTTACGTGGTAGGGAGGGAATCTTGAGTACCCACCAATCTACATTGGTCCGCCCGTATATGTCATTACGTTATTCTATACTGATTTCATTAACCTTAGCGACTTTATCCCGCGACCAGTGGTCAATTGCCCAACGAATAATATCCTCAACGTTTGCGTTAATAAGATTAGGATCAGGTTCTTGCCCTAAAAACTTTAGGGCAGCGATAAGGGCAGGCTGCGGGTTTTGGTTATTGATAGCAGGCGCTTTATTTTGTTTACTTAGTTTATAGCCGCTTGTCGTTACCGCTAATGGCACGTGGCCATATTTTGGTGCTGAGCTGTTCAATGTGCGAAATAAGGTTAATTGTCTGGCTGTTGGCTCTAGTAAATCACAACCGCGGATAACATGGTTAATATTTTGCTGCATATCATCAATCACCACGGCAAGTTGATAGGCAAATAATCCGTCTTTCCGATGAATGATAAAATCTTCTTTGGCTAACGCTTGCTCACAATTTACTTGTCCTTGAAAGATATCATCGAATTGATACAGACCATATTGGTTAATTAAACGAATAGCGCTATTTTGTTTAGGCTGATTTAGTTCTTTGCAATGACCTTGATAAATACCGCCATACATTTTAATTTCTGCACGTGTGCATTGGCAATAATAGCTGAGTTTTTGCTGGTGTAAATCGTTTAGGATGTCTTGATAAACTTCCGATTGCTGGCTCTGATAAAGTACCGTTTCATCCCAATGCAAACCGAAGGCTTCAAGGGTTGTTAAAATAGCAGAGCAGGCACCTGGTTGTTCACGAGGGGGATCAATGTCTTCTATACGTACTAACCATTTTCCTGATTCACCTAGGGGGGTCACAAAAGATTTGGCATCTAAAAAACTGGCGAGGGCTGCAATGAGAGAGCCAAAGTGGAGTAATCCAGAAGGAGAGGGAGCGAAACGACCACGATACGCATTTATGCTTGATAATTGTGGTCGCTCAGAAAGCAGAGAACTTTGTAATAAGCTTTGCTTAGCCAATGACTTAGCCAGCCATTTGGCGCTCTTTAATTTCTGCTAAGGTTTTACATTCAATACAAAGATCGGCAGTAGGTCTTGCTTCTAAACGGCGAATACCAATTTCTATACCGCACGAATTACAAAAACCAAAATCATCTTCTTCAATTAATTGTAATGTTTTTTCAATTTTTTTGATGAGCTTACGTTCACGATCTCGAGTACGTAATTCAAGGCTAAACTCTTCTTCTTGTGCTGCTCTGTCAACCGGATCAGGAAAATTTGCTGCTTCATCTTGCATATGAGTCACAGTGCGATCTACTTCTTCACGGAGTTGTACGCGCCATGCATCCAAAATCTTTTTGAAATGTTCTTGTTGTGGGGCGCCCATATATTCTTCGTTAGCTTTTTCTTGGTATGGCTCTACGCCTGCTAACGCTAATATACCTAATGTTTTACCTTTACTTGTTGGCATGCTGAATCTCCTATACTACAAAGACCAAGGTTGTTTGATGAAAACATCAGTTAACTTTTTACCTTGGTTGTAATTGCCAATACTATTATATAATAGACCTAAAATATTCAGAACTATATGGTATCACTCGTTATAAAAATCAATGCCTTGTATTGTTAAAGTTAAAAGATAAAAATAATATCGTTTAATATCAATTTGTTACTAGGCTAGTAAAACATTAATTATTTAGGTTTAGCTTTGACTTTTAAAATGAGAAAGCTTTTTTAGCAATTTTTCCTAGGGTTAGTCAATCATAATCTCATTTTTAGTGGTAATTAATAACTTTTATTTATTTCTCATCAATGTGTTTAGTCTTTGAAACTGTATTGATGCCACCGATTTAGTATAGCTGAAATAACCTTTAGTGCTATATGATTGACTAAAAATGGCTAACTCAGGTAAATTTTTTCCCCTTGAATTGTTGTCATCTCATTTACGTTATTGAATACTTTTAGCGCAACCTCGTCCATTTGTTTTAGCAGCGTAAACTCCTTCATCAGCGGCTTTTATTAAATCTTCAATACTTGTCATTTTTGCTGTTTTTGTGGCAATGCCGATACTGGTACTTAGTGCAAGGTGGCCATCGGGTACTTTAACAATGAGTGATGTTACTTGTTTATTAATCATTTCAGCAATATGTAAACCACCCTTGAGCTTAGTATTAGGACAAATAATAAAAAATTCATCGCCGCCTAAACGACAAGCGAGATCATCGGTTCTGATAGCATGTTGAAATACTTTAGCTAATTCAATTAATACCACATCTCCCATATCATGACCGTGAGTGTCGTTAATTTGCTTAAAATAATCAATATCAATCATCAAGCAGGTAAGTGGTAAGTTATGCTTTTTCGATTCTGTCCATAACAACGATAGTTGTTGCATTGCATGGCGGCGGTTAGCCATATTCGTTAATGGATCTGTTAATGATAAGATTGCTAATTCTTTATTGCGTTCACTCAATTCCTCTGTACGTGAGATAACTTTTGCTTCGAGTGTTTTATTAAGCTCTACTAAGTCTTTATTTCTGTCAGAGATTTGAATAAATAATGCATTAAGTGCTTGAAGTAATGGCTCTGTTGACGTGTCTTTCATTTTTTCTTCAAGATCATAAACCTCTTGAGGAGAACGTCCTTCTTCAATCCCTTTTATTTGTTTTGCCATATTCATATCTGTCCCCAGAATATGATAAACAAGCCAGTGAATAACAAGATCTAATATGTATCGTGCTATAGATAACTTATCAGTCATCTTATCGGATAATAAAGTCGATATCTCATCAAGGATGTCACGGTGAAGTTTTTCGTGATGTGTTATATGACGAATGTCAACGCCAACACGGTGCATCAACTGTTCTTCATCTTTAAAATGAAATTTTGTGTAATCAATGAGCTTACTCAGTGTAAATTCAATATCGGTTACTGTTGTTGTGTTTTTTGTTAGTAAGTCGCTATATTCATTAATTATTTCAACAAGGCATTGGTGTTGCTCATCTACTTTAGCAACACCAGTCTCGTAATTACTATTCCAAATAAATGTTTTCATCATAGTTACCGAATATTTCACACGTAAGTATCCTTCAGTATATATACAAATGAAAAATTAATACTGATTTAAATCAAACAACAAAACGTAATTTCAATATTCCTCTAAAAGCTCATAATGATTATAAAAATGATTGAATAGTAATTTACTGTAGCTCTATGGAAGGTGGTTAATCTATTGATTTATACATACGGATAAAATTATAGAATAACGGGGATTTTGGATGAAAGTGTCAAGTGAGTCGCCGATAATTGGGCTTTATAAGCAATGATCTCAACACCTTTTTTAGAAGCTTCTAGCAGAAGTTCTGTATATTTCGGGTCAATATGTTTTGCTGGAGACACACTATGAATGCCACTATGTAATACGGCAAAAAGTAAAATAGCTCTTTTGTCTTTTTCTACTATTTCAATGAGCTCACGAAGATGTTTTTGGCCTCTAACGGTGACTGAATCTGGAAAATAACCTTGTTTATCTTCTAAAAAAGTACAGCTCTTTACTTCGAGGTAACAATCGACTTTTTCGTCATCTGTTAGCATAAAATCTACTTTACTATTTTCACTTCCGTATTTAACTTCACGTTTAATATTCTGATAACCATTGACCTCAGTAATCACCTGGTTGTTAATTGCTTCTTCGACCAATTTGTTAGCGGCGATAGTATTAACACAAATAAAATCCCCTTGTTTAGTCTCTGTTAATTCCCAGCTATAAGGGTATTTTCTTTTAGGGTTATCGGATGTTGAATACCAAATAATGTCACCCTCAGAGCCACAGTTTTTCATAGAGCCAGTATTCGATACATGTATTGTAGTCGTTGTGTTGTCTTCAAGTATTACGTCAGCTAAGAACCTTTTATATCGTTTTATTAAGGTGGCTTTTTTAAATTTAATTTTCATTGGCTATAGCCGATTATCAGTTTTTATTTATTTTACGTTGTGAAATATGCAATTACTACATTTGATAGTGGCGATTTTTCTAGTAGAAGTTAACAGCCAAAACTGAGTTTAATAGCATATGTCAGTTTTGACTTTATTATTAACATGGAGGCTTTTGAGTCGCGGAAGGAGATGTTTTTAGTATCACTAATGTTTAATTAATAAAACTATCTAGCCAAATTTTTGCGTTTCTAGTATCGCTAAAAAAATTAAATTGAACTGAGCAACCTTGATAAATACGTTGTAGTTGCATTTGCAAAGTATCGGCATGGGCGCTATTAATAATTACAGCAGCAATAGCCACCATGCCATTTTCCACGCGGTAATGGGTAGTCTCAATTAAACTTTGTTCAGTGTCAGGGGTAAAAACACCATTCCCTTTAAATGATATGAGTGATGCCCATGGATTTTCACGCATTTTCTGAGTCATCACTTTAATATCCTTATGATATTGTTCGCTGACAATATCATCGAAAGCACCTTGCTCATCAATATCAATCCATAAAATATTGTTTTGTTGTTCAATACGATAAGTTCCGTGTGCTAAATCTTGCATGTAGGTGCGTCTACCTTTGGTAAATCCTAGTGAGTATTATTGATAGCAATATTTTAAGCGTTTGCCAAGTAAGTCTATTTGATTTTTTTTGCAAGTTTATATTTCTTAAATTATTCATAAGGTTGTAACTGGTCGGTGCATCTGATTATTCACGGTTTTAATTTTTTGATGATAACGCCTCAAGAAATGAATGAAATAGACTTTGTAAATATTCTACCTTGTTGTAATCATAGTTAAGATCAGAGTCTTAGTGTTTTTTTAACTTGTTTCACTATTAAAGTTAAAAAATCGTTATAATGGTCGCTATTGTTTTTCTGTTGCTTTGCCAATATTTAGCTTATATGTCATCTTCACCTTTGCCTATTGAGGCAATTAAAACTCATTTTTGTCAAACATTAACAGAACACCCTACTGTTATATTGTCTGCGCCACCAGGCGCGGGGAAATCTACGTGTTTACCTTTGTGGTTACTTACTCTTGAGGCATTAACTCAACAAAAAATATACCTATTGCAGCCACGTCGCCTTGCAGTAAAAAATATTGCAACTTATCTCGCGAACCAATTAAATGAACCTGTGGGGAAAACGGTTGGCTATCGTTTACGTAATGAAACAAAAGTCTCTAAAAGTACACGCTTAGAAGTGATCACTGAAGGCATTCTAACCCAAATAATTCAGCATGATGCTGAGCTGGGTGGTTGTGCTTTAGTGGTCTTTGATGAGTTTCATGAGCGAAGTTTACATGGTGATTTAGCATTTGGATTAACGCGTGATATTCAACAGGGTTTACGCGATGATTTGAAAATTTTATTAATGTCGGCAACCTTAGACACTGAGTATTTACACAAAGCTTTGCCTGACGCTATTTCGGTTGCGAGTGAGGGGCGAAGCTACCCTGTTGATATCATTTATAATGCACCTGTTAATGTTCAGCGTTGGCGAGCTCATGCGATTAATGTGATTAAAAAGCAAGCATATGGACATCAAGGCTCTACGTTGGTTTTTCTTCCCGGTATTGCTGATATTCGCTTTATTGCGCAAGCATTAACTTCAGAACCTATAGATGATTTATTGTTATGTCCTTTGTTTGGTGACTTAACTTTAAAGCAACAACAGCAAGCGATTGAGCCTTGTCAATTGGGTAAACGAAAGCTAGTACTAGCGACTAATATTGCTGAAACTTCATTGACTATTGAAGGGGTTAGTTTAGTTATTGATAGTGGTTTAGAAAAAGTAGCAAGTTATGACAGTGCTACTTTGATGAATAAGCTAGTGCAAAAACAAATAGCCAAAGCTTCTGCGATACAAAGAGCAGGGCGAGCAGGCCGTTTAATGGCTGGTAAGTGTATCCGCTTATACGCAAAAGATGATTTTGAACGCCGACCTGAGCAAAGTGTTAATGATATTCAACAAGCTGATTTGCTACCCACATTGATAGAAGTGGCTCGATGGGGAGTGAATACTCTGGTCGATTTGCCGCTATTAGAGCTGCCCACAAGAGTTAAAGAGCAGCAAGCATGGCAAGAGCTTAAAAGTTTAGCCATTATTGATCAGCATAACCGATTAACTAAACATGGTGAGCAAGTTGCGCAATTACCTTGTCATCCTCGATTTGCTCATATGTTACTTTGTGCCAACTCAGGAATAACAAAAAAAATACCACAAAAAAATGCCCAACAGCTTACTTTTCTCGCTTGTATAATTACAGCACTATTAGAAGAGCGAGATATATTGCCGAATGAACAAAGTCGATTTGATTGTAATCTTGAGCACAGAATAACTCAGTTACAAACTCAATGGCATAAACCTTATGGTGTGCTTGCGAATATTGTAAAACAAGTTAAAAACTTAGCACAAAAAATGAAATTATCAGATTGGGACTCTTTGATAAAAGTGAACAGTGGTTTAGATAATACCGGTTTATTGCTTGCTTATGCTTATCCCGAACGTGTCGCTAAAGCACGCGGAGCGCTGGGTGACTTTATTTGCGCTAATGGCAAAGGAGTCAGATTAAATGAACAGGATGCTTTAGCCGGAGAAAACTTTTTAATCATTGCAGATTTAATACAATCTCAAGGTGTTTTACAAGTGCGGTTGGCCGCTAGAATTGAACTATGTCAAATAGAGCAAGTGTTTGCTGAAAACATTACTGAACAAGAAATTGCCATATTTGATAACACAAGCGGCAAAATAATAGCGCGTTCTCAAACCAAGTTAGCTGCACTGACCTTGCAAGAAAAAATAACTAAAAACCCCCTAACAAAAGCAAGTATCGCTGATATGTGGTGTGATTTAGTGAAACAAAAAGGCTTAAGTTTTCTTAATTGGCAAGCTAAAGATCTTGCGCTTCAAGCTAGATGGCAATGGTTGAATCAATATTTTTCACAATATAATTTCCCTGATGTTAGTGAAAAAGCATTACTCGAGAGTTTATCTGAGTGGTTTTCGCCTTTTGTAGGGGAGATAAAGTCATCGGTCAAACTAGCTAAAATTGATTTGTCATCCATGTTATTGTCTTTACTTGATTATCAGCAACAGCAAATATTAAAACAAGCAGCACCGAGTGTTTATATAGGCCCAACTGGGCGTCATTGTCCTATACATTATTCAAAAGAAAAATCCCCTAAAGTATCGTTGCCGATGCAAGAGCTTTATGGCTCTACACAGACACCTACCATCGGGGGGATTAATAATCAGGGAATTCCATTACTATTAGAGTTATTATCACCGGCACAACGGCCTATTCAAGTGACGCAAGATTTGGCGCAGTTTTGGGCTGGTAGTTATCATTCAGTACAAAAAGACATGAAATCAAATTACCCAAGACATTTCTGGCCTGATGATCCGGCTAATGCAGAGCCCACTAATAAAACCAAGCGTCATTTAAAAGTTAAAACCTAGGATTGCATAAATTTATGCCTAATAAACACAACACTGAAAAGTCGGCGAGTCCAAGTAAACCATGGTTACGCTGGTTTTTTTTCACAGGGATAAAATTAGCCATAGCGCTTTCTTTTGCCTTAGCTATTTTTGTTATTTATCTTGATGCTAAAGTACAGAAAACCTTTGAAGGTCAACGTTGGCAAGTTCCTGCGCAAATTTATGGAAAAATAGAATCACTACATATTGGTGATTCTATTAATGTAAAACATATAACCGAATCACTGAAAATAAATAATTATAGCAAAGTGACTTCAGTAACTTTACCGGGGCAGTTTGCCCAATCAGCGAGTAGATTAATTATTTATCGTCGAGGATTCTCTTTTCCAACAACTTTTGAGCATGATGCCGCTGAAGGCTCTAGTGAAGAATCAGTTAAGTTAACGATTGATTTTAAAAAAAACAAAATAACTAAGTTATTTATAGAGAAAGATGCTGTTAAACAAATAAAACTCGAGCCGATATTATTGGCGAGATTAGTGCCAGACAATAAGGAGGATCGAATCTTAGTGGGATTAGAGCAAATGCCAACCCGTCTAATTGATACTTTATTATTGATTGAAGATCGTGAGTTTTATCATCACCAAGGTATTTCACCAGTCAGCATTTTACGTGCTTTGTATAACAATATTATTGCAGGGCGAACAGTACAAGGTGGTAGTACATTAACGCAGCAACTCGTTAAAAATATGTTTTTAACGCGAGAAAGAACGCTGATTCGAAAAGTTAAAGAAGCAATAATGGCGCTTATTATTGAAGTGCGCTACAGCAAAGACCAGTTACTTGAAGCCTACATTAATGAAGTGTATTTAGGGCAACATTACGCCAATGGTATTTATGGTTTTGGTTTAGCCGCTAAATTTTATTTTGGTAAGCCTTTAGCTGAGTTAAACAGTGGTCAAATGGCGCTTCTCGTTGCTCAGGTTAAGGGACCAAGTTATTATGATCCTTGGCGACATCCAGAAAGAGCAAAACAGCGACGTGATTTAATTTTACGTTTGATGTTTGAGCAAAACTTGCTAACAATACAAGAGTTTGAACAAACACTTAATTCGTCACTGTCGATTCGGAAACATCGACGTTTTAAAAGAGAAAAATACCCTGCCTATCTACAATTAGTAAAGCGAGAACTTAATCAGCATTTAAGTACTTATCAACAAAAAATGGGTATTCGAGTATTTACGGGTTTTTCTCATGTTTCTCAGCGGTTATTAGAAGAAAGCGTTGCTAATCAGTTAGCACAAATAGAGCAAAGTCATCATCAGAAAGATTTACAAGCTGCGGTGATAGTAACTGATATTGCAAGTGCAGAAGTTCGTGCCTTAGTGGGAGGCAGACAGAGCGGTTATGCCGGTTTTAACCGCGCATTAGACGCTAAAAGGCCTGTAGGATCGTTAATTAAACCTGCTATTTATTTGGCAGCGTTAGAGCGTTATGAACAGTTTAATCTTGCTAGTTTACTTGCAGATGAACCAATTACCTTGAGAAGTGATGCTGGTGACAATGATAATGGAAAAAAATGGCAACCTAAAAATTATGATGGGAAATATCGCCATCAAGTCCCATTAATTGAAGGTTTGGTTAAATCCTTAAATATTCCCACCGTAAATTTGGGTATGAGTTTAGGGTTAGAAAATGTTACTGATGCCATCCATTTGCTTGGATTTAAAGCGGATATAGTTGCCCGTCCTTCCATATTACTTGGTTCGATAAATATGTCACCATTGCAAATTAATCAGATGTACTTAGCATTTGCGAAACAAGGAGAGTTAGAACAAGTCCATGGAATTAATCAAATTGTTTCATCGTATGGTGAAACATTGTGGGAATTTGAACCAGTCACCACTAAAGTTATCTCAACTAATGCCGCTTATCTTATGGATTATGCCCTAACGCAAGTTGCAGTGACGGGTACGGCAAAGTCGCTTACTTGGCGGCTGAATAATAGTAAAGTTGCGGGTAAAACAGGGACTAGTAATGATCTACGGGATAGTTGGTTTGTCGGTTTTGATAATAAAAACCTAGTCACTACGTGGTTAGGAAAAGATAATAACAAAACCACAGGGCTAACAGGAAGTAGTGGCGCTTTATTGCTTTTTTCAGACTTTATTAAAAAGCAAGGGGTTGTCAATAGAAGTATGTATCAACCTGATGCGGTTGCTATGACGGTATTTGAAACACAAACAGGTCATGCGGTCACTTCAGATTGCGAAAATACAGTAACGTATCCTGCTATTTCAGCAGGAATTTCAGTTAACAAAGGTTGCTTAAAAGAAAGGCCTGATAAAAAGTCTTGGTTAGAGAAGTTATTTAGCTTTAACAAAAGTTAACATGACGTTATCAAGAAGATGCAGAGATTTTTACAAATCCCAATGAGTTTTTTGAGCACACATACTGAGTGTAGAAGAAAAGCGCACTGGTTTTATATACAGCTTAAGCTTTATTGTGTTATTGTATCGCCGTAAGTTGCAATTTTTTAAGTTCACATAGATAACAAAGGAATAATAATGGCAGTTGAAAGTCGATTTGTCGTCATTAGACACGGGGTGGAGGCAAAAACATTTATGGATAAAAAATCCGCAGATGATTATGACAAAATGTTGGATATGGCTGATAATTTGGCCGATGTTTTGGCAAAGTCACCCATAGAGCTCAATGACACCGCCAGTGAAGAGTTGAGTATTTATTTAGCTCAAAATCGAGATGACGTATTAATTGCTTTACTCGCTAAAAAGCCGCCTCAAAAAGCGCCGGTAAAAAAAGCGACGAAAAAAGCGGTTGAAAGCCAAGCTGAGAAAGTTACCACTAAGTGAGATGACCCGAGCTGAGTGAATAATTTTGATGACTATTGTTAATGAGCATTGCGAATAAATACCGTGATCGAATACCAAATAGTTCGTAGTCGCCGTAAAACACTTTCCTTGCAAGTTAAGTGTGGACAAGTCGTGGTTCGAGCCCCTTATCACGCAGACGAAAAGTTTATAAGTACACTTATTCAAGAAAAATCAACTTGGCTAAAAGCTAAAATAGAACAGCAGAGCCAAGCGGTTGATTTGTTTTGTGACTTCAGCCAAGGCTCTACGTTGTTTTTATTTGGGCAATTAGTCAGCTTGGATATCACCTTTGCCAAACAAGCGGATACTTTATTGACAAAGGATGTTAATAATCAGTCGACCTTAACTATAGTGCTTGCTGAGCGTAATCAAAAGAAATTGAACACTAAGATTTTATTGGCTAAGGCTGTAAAAAAGCACATTGAAAAATACCTGAAACAGCAAGCTGAAGAAATTATTCCACTGAAAGTGGAGACTTATGCGAAATTAACATCGCTAACACCGGTAAGTATAAAAATAAGACAATACCGCTC
>JAWUXK010000013.1:0-18449 GCA_034111385.1 Colwellia sp. | reverse complement strand
TTTTTCATAGGCATAACAACGATCAGGAATAGGCACATTGCCTCTTTTAATGATACGAATATTCTTTTGAGCATCTCGAATAGTGATCATATTATTATGGTTAATAATATGTGGTGAAAAAGGTACGTCGATAATGCCGTTCTTAATGGAATTAAACACTTTACGCCATAAGGTATCAGCAGGATCGTTAAATACCGCTTCCATAATAGCTTTAACTTCTAACGTAAGAATTTCTTCTTCTTCTTCATCTACCACGGTAGGTAATCCATTTAAAATACCTAATGTATATTGGGTATTGGCGACAGTTTTAGCATTCGCTTCTTTAGTAGGAATACCTGAGGCTTCTTCGCGTGTTTTGGTGATGATTTTATCTGCACCTACCATCTTCGCAATTACGGTGGCGATATTAATGAGCTGTTCAGCATAATCTTTATTCATCGGGAATGCGCCCATCCATTGGTGATAAACCAAATTGATGGCGGCATCAGAACAGTTAATTTCAGCGGCATAATACTTGGCTAACTTTTTCAGTACCGCACCGGTGACAATATCTTGATTCATTGAACCTTGTTGAGCAAATGATACAGAAAAAGATTTCACACCTTCTTCAAGTGACAACAACATTTCAAGTAATTGAATAACAATGGTTATAGACGGGGGAACTAAGGTCGCCGTTAATGGGCCAAAAGATTCTCTGTTAATGGGTTCATTCAGTTTCGAATAATTAGCACAAACACGCTCTACATATTTCCAGTAGAGAAAAGCTTTATCTAACGGAAAGTTTTTCGAATAAGGTAAAAGGTAGGTAATTGGGCCGCCTTCAATTTCGAAAATACCTGAGGCAATAGCGGTTTCAATCAATAATCGCGCATCGGGCGTGCCATGACGTAAACTCACTGGCTTATTGAAATGGGTGACCATTTTGCGAGTCGTTCGGTAGCCATGATTCACTAACGGGTACCCGTTGAGCATGTCGATATCGTTTTCTTCACTCAATCGCAGCATTTTTTTCGCTGTAGCGTAATCATTTAAACGCGTATTTGAGTCAACGGTGAGTGGCAGTACGTCAACATTCGCTTTAACAAAATACTCACTTAGCGCAAATTGTTTTTCATACGTAGGAAAACCACCACGAGGCTGAACAAGCATTTTACCTTTAGCTTTATTTTTAAAGTGATGTGAAATAAAGAGATCTTTACTCGCATTAGTCACAAACTCATTGACTTCAGCAAAGTCAAAAGTATCTACATACTCATTATTGAGAATTATTTCTCTTTCTTCTTGCAGTAAACTCATTATAAGTTTCTCTCTTTAATCATTTCTTCTAATGAATCTATGCCCGTATTCAAATCAACTTGATGGCAAACGATATCAAACCCGTAACCTTTATAACGCGGAACAATATCTTCTGCATTACCGCTGCCAACCACTAAGTTGCCACCGATCATCATAATAACGTCATCTAATTTTTTATATTTAGCTTTTAGTCGTGGCACTTCTCGACCCCAACCTTCAGCTTCGCCATTAAGTGAAGAGATCAAAAGCACTTCTGCGCCAGTTTCAATAACCGCATCAAAAAACTCTTCTAAATACGTATTAACGCCAAGGTTAAATACCTCATAACCTCTTGCCTGTAAGGAAAGATCGATTAACCGATTGGCCACTACGTGGATATCATTACCCACAACACCTGTTACTACCTTCATATATTTTTAACGCCTGATATATACAAGTACAATTTATATGAAAATATGATATCAATTTTTAGCTGAAAAGGCTTCTTTGATGATAGAATACTGCCATATATATAAGAACAGGAAAGGTATATGACAATTTACACCGCTGATCTCTGTGATGAATACAGTGATAGAGTACAAATTTTAGACGCTGGCTATAAAAACTATGGCGGGGCAGACAGCTGCCAAGGCGAAATTATAACTATAAAGCTTGATAAAAATAATGCTGACTTAGTTGCATTGCTTCGTGATGAAGATGGTCAAGGCAAAGTGGTTGTGGTTGATGTTGACCAAGCGTATTTCGCTGTTGTTGGCGAAAACCTAATGAAGTTTGCGCACAAAAATAATTATGTAGGCATTGTGGTCAATGGCTACATCAGAGATACATTTCAAATTAAGGACATTCCTGTCGCTTTATATGCACTTGATACCTGCCCTAGAAAATCAATACCAGTCACTTCTGGCGAAAGAGAAATTCCACTTTCTTTTGGTGGTGTTGATTTCACTCAAGGGTGCTATTTATATGCAGATACCGATGGCGTTATCGTAACAGCAGAGAAAATTCTTTAAAAAAATTTAATTATCTACTGTGATAAACATCAAAAAGCCCATTTTACAGTATGTAAATGGGCTTTTTATTAAACGATTATATTAACTAAATGACTAGTTAATTAAAGTACTTTGGCAATTGACTGCGCTAAGTAATCAACATTGTCGCTAGAAATACCAGCTAAGCTAATACGGCTAGAGCCAACAATATAAATACTGTAATCGTCTTGTAGTTGCTGTACTTGCTCTGGGGTAATACCTAAGAAAGAGAACATACCATTTTGCGTGGTAATAAAGCTAAAGTCGCGCGTAACGCCATTTTCAGCTAGTTTATCAACCAATAACTGACGCATGTCGCTTATACGAATACGCATTTCTGCTAATTCGCCATGCCATTGTGTTGTTAACTCGTCAGAGCCTAAAATGGTTTCAACAATTGCTGCACCATGCGCTGGCGGCATAGAGTAAGCAACCCTTACAACCGAAAGTAAAACCGAATTAATAATATCTGCGGCTATTGCACTACGACCAATAATTGAACAGGCACCAATACGTTCACGGTATAAACCAAAGTTCTTAGAACATGAGCTACAGATAATCATTTGCTCTACCGTATCAGCCATCAGTCTAAGACCATAAGCATCGCTATCTAAGTCAGTACCAAAACCTTGATATGCCATATCAACAACAGGCATAAAACCAATTTGTTTTGATACTTCAGCGATTTCCTGCCACTGCTCTTTGTTTAAATCCATACCACTTGGGTTGTGACAACACGCGTGTAATAACACCGCATCTTCTTTAGGAATTTGTTTAAACGCTTCAAGCATTGCAGGAAAGTCTAAACATTTGTTTTCATAATCGTAGTAAGGATAAGTTTTAACAATTAACCCTGCCGCTTCAAAAACACCTTTATGATTTGCCCAAGTCGGATTACTCACCCAAATGGTAGCACCCGGAGTACATTTTTTAATAAATTCGCCAGCGATACGTAAAGCACCTGTACCGCCTGGAGTAGAAACTGTTTTAATACGGTTTTCAGCAATAACTTTATGATCACCTAAAATAAGGGCTGTCATTCTAGTGTTAAATTCTACTGAACCCGCTGAGCTTAAGTACGCTTTGCTTGCTTCGTTATCAACACGAAATTGTTCAGCTGTTTTAACACAAGCTAAAACAGGGGTAATGCCTAATGCATCTTTATAAATACCTGCACCAAGATCAATTTTATTAGGATTAATATCAGCTTTAAACTTTACTGACAAACCTAAAATAGGATCTGCCGGCAGTTGTTTTAATTGTGAAAACATACGTTTTACTACCTTCTAAATTTAAAAATATTCCCGAGCTGTAAGGGATAACGGTTTATGATAATGCGGGTGATTATACCTTAGGTTATCTTAATATTCACATAATATTCGTCATAGAGTAATACACATACCCATTATCGTATAGTAGTTTTTGTTAAACGTTTCTCTGCTTAATTTTTCTTATATACCTGAACAAATAAAATGACAAACACCTGCTGGTAACCTTTCACACAAAACCAATCAAACACAAACGCCATTACCAAAATAGTCGAATTGGTGAATAATTGGCTTGACAGATCATGTACCATCTAAGTACCCTAATGGTTGATTCTTAAATTCAACACTAATCTGCATCGTTTGTGAGCTGTTTAGATGATGACACATTATGAAATTTAGAAATAAGGAATGCATATAATATGTACGTAAAAAAATTCACTATTCTAGTGCTGATGGTAACTTCATTCGCCGCATCGATAGCCATACAGGCGCAGGAACATCCTAATCTAATTTTAACTAAGTCTGGTGTCGAAAAAATTAGAAAAAACTTAGGTAAAACACCGTTATTTGATGCGACTTTACAACGTGTTAAAGAAAAGGTCGACGCTGAAATAGCATCAGGTATAGATACGCCAATCCCAAAAGATTTTTCAGGAGGCTATACCCACTTTAGACATAAGCAGAACTTCAAATTTGCCCAAAAAGCGGGTGTGCTTTATCAAATATTGCAAGACGATAAATATGCTGTATATGTTCGCGACATGCTTTTTCAATACGAAGCTATGTATAAAGACTTACCTATGCACCCACAAGAAAGATCGTATGCACGGGGAAAATTGTTTTGGCAGTGCCTAAATGACAGTAACTGGTTGGTTTATATGAGCCAAGCTTACGACACTATTTATAATTTTTTATCAGAAAGCGAACGAACTAAATTAGAAAACAATTTATTCCGCCCTTTTGCTGATTATATCTCTTTAGAAAATCCAAAATTCTATAACCGTGTTCATAACCATAGCACCTGGGGCAACGCTGCTGTTGGTATGATTGGCCTTGTGATGGGTGATGAAGAGCTTATTCAACGTGCTCTGTACGGCATAGAAGACGATGGTCTTCCAATTGGTGGAGTAGACAATGATGGCGGGACCATCAAGGTTGTAGGACAGAAAAAAGGCTTCTTCGCTAACCTTGACGATCCTTTCTCACCTGACGGTTATTATACTGAAGGTCCGTACTATCAACGTTACGCTATGTATCCATTTTTAATTTTTGCGCTGGCAATGGAAAATGAACGACCAGAATTAAAGGTACTGCAACACAAAGATAATGTACTACTAAAAGGTGTGAATGCATTACTTAACTTATCTGATGCCGATGGCGAATTTTTTCCATTAAATGATGGCCAAAAAGGCATGTCTTATTACACTGCCTCATTAGTGACCGCGGTAAATATTGCTTATCATTACGGCGATAAGAATCCTAATTTACTTAGCATTGCTGAAAAACAAAATGAAGTATTACTAGACGAGTCAGGTCTAGAAGTTGCCATTGGTATTCGTGACGGCAAAGCACAACCATTTACCAAAAAATCGATTAACCTAACTGATGGCATTAATGGAAAACAAGGGGGCGTTGGTGTACTTCGCTATGGCAATGAAGAGTTAACCTTAGTTTTTAAATATGCTGCGCAAGGGTTAAGTCATGGTCATTATGACAAACTTTCTTACTCGCTTTATGAAAAGGGTGATGAAGTTATTCAGGATTACGGTCTTTCTCGTTTCGTTAATATTGGTCAAAAAGGCGGCGGTAATTACTTAAAAGAAAATAAAACCTGGGCCAAAACTACAATTGCGCATAACACCCTTTCTCAAAACGGTGAAATGCACTTTAAAGGCAAGTACAAAACTGCCAGTACCAAGCATTCAGATTTATACTTCTTTGATGCCACCCAAGACGATGTTCAAGTTGTTAGTGCTACGGAAGTCAATGCATACCCTGGTACAAAAATGCATCGCACCATGGCGTTGATAAAAGACGAACACTTCGAGAAAGCATTTCTGTTAGATATTATGAAAGTGAAATCTGACACTAAAAATGAGTATGATTTCCCGTTTTATTACATGGGACAAGTAATCAATGGAAATTTCGAATGGAATTCTCCGAAAAAATTGCGTCCATTAGGTAAAAAGAATGGATATCAACATTTATATCTAGAAGGTAAAGGTAAGCCCTCTTCTAATAATGCGAAGTTTTCATGGTTAGGAAACGGTAAATTCTACACCTTAACCTCGGCTACTGATAAATCTGACGAATTGCTACTTACCCGTTTAGGTGCGAATGACCCTGAATTTAACTTACGTAGAGATGCTGGTTTTGTGATCCGTAGAAAAGATAGCGACGATACTATTTTTGTTTCGGTTATTGAAACACACGGAAGTTATAGTCCGGTTTCTGAGGCGTCTTTAAACTCAGACAGTAACATTGCCAATTTAAAAATTGTTTCAGACGACGATAACTATACCGCTATTAGCATCACTGATATAAAAGGAAACGAACAATTATTCATATTATCGAATAAGGATTCATCAAGCGAAGCTAAACATACCCTATCAATCAACAAGAAAAAATATCGTTGGACAGGCCCTTACTACTATCAATAAGTTCGACTCATAGTGTAAAACTAAAGCTCCCGAGTTAACTCGGGAGCTTTGCATTTGCCTAACCTAATTTCTCATGAAAAAATGTAAGTGTGCGCTGCCAAGCTAATTCAGCATTTTCTTTATCATAGCGGCCGGTTGAGTCATTATGAAAGCCATGTTTAGCACTTTCATACATATACATTTTATAGTTCACTTTGTTTTTCTTTAAATCTTGTTCATATTCAGGCCACGACTTATTGACTCTTTTATCGAGCTCCCCAAGTTGGATCATGAGGGGGGCTTTAATGTTTTTACGTAACGCTTTAGTTGCGGGTGTACCGTAAAATGGAACGCCAGCAGCTAATAGTTGACTATCAATTGCTGCTAGATAATTGACCATATAACCACCAAAACAAAACCCTACCGCACCAAGCTTGCCATTACTTAACGAATGATTTTTTAGGTGATTAGCTGCCGCGACAAAATCATGTTGAATTTTAGCTTTATCTAATTTTTTCTGCATGGCTCGGCCTTCATCATCATTACCTGGATATCCACCTAAAGGGAATAACGCATCTGGAGCAAAAGCAACAAAGCCGGCTTTAGCTAATCTCCGTGCAACATCTTTAACATAAGGATTTAAACCGCGATTCTCATGAATCACTAAAACGACCGGAAAACTCGCTTTATCAATTGTCGGTTTAACTAAATAACCTCGCCCTTTACCATGACCATTGGGAGAATCAAATTCTTCATAGCTAGCAAGAATATCGTTATCGTTGAAAGAAATTTGCTCTGCCAATGCATAATTGGGTAGTAATGCTGACGTTAATACACTCATTGAGTAACCAACAGCAACTAACGTGCTTAGTTTTTTGATAAAAGTACGTCTGTCCATTCCGCCATGAGCATATTCGTCGTACCAATCAAAGGCTTCTTCCGGAATATGGCTAACGTTATTTACTATTATGGTATTTTTCATTATATATTCTTCCTCATTTATACAAACTAGCAATGCTTCGAGCTAGATAAACTGTGTTCCAAAATGATATCCGACTCTCATTTAAGTGAACGTCATTTTTATTAAAAAGAGCCTGAAACTTAAATACATGGCTAATGCGACTTTAATAATAATCAATGTCATCAAAGTTAAATTAATGTTAAATATTAAAACGTAATATGTGTTCAGCATAAAATCATATAAGTTTAATACTAGACAGTTTAAGTAAAAAGTAGATGTAATAATTTACATAAGTTTTACATCCAAAATACTTAAATGCTTGTTAAGCTATATGAAGGGCACTCTAAAAATACAAACCAACAGCCTCAATAAAAGGTGGCGTGATGACAAATAAACCAAAACTTCTGATTATAGAAGATGAAACCGCGATATTAAGAGGATTGACTGATTTGTTTGTTTTTCATGGTTTTGATGTACAAAGTGAGCAAGATGGACGTAAAGGTTTAGCCACTGCGTTATCAGGTAACTTTGATTGTATTTTATTAGATGTGATGTTGCCGTCGATGGACGGTTTTAGTGTGTGTAACGCAATACGTAATGCCTCAAGAGAACAACCCATAGTCATGTTAACGGCTAAAAGCTCAGAAGAGGATATTATCAATGGCTTAACGCTAGGTGCCGATGATTATATCGCGAAGCCTTTTTCTGTTCAGGAATTGGTGTTACGGATTAAAACAATATTACGCCGAACAGGGTGGGATAAATCAGACGCGTGCCTTCAATTAAATGAAAATATCAGCATTGATAAAAATAATTTATCCGGAATGATTAACGGCCAAGCACAAGTGTTTACTCGACGAGAAGTTGATATCCTAACTTATTTACACCGACATAGTCGCCCTGTTTCTCGCACTGAATTATTGGCGGAAGTCTGGGGGTATGAAGAACCGAGCTTGATAGATACAAGAACCGTTGACATTCATATAGCAAAACTAAGAAAAAAAATTGAAACTAACTGCAAAGCGCCTCAATTATTATTGACCTTCCGCGGTGAAGGTTACAAGCTGATGGGTTAGTGACAAAATATGCCATTATTTAAACAAAGAATAATAGGAGATAAACAAAGGATAAAACAATTTAGACTAATGTTGGGTGCATTTGTTATTTGTTTACTAATTCCCTTAACTTTAATTATTTACTTCGGCTTTCAGCAATTTGAAAATGAAGTGGATTTTCAATATCAAGAAAAATCGGTTAACGTTTTAAAGCAAATTAATAAAAAGCTTAATTTGCGTGTAAAAACAGAACGTAAACGCCCAGTAAGTCATTATAATTTTTATCAAGAAGTATCTAATCCCTTAACGGGCAAATTAAGCAAAGAGCTTTCCCCGCTTGCTAACCCCGATAATTATCAGGAAAACATCGGATTAATAGGCTATTTCCAAATTAATGCTGATAAAACCTTAACGTCTCCCCTGTTGCCCTATCAAACCAGAAAACAACTAGCACAAGCCAATACCAATTTAAAATGGCAAGAAATTGAACGTCGAATAGCGATAATAGAAAACATTAGAAATATACTACTTAAAAGTGATTTTGTTATAAAAAAAGCAGATGACTTATCAACACCAATAGAAGCGACACAGGCACCTTCAAAAGAACTCAAAATTGAATTATTTCAAGTCAAAATAAGCGAAAATAATGAGCTTATTATATTTAGAAATTTTTGGTTAGATCAGCAACACCACATTCAAGGATTTGTCGTTGATGAAAATTTATATTTACATCAACTATTTAGCGATTTTTTTGTACAAGGCCATTACGAAAGTACCGTACAAATGAGATTGAAAGTTATTCACTCAGGTGAAGGCATCCATCAATATTTAAAATATTCGATTAATGACAAGGGTAATTCACGTGTTGAATTATTAAATGAACCAATACCTGAGCTTGAAAAAAAGTATATTTACCATGGCTATGTAATATCGCCTTTTCAGCAAATACAACTAAAATTCACCACGGACAGTTATTCGTTAGGACCCGCATCAGAATTTGTGGTTCTCTTCTTAATTATTTTAATTTTCGTTATTATTTGCGGTTGTTTAGGCCTTTATTGGGTGGGTATTAAACAGATTGAACTAGCAGAGCAAAGAATGAATTTTGTGTCTTCAATAAGCCATGAACTAAAAACACCGTTAACCTCAATTTTAATGTATTCAGAAATGTTGAAGTCAGGCATGGTTCAAGATCCAAAGATACAACTGGAATATCATGAATTTATTTATGGTGAGAGCGGGAGATTATCCCGATTAATTAGCAATATTTTAAAACTATCTAATTTAAATCGCCAACAAGAAATGGTTAATGTTGAATATGTAAACATTTTATCACTAACAGATACTATTCAATCAAAAGTCTATTCATTGATAGAAAAGAATGGTTTTAAGATAAACTTCTCTATTGATAACAGCATTAATAATGTCGACATGTTGGTTGATTTAGATGCCTTCGCACAAATTGTTATTAACTTAGTTGATAATTCAGTTAAATTCTTTAATGCGGCAAAAATTGACGATGTGCATCGAAAAGCAATTGATATTCGTTTTTGCTTACACAAAAAATTAAATAATAAGCTCTTATTCAGTGTTCGCGATTATGGACCAGGGATATCAAACGCTGAACATGAAAAAATATTTGAGTTGTTTTATCGTGAGGGAAATGAACTGACCCGTACTACGCCTGGTACAGGCATTGGTTTAGCGTTAGTTTACGAACTAGTTTCGGCGCAAGGAGGTAAAATAAAGGTTAACAAACAAAGTCAGGGGGTTGAGTTCGAGTTTTTATTTGATTGTAGGCACTCCATACTTTAGCAATTAAAGTGAGTTTATTTCCTTAACTAAAATAAGCTTCACTGGCAGTCGAATTAATTATTCGGTTATTAGTACCCACTAAAAGTATTGGAGTATAGACTTAAAAAGTACTTTTTTGGCAAGAGGTAGATAGACATAGTGTAGGTTTTAGCTGTAATTGCTTGCTAAAAAATGACAAACTTTATCAAAATAATGATAAAACCATGACAATTCAAGCAACGAGAACTTCTATCATCTTCTCATTAACGAAAAAAGGAATAGTGATGAGAAACTTAAATAAGCTAGCAGCATTCGCAATAACGTCATCTTTATTAGTGGTAAGTTGTACAACAACTGATGACCAAGGAGAAACAACTCAACCCCAAGAGCAACAGCCAACCATTAAGAGCGCGAGTACTCAAAAAGAAACCGCGTCAGATATAAAGGCTGTTGAAGTCAGAAGGATGCAAGGTTCTATGGCTGTAGCACAACGAGAAAAGCTTCGTAAAAGTAAACTTGCAGCAGCCCACTCACAAAGAATGGCTCAATCATCAGCACTCATGGGCATGGAAGTAGCCAACCCAAACCAAGCAAATGACTGTTTACCTGAGTGCATAATTCATGCACCTAATGAAAAAAACAACCTACGCTCTACCTATCAAATTTTTAAAAAATATGGTGTTAACCCTACCTTAGAAACCGCCAACCAACCTATATCTACTTTCTCAATGGATGTTGATTCTGGCTCGTATAAGTTAGCAGCCGATATGCTAAAACGTAATAATTTACCGCGAGTTGAAGGTATACGCATAGAAGAGTTTATTAATGCCTTTGATTATAACTACAACGAAAGTAAAGATGTTTTTGGGGTAAGTGCGCAAGTTTTCCCTTCTCCATACCGACAGGGATATCATGTATTACACGTTGGTGTGCAAACAAAGAAACTAACCGACAGTGAGCGTAACCCAAGTAATTTAGTGTTAGTAGCTGATATTTCTGGCTCTATGAGTGGAAATAATTTAGCCATGTTAAAGCAAGCTTTTACCACACTGGTATCACAGTTAAATGAGCAAGATAGCGTGTCTATTGTTACTTATAACAATTCGGCCAATGTTGCTTTGCCGGCTACTAAGGTAATGAACAAAAGCGAAATATTTACGGCCATCAATAACCTATCATCATCTGGTGGTACTAATGCTGAACAAGGCATAAAACTCGCTTATCAACAAGCCGAAAAAATGTATTTACCCGGTTTTAATAATCGCGTTATCTTAACATCAGACGGTATGGCTAATGTTGGCTCAACATCACCTGAAGGTATTTTGAAAAAAATAACCGACAGCAAAGACAAAGGAATTTTTCTAACGACCGTGGGTGTTGGCACTGGCAACTACAATGATCATTTACTTGAACAGCTCGCCAACAAGGGCAATGGTAATTACCTATACATAGGAGATTATAAAGACATACAAGAAAATTTTGTTGATGGTCTAACAAGTGAGCTGCAAACGGTTGCTAAAGATGCCAAAGTGCAAGTTACCTTTAACAAAAGATCGGTGAATAGCTATCGCTTATTAGGTTATGAAAACAGAGCACTAAAAACCGAAGACTTTACCGATCCAAATAAAGATGGCGGAGAAATAGGCGCTGGTCATAGTGTTACCGTAATATATGAAGTAAAGCTAAATCAAAATACAAAAGACGACCAATTAGCTGAAGTAGCGGTATCTTATAAAAAGCCAATGGGCAATAAAGTGCACTACCTTAAGAAAAGTATTCCCACAAAAGTGATTACTAAAACCTTATCTCAAGCATCACCTGATAGTAAATTGTCACTAGCTGCTAGTGCTTTTGCCGAAAAGCTTCGCCATACATTTTGGTCAAGAAATTATCATTATGACGATATCAAGATGTTGATAAACTCGCTACCACTACAATATCGCCAGCAAGCTCAGGTACAAAATTTACAGAAGCTGATCAACAAAGCACAGCAACTTGACAACAGAGCTGATCTTTATGAAACAGAGTTTCCATTAGCCGATATTAGTTTTGATAGAGTGCCGTTACTTGATTAACTTTAACCGTTCAAAGCTAGCTTTCATTATTTACAGCTTAATAATATTAGTAGGCATTGCCATTGGTAGCTTGTTTGTTGCTGAAAAGCAGCAAAACAAGCAGCTGCTTACTAGCCATAAAGTCTTATTAACCAATACCGTTCATAAGACTTTGGTTCGCCAATTACATAGTTCTTTGGCAGAACTTCCCCTATCAGCACAGGCGTTAAATGAAAACTGGCAAACATTCGCAGCTGATATATTACTACTAGATGCAGGGAAACAATTATATCCTTATCCATTTTTAGGCAACAACTCACCGCAACTTTCCAGTAAATGGCAACAATTTAACACTATTGATGAACAATTATCTGAAGGTGAAAAAAAACGTGCCATTGCCTTACAAAACTTACGCTTAGCCCTACAAAGCAAAGAACAAAAACTAACTGAAATAAATGCCTATACAAAAGCTTATTTCAATTTAGTGACTAATTATCAACTAAGCGCCATTAGCGAAGTCATATCAGCATTAAGTTTTTTAACTTTAGACAATAAAGAGCAATGGAACGTCGCCTTAAGCAAGCAAATATTGCTAAGTGGGTCAGTGTTATTTAAACCTGTTTCTTATTATATTTTTAAAGAAAATTCGGGATTTAGTCGAGCTGATATAACCATGGCTTTATCTATTATTAAACCACTATTAGAATCTACTAACCTACCTAGTTATTGGTTTAGCAAAAATAGTGACTTAATGCTGTCACCGCAGAGTTCCTTCAATACTTTAGCGCTTGAAAACTTCAGCTTAATCAATGATCAATCAATCTACGTCAGGCTTTCCTCTTCTGTCGATTTAATCATGCCCTTTCAAGCAGAAAAGGCACTTGTAAGCACGGTAAATGAACTTAAAAAACAAGGGGTAATAGCACCTGAAGACAGCATTGTTATTACCCCTAATAAAGAAAAAAACACGCTAGATAACATCGCACTCACTATTAACAAACCTGCTTGGCAAGCCCTAGCCCAACAGCAGAAATTATTTTTTATCGGTAAATTTACTTTGCTTATTATCTCTATTGTCTCACTCATGTTTGTCACGCGGTTAATGAACAACCTCCAGAAGAAAAAACAAAGTTATTTAGCAATGCGCGAACACTTTATTAGTTTAGTCAGTCACGAACTCAAAACACCGTTAGCCGCGATAAGAGTAATGGCAGAAACCGTTAAGAAACGAGAAGAAAAACAGCTCAGTTTAAAAGATTACCCCGTTCGTATTGTTAACGAAGTGGATAGGTTATGGCTAATGGTTGACAACCTATTATCAATGAACCGATTAAAAGCCAATGAAATTAAGTTAAATATTCAGCCGCTTAAACTAGAGAAAATAATACATAACTGTTCAGAAAAACTCAGTGAATATAGCAACAAACAAATTCATATTAACGTGCAACTTCCTGCCGACATTACAATAAATGCCGATGAGTTATTAATTGAATTAGTGATCTCAAACCTTATTTCAAATGCGATTAAATACAACGATAAAGCATTGGTTAACCTTGAGTTTTCTTACGAGCAAGAGACTAAAACCCTCACAATAATAGACAATGCATGCGGCATTGATAAAACCCAATGGTTAAACATTTTTAATGAGTTTGAACGTATTCCGCAAGCTAAGGCTATTAGCGGACATGGTATTGGCTTATCCTTATGTAAATTAGTCTTAAAACAACACCAAGCTGACATTAAAATTATCAGTTCAACATCACAAGGAACAACGTGGATAATCACATTTTAATCGTTGAAGACGACGATAATTTACGCCATTCATTAGCTGACAACCTTGAAATTGAAGGTTACCAAGTCACCTCGTTTGGATTAATAGAAGAAAGTCGGCAGTGGTTATCGACTAATCAAGTGGACTTAGTCGTGTTAGATATAATGCTGCCTGACGGTGACGGCTACGAGTTGTCTAAATGGTTAACGTCACATTGCGACACACTTATTTTAATGTTGACCGCGAGAAGTTTAGAAAAAGATGTGATTGAAGGCTTTATTTCAGGGGCTGATGATTACCTAAGTAAGCCCTATCGAATTAATGAATTATTGCTTCGTATAAAAGCGTTGTTAAGAAGAAAAAATAAAACGGCAACCACGCAACACACCACAATAAATGGCTGTTCAATTAATTGGCTGCACAGAGAAGTCATGGACAATGGCAAACCCATTCACTTAACCAAAACAGCATTTGATATATTAAATCACCTTTTTCAGCAATTAAATATGCCCTGTAGTAGAGAGGAAATTCTAGACAATGTTTGGGGAAAAAATGTATACGTTGATAACCGAACCATAGACAATTTTATTTATAACCTTAAAAAGCAGCTGAAGTTCACCAGCAATTCGCAATATCAAATTAAAACCATTAGGGGCATAGGTTATAGTTTAATTTCTCCCTAAGTTTTTAATATGGCTAAGTTAACTTGCGCCACACTTAAGAGCTGATAATTCACACTAAAAACTTCATCGTTAATTATCTACAGCAGACATACCTTAACAACCACATTGCATTAGCCGCTTCCTAATAGCGGGTATTAGGTATAGATGAAAAAATGTATATTGATGATGATTTTTTGCTATTACTCCATAAAGTCTGAGATACATCAAAATCGCCTCAACTGTTGCTCACAGAATTGCATTGGCAAGAATTTTGAAGTGCTGATTGCAGGCCCCAATAGTTCCTCTGTCAAATGGGTTAAAATAATAAGTAATTATCAAGTAGTGAATAATTTTATTAAGTACGAGAAAGTAAATCAACCTTACTATTTTCGTCTGTAGTTGAGGAATTAAAGTCATCAATTTTAGCCTTACGAATACAATTACGTCCGTTTTTTTTCGCCATATAAAGCGCATTATCAGCAGTTAGAATGACATCGTGCACCCTCGATAAGGCAAATTGATTACTATGATACAATCCTGCGCTGATTGTTAAATAAATATGTTGTTCTTTATAATTAAAGCAATGTTCCTGAACCGTTTTTCGTAGCTCTTCAAGTTTGGCTAATGCCTCTTCAAAGTTGACTCTGTTAAGCACTAAAACGAACTCTTCTCCTCCTGCGCGATAGAGGTGATCGTACTCACGAATAACGTTTTTAAGGAGAAGTGCCAACTCTTTCAATACATAATCACCAGCGAGATGACCATAAGTGTCATTTACTTGTTTGAACCAGTCGATATCTATCATGCAGAATGCGAATGGGATATTGTGTAACTCACTAGTGCTCATCAAAGACTCTACGTCAGCTTCAAGTGTGAGACGGTTTCTTAATTTGGTTAATGGATCGTGGATGGCCATTTCTTTAAGTTTTTGGTTTGCCATTTCCAATTTAATTGTACGCAATTCAACTATTTCTTCAAGGTTATCCATTGTGTCTGTTTGAGCTCTTTGAGCCTCTACAATCAGTGAGACCATCGGTCTGAATATAAACAGCACTTCCAAAAATATTACTATCAGTGTGGTTATCCAGACAATTAATTCTAATTTTTCTATCGTATTAAGACGTGCTTCTCCTTCTAGCTGGTACTGGTTAACTACAGCATTAAGATCTTTAAGTAGTTGCTCAGAGCTACTGTCAATTAGCCTAAGATTGAAAAAAGCTTCTTGGTTATTTGTGCTGCTCAGCAGTTTCTTAGATATATTCAAGTATTTACCTACTCGGTCATGAAGATCCATTTTACCAAAATACATTTCACGAATTGACGTAGATAAATCAATGATTCTATTCTCGGAAAGTAAACCGGAAGAAAGTTGACGATTTGCCTCTTCCATATCATTAATATTTCTTTTCATTAAAGAGATAAGTTCGCTCTGGAGCTCGTCATTGAGTAATTTTTTCTCATATAAACGATGTGCATCTAAGGCAATATGTTGACTCAACATACGCTGTCTTCCTGAAAGGTTGACGATATAAGCCGTACTATCTGAACCTGATAAAGCTGACCTTAGCGTGAAGTAGGCTGCAGTTGATAGCAACGCAAGAATAAGAACCGCGAGTAAATAACGCTTACTAATAGAACGGTAAATGGATTTCTCTCTAAACATATTGGCAGTCATTATCATTCTCTAATATTAATGATTAAAAATTAACTTGCGATGAGTTATATATGATAAAGCTAAAGGGCTAATTGATCATTAAAAACAACCCTTATATTAAAGGCAGTTATTTATTTTTATAAAGCTTTTTTATTTCATCGCCAGAAATTGTTTCGATGACTTTACCATCTGCAATTTTAATAATGGTTGGAATGCTTCTGATATTGAAGTGAGTAAAGAGCACACCGCCAATATCAATATCAAACGGAAAAGTTATATTGAAAAGTTGAGTGAAGTCAGAGAGTGCTTTGTTATCAGTCCATAAATGATTAACGAATCCATGCCATTTTTTACCGTCAGCTATATCATAGAGTTTAGTAATATTTGATTGAATTTCTTCACAACTATTCGCCATTTCTGGTCTCGAGTCTTTTAAATACCAATCACACCAAGTTACGGTGAAAAATATAGTATGATTTCCTTTCAGCCAAGGTTTAATGATGCTTGATGAACAAAGTCAACCGATAGTTATGTCAGCAAGGGAAGCGGCTAAATTACAAGGCGTACCATATGAATATTTAGCCAAAATATTTACCAAACTGTCAAAGGCTTGTTTAGTCGAGAGTTCTGAAGGAAGAAAAGGAGGTTTTAAACTAGCAAAGGTACCAACAGAGATTAGTATTTTAGATATTACTCGAGCAATTGATGGAGAAAAATCCATTTTTGATTGTAAAGAAATTCGCCAACGTATGGATGTTTTTTCCGATGAAGTCCCAAGTTGGGCATGCAAGGGGTTGTGTGGTATTCATGCTGCCATGCTAAAAGCTCAGCTTCAAATGGAGCAAGAATTAGCAAAACACAATATTTTAATGCTTTCTAAACAATTATATTCGAAGTCCCATTCAGCATTCGCTATTGAAGTAAAACAATGGTTTGGCGATCAAAGGGGAATATGCGTTGATCAATAACTGAATATATTAAATGAACAATATACTATTCTTTATTTAACGGTGAAGTTTTAATAATATTTTTTATTATCAGAATGGGGCTAAGTTTTTTGCTATGAACAGCTTAAATAGAAGTGGTATGGATTAAAATTCTATTTCAACACTCCATTTAAAAGTGAAGTCAGGTGTATCATTATTAAGCCCAAAGAATAAGCCAGTTCCTAATACAGCCTCAATTTCGTCTCCGCCTAAGTCAAAGGCATAATAATTAACAGAGCCAAGTCGGTGTTGATTGTGATCTCCAAATATTTTATTTTCTTCGGAACGTGTTCCTGTATTACCGATACGTTCAAAAGTACCATAAGCTTCAAGTGCTAACTGCCATTGTGATGAAAAGTGATACATCACTTGACCAGCATAAGCTAAGTCCCATTTATTATCCCTATCTTCTGACTCTCCACCAAAAGAATGAATCAGCGTGAAATTAGTGACAATCGACCAGTTTCCTGACTGTGATTCAATGATAGGACCGAAAACGAATGAATGAGGCTCTTCCTTTTCAATGGCATATTGTAGCTCGGACAATATGCCAAAACCTACTTGTTCTTCTGTTGCAGGAATAAATACATAAACAGCTTCAATAGCTAATTCATCTAGTTGCAAACTATCAAAATGATTAGCCACTATCACCGTATCAGGTTCTTCTAAACGCTCTTTTTCATATTCTATGCCAATACGTGTTCGCAATCGATCGGTGATTGAATATTCAAGTTCAAAAGCGTGACGTTGCTGAGCAATACTGTTGTCATCATAGATTGTTTCACCCATATCCTTAGTTTGATATTCGCGATTAGGATCAGAAAAAGAGTGTGCATTTTGAGTTTGGAATTCGATATTACCGGCTTCAGAATCAAGATCTTTAACCTCAAATTGATTAATAGAGGGGCCTGCAATTAACAAAGAACTGTGTACAAGTGCTGATAATAATAGGCTAAATTTTAATAAACGCATTTACATTACTACCAAAAATTTTAATAAAGCTAGAGTGAAATGCATTTACAAAGCATGCACTACTATTCAGATCACCATTAAGCTGAAGAAGTAGCTTACAGCATCTATTAGAAAACAGACACTCTTTAAATATTTCAATTGTTGAAGTACGTTTAGATAAACATCTAAACCAATGATGACAGGAGCTAATGATTCAAGTTAAATAAAAATATGAAGGTCTAAAACATCTGAAATTTCAAACTTCACTAGGGGCTGTTGAACTTTGTTTAAATTTTGTTCGTAAGTGACAATCTCGTATAATTCACTTCG
>JAWUXK010000012.1:0-16202 GCA_034111385.1 Colwellia sp. | reverse complement strand
ATACTCAGGTATCATTGTTCGATCTGTTATAAGAACAATTTTTCGCGTTAACTATTTGCACTCATGAAGTCGCATTTTTACAGGACATTTCTAACTTATGTTTAAAAAAATTCGTGGTATGTTTTCTAATGATTTATCTATTGATTTAGGAACAGCCAACACTCTTATTTATGTGAAAGACCAAGGTATTGTCTTAAATGAACCATCCGTGGTTGCTATCCGTCAAGACCGCTCAGGTGGTTCTAAAAGTGTTGCTGCGGTAGGAATGGCGGCTAAACAAATGTTAGGTCGTACACCTGGAAATATTGAAGCGATTCGTCCGATGAAAGACGGTGTAATTGCTAACTTTTTTGTTACTGAAAAAATGCTTCAACATTTTATTAAGCAAGTGCACAGTAATAATTTTTTACGTCCAAGCCCAAGGGTATTAGTTTGTGTTCCTTGTGGTTCAACTCAAGTAGAACGACGTGCTATTCGTGAATCTGCTATGGGAGCGGGCGCCCGTGAAGTTTATTTAATTGACGAACCTATGGCAGCAGCGATTGGTGCTGGTATGCCGGTATCAGAAGCTACAGGCTCCATGGTTGTTGATATTGGCGGTGGTACGACTGAAGTGGGAATTATCTCATTAAATGGCGTAGTATATTCATCATCTGTGCGTATTGGTGGTGATAAATTTGATGAAGCTGTCATCAACTATGTACGCCGTAATTTTGGTAGTTTAATTGGTGAAGCGACTGCCGAACGTATTAAACACGAAATAGGTTCAGCCTATCCGGCTGATGAAGTGATAGAAATTGAAGTACGTGGTCGTAACTTGGCTGAAGGTGTACCGCGAAGTTTTACGCTAAACAGCAATGAGATACTTGAAGCATTACAAGAGCCATTAACCGGCATTGTGAGTGCCATTATGGTCGCTTTAGAGCAATCACCTCCAGAATTAGCATCAGATATTTCTGAGCGTGGTATGGTGCTTACGGGTGGTGGTGCATTATTAAAAGGTTTAGATCGCTTATTAATGGAAGAGACAGGTATTCCTGTTGTGGTTGCTGAAGATCCATTAACTTGTGTTGCGTTAGGGGGCGGTAAAGCCCTTGAAATGATTGATATGCATGGGGGCGATCTTTTCTCTTACGAATAAAATTGATATTGTTTCATTGTTATTTAATCCTATAACAGCGTTAAAAGTACTCATTGACTAACGTCAACTCCGTGCTTTTTCCTTGTTTTTGAATTAAATTCCAGTGAATAAATTAGCAATTTAACAAAAGAGCAGAGATAAAAACATACAATAAGAAGTTTGTAACTGGTTTTATATGAACCCAATTTTTAAACATGGCCCATCCCCACAGCACCGAATTATCTTGGTGCTGTTTTGTTCTGCCTTATTGATTTTTTTCGATCATAAAATGGCTAGCTTTGAATCCGTACGTGGTTATTTACAATCGTTAGTGAGTCCATTGCAATATTTAGCCAATACGCCAAACCAATTAATGACGTGGGCATCTAAAAACCTTACCACTCGTCGACAATTATTGATTGAAAACCAACAATATCGTTTAAATGAACTTAATTCTAACGAAGAAGCGATGCAGCTTACTATCCTTAAGCAAGAAAATGAACGATTGCGGTCTTTACTCTCATCCCCCTTACGAAGTGAAATTAAAAAAATGGTGGCGGAAGTTATATCGGTAGATAGTGACCCATTCAGCCATCAAATAGTCATTAATCGTGGGGCTGGCGATGGTGTATATGAAGGACAGCCAGTACTTGATTCCCTTGGTATTGTTGGACAGATATTACATGTGGGGCAGACGAGTTCTCGAATAATATTAATTACCGATATATCACATGCGGTGCCTGTTAGAGTTCAACGTAATGGCTTGAGGCTATTAGCTTCAGGCAGTGGCCAAATAGATCGATTAATTCACAACTTTGTCCCACAAAGTGCGGATATAAAAAGTGGTGACTTATTGGTTACGTCGGGCTTAGGTGGTAAATACCCAGAAGGTTACCCTGTTGCTAAAGTGTCTTTTGTTAGTAATGACGAGTCTAGAGAATTTGTTAGAGTATATAGTACGCCTGTTGCCCAGATCGATCGTTTACGTTATTTATTATTATTGTCAGAAAAGAAGCCTCTAAATATCTTTGCCCCTAAAACCCAGGAGGAAAAGTTATCAAGTGGTTCAAAAACTCCAGTAAAGGTTACTAATTAATGTTTGCTCATAACGGGGTTATTATTCTTCTCACCTTATTAATCGCTTTAATGGCAAGCATAATGCCGATGCCATTGAACGCAGATGCATTTCGACCTGACTGGGTGCTAATTGTTTTAATGTATTGGTGTATGGCACTACCAGGACGGGTTAATATTATCACAGCATGGGTAATGGGTTTTTTATTGGATGTACTCTTGGGCTCAGTGCTAGGTGTTCATGCTGCTGCTATGGCAATATCAATCTATATTGTTGTTGGGAATTACCAAAAAATACGTAATTTTTCCATATGGCAACAAGCACTGATTATAGGTGTATTAGCGACTTTATATCATTTAGTGGTTTTTTGGTTACAGCGTTTTTTAATTGATGTCACTTTTCTAACGAGTTATTTATATCCTGTGGTCACAACCGTTGTTTTATGGCCTTGGGTGTTTTATTTATTACGTAAAGTACGTCGAAATTTTTCTATTAAATAAGCTAGGAATATATTATGAAACAACTTATTCTTGCTTCGCAGTCACCTAGAAGAAAGACACTATTAGAGCAATTGGGGTATCAATTTAGCACGTTAGTAGCCGATATTGATGAGTCAGTATGTGATCATGAAAATGCAGAAGCTTATGTATTACGTGTAGCTAAAGATAAGGCTCTTGCTATATTTCATACATTATCTCAGGAAAAACAACAGCAGTCGTTAGTTTTAGGTGCTGATACTTGTGTTGTTATTGATGGTATCATCTTAGGTAAACCAGAAAATGAAGCTGAATGTATAGAAACTTTATTACGTCTTGAAAATAACTACCATCAAGTCTTTACTGCCATTGCTGTAGTCGGGTATGAAAAAGAAAATACCGTTGAAGTTATAACTAATACAATTACGACACAAGTGCATTTTAAAGCGTTAACAGTAGATGAAATCAAACGATATTGGCAAACAGGTGAACCTTGCGATAAAGCAGGATCATATGCGATTCAAGGAATAGGTGGTCAATTTGTCACTACCATTAATGGTAGTTATTCTGCTGTGGTTGGTTTACCTTTATATGAAACAGCACAATTATTAGCTAAAGCAGGCCTACCAACTATTATTCAAAAGAATAGTTAACTAGTTTTTAAATACCAATATGCCGTAGAAATAGCAAGGAACAAAGCAATATGAGCAGTGAATTATTAATCAATGTAACTCCTAGTGAAACACGCGTCGCTTTAATTGAGCATGGTTCTTTGCAAGAAGTTCATATAGAGCGTGCTGCTAAACGTGGCATTGTAGGGAACATCTATTTAGGTAAAGTTATTCGAGTTTTACCGGGTATGCAAGCTGCTTTTATTGATATTGGCTTAGATAAAGCGGCTTTTCTCCATGCTTCAGATATTAATTCAAAACTCATATTAAAAGAGGAAACCAAGCAAGTTCCTGACATCCGCGCTTTAGTTCATGAAGGACAACGTATTATGGTGCAAGTGGTGAAAGATCCACTTGGTTCAAAGGGGGCGCGTTTAACCACTGATATTACTATCGCCTCTCGTTATTTAGTCTTGATGCCACATGCGACTCATGCCGGAATTTCACAACGTATTGAAAATGTAAAAGAGCGTAAACGTTTAAAAGATATCGTTAGTCCTTATTGTGATGAACAACAGGGGTTTATTGTTCGTACTGCTGGCGAAGGCGCTGGTGAGCAAGAACTTAAACACGACGCTGAGTTTTTACGACGTGTTTGGACAAAAGTACAAGAACGTAAACAACGCAAGCAGGTCAATATGCCACTGTACCAAGATTTATCATTATCTTTGCGGGTATTGCGAGATTTTGTCGGTGTAGATTTTGAGCGTATTCGTATCGACTCTAAACTCACTTATGATGAATTAGTGATTTTTACTGAAGAGTTTGTACCTGAACTAACCCAAGTGATGGAATACTATCCCGGTGAACGGCCAATTTTTGATTTGTTTTCAGTTGAAGTTGAAATACAACGTGCCCTGCACCGTAAAATTGAGTTGAAGTCAGGTGGTTATTTAATTATTGATCAAACCGAAGCAATGACTACAATTGATATTAATACAGGCGCTTTTGTCGGTCATCGTAACCTTGAAGATACCATTTTTAGTACCAATATCGAGGCAACTCAAGCGCTAGCTCGACAACTTAGATTAAGGAATTTAGGCGGAATCATCATTGTAGACTTTATTGATATGCATGATGAAGATCATAAACGCCGTGTGTTAAGTAGTTTAGATATGGCTATGTCTAAAGATAATGTGAAATATAGCGTACAGGGTTTTTCTTCACTGGGTCTAGTGGAAATGACGCGTAAACGCACTCGTGAAAGTTTAGAACATGTCTTGTGTGATGAATGTCCTGTTTGCACAGGACGTGGTAATTTAAAAACGGTAGAAACGGTTTGTTTTGAAATTTTACGTGAAATTGTACGAGTAAACCGTGCTCATGATGCCGATAAGTTTATTGTGTATGCGTCATCTTCTGTTAGTGATTTTCTTGTTAATGATGAATTTGATAGCCTTGCTGAGGTTGAGGTGTTCATTGGTAAATCGATAAATGTAAAAACCGAAGCCATGTATTCTCAAGAACAGTTTGATGTAGTGATGATGTAGCTAATCGCTGTATATTTAGGAAAATAATTACGAATGTCAATTGCAAGCGTTTCTAATCGTTGGCTAAACCGTCTATATAAAATACTCGCTATTATGGTGGTATGCTTGGCGGTAATAATTAGCGCGTCTCGTTTGCTGTTACCATATGTCGAAAACTATCGCCAAGATTTTCAAAACTATATAAATAAAAAAAATCAAACCAATATGATTATTGGTGGTTTAGGTATGAATTGGCAAGGCTCTGGGCCAGCGTTAATTGCGAACAAAGTAACGTTAATTGATACTGATGACGCCTATGTTTTTATTGAACATCTAGAAATTCAAATTGATTTTTGGGCCACAATCACCACTCAACAGTTAATTGCAAGTAATGTGACTATCGAAGGCTCGATAGTCAATGTTGATCAAAGTACGTGGAATTCGGACACTGCTGATAACAATACGCAACAAACACCAAATCAAAGTAACGAAAATAAAAGCACTAATGGCTTCCAGCAAGTTTCCGATATTTTTTTAAATAGAATAAACAGGTTCTCCTCACAAAGTAGCCAGGTGACAATCCGTAACGGTTCACTTGAGCGAAGCTTTCATGTTAATAACTTAAATTGGTTAAATAAGGGAGCGCGGCATCAAGCTCAGGGGGATATTATTGTTAACAAGCTAAGCAGTAATAATATTAGCCTGAAAATAGATATGAGTGGCTCGTCAGTGGATGAGTTAGACGGCTTAATGTATATTGAAGCCAATCACCTTGATATTACACCTTGGCTGGATAGTGTTTTAGTCGTTGAAAATGATAACACTAACGCCGATGTTGGCTTTTCTGCTTGGTTAAAGGTTAAATCAGGGGATGCTGAACGCCTACAGGTTTCATTACATGAGAACTTTATTAGTTGGCAAGCGGAAGGTAAAGCGCATAATGTAATGCTAAGTGAAGGACAGATATTATTAGTTAAGGGTAAGCGACAGGCTAGTTTTCAACTGTATAGTACACCGCTTTTATTGCAATTTAACACACAAGAAAAACAAGAATACATTGTGCAAATGAACAAAACGGCACAAGACTTTTCAATCTATTTATCTACGTTTGATCTCGCCTTAATTAGTCAGGTATCTCCTTTATTTATTGAAGAAAAAAAGATGCGAAAGCTAATGTCTGAATTGTCTATTAGTGGTCAGGCAAATGAAATATATTTCAGAAAAAAAGCAGGTGAAATAAATGCATTGGCAAACTTCACCGACACATCAACTCAATATAGTCAAAATATTCCTGGCGTGTTGAACCTTAACGGTCAATTAAGTTACGCTCAGCAAAATTTACATCTTGATTTATCAGCATCAAATGGCGAAATAGACTTTAGCCAACATTTTGTTGCACCTATTCCTTATAACTCATTCAACGCGATCGTTGATTTATCTTTTATTGATGACGGATGGAAATTGCAAGCCAAGGATGTTGCCGTTAGCTCAAGCGAATTGAATTTGACCGCAGATATAACGATTGATTCGTTTTCAGAGACAGAAACTACTATGTCGTTGCTGGCGAATATCACTGATGTGGATGTCAGTAAAATAGGCCATTATTATCCTCTGACCTCAATGAGTAGTGATTTAGTTGACTACCTGAATGGTGCATTGATTGGTGGAAAAGTACCGCAAGCACAAGTATTACTAAATGGACCGTTGGCTCGCTTTCCTTTTAATAACAATGAAGGCGTGTTTGTTGTTGATGCGGAATTGACCGATGCTACTTTTAAATTTGAAGAACAATGGCCAGCAATAAAGTCCTTTGCAGCAAACTTAAATTTCACTAATAACAGCATGTTAATTACTGGACGTTCTGGGAGCCTAGTTGGGCTTGATGTTAATGGTGTGCAAGCAGCTATTGATGATCTAGCTAACGAAAGAATACTGGTTTTAGACACGTTAATTAAACCATCACCAGCCAGTGTGGTAAACGATTTAATGGCTCAAAGCCCTTTAAAAGATAGCGTTGGAGCTGTATTAGAGCAATTGCAAGTGAGTGGGGATATTAATGGTGAGTTCCATTTGGATTTACCCTTGAACTCAACAGAAAACGTACTGGCGAGTGGTGTTATTAACTTTGTTGATAATAAAGTTGCACTACAATCCCCGCGAATGGATTTTAGTCAAGTACAGGGTCAATTGAGCTTTGAGAATGACAAGTTATCAACTAAAGGATTATCGGTAAACTGGCAAAACTTGCCGTTAAAGTTAGCAATAAAAGGCGTGGATAAAGCCGACTATTATGATACTAATATTGCTTTAACGGCTGATTGGCAGACTGATGCTTGGCAGGCGAATATTTCACCCCGGTTAACAAAATATTTTGACGGTCAATTACAATTCCAAGGTGATTTATCATTGTATCAACACCATAATGGTGGTTTTTCATATCAATTCAATATTGACTCAAACTTACAAGGAATAAAGCTAAACCTTCCACAGCCATATAATAAAGCACCGAAAATAAAAGAGCCGTTGAAAATTGCCATAACGGGTGAATTAGAACAATCGAAATTTAACGCATCTTATGGTGAAAACTTAAGCTTTTTTGGCGTGTTAGAGCATGATACTGGTCACTTTTCTCGTGCTCATATAGTGCTGGGTAATGAACAGATGTTATTGCCTATGGATGGTTTTCATATTACCACGAATATAGCTCAAGCAGATTTTTCTGTTTGGCATCCTTTACTCAGCGATATTATTGGGGTCGCTTCTACCGTTGATGAATTAGAGCAACCCAACGGACTTATAAAAAAAACACCTTCTTTGTTCTCAACTCCTGAGCGTATTAGGGGAACTATTACTCAGTTAGATTTCTTTGGGCAAACGTTAAATAATGTTTCCTTTAACTTATTCGATAAAAAAGACTGGTGGCTTCTACAGCTAAATGCGAAGGAGACACGAAGTCGAATTAAATTTTATCCAAATTGGTTAGAACAAGGAATCGATATAAATGCAGATTTTATTAATTTAACAACAGGTGTTGCTAATGAAATTGAGGTAGACACCCAAAAGACAATAATTTCTTCTGTCACTGATGACAGTGTGTTTGATAATATACCTAAAATTAATTTGCATTGTGACCGTTGTCAAATTGATGATCTTAACCTAGGAGAGGTTAATTTATTGGTATCTCGTCAAGGGCAAGATATTATAGAAATTGAGCATTTCAAGGCTAAACGTGAGCAAGCTCAATTTAATCTCTCGGGACAATGGCAAAAAAATGATAATGGTTCAACTACCAATATTATGGGGGAATTGGCGCTAAAAGATATTGAGTATGAGCTAGAACAACTTGGCTACGGCTCAATTATTCGTGATAGTGGTGGTAAATTAAATGTTGACCTGACTTGGCCTGGTGGGCCACATGATTTTAATTTTACTAACCTTAACGGCGAAGTTAAAGCCGTAATTGATGACGGTTACTTAGCTGACGTTAGCGATAAAGCACGTATTTTTTCAGTGTTAAGTTTGCAATCTATCGTGAGAAAGCTAACGCTAGACTTTCGTGATATCTTTAGCGACGGTATGTTTTATAAAAACATTAAAGGTGATTATCATATAGAGGAAGGGGTGCTTTATACTGACAATACACGTATGAATGGCACCGCAGGCAATTTATATATAAAGGGCAATACCAGTTTTGTTAATAATACGCTTGATTATAAAATGTCGTATAAACCAAATCTTACTGCAAGCTTACCTGTGCTCGCTTGGATTGCGACACTTAACCCTGTCGCTTTCTTAGCGGGCGTGGCAATTGATCAAGTGATTACTTCTCAAGTTGTTTCTGAGTTTACTTTTGAATTAACAGGTGACGTTAGTGATCCTAGTTTTCGAGAAGTTAACCGTAAAAGTAGGGATGTTAGTGTGGGTCGCTCTATACCACCAAAGTTTGTTGATAATATCGAAAAAGATAATACGCAAGAAGATACTTTTAAGAAAAAATCGATAGAACAGTACCCCAAGCCTTTACAATTTAACAACCCTAAAACAGATGTACAGGGTATTTTTGAACAAGATAATTATCAAGGTGAATTAAATGACGGTTAAGCTCAGTGCTATTCAACTGAACTCAAAGCCAGATGTTGAACAAAATGTTCGCGCTATTGATGCGCAGTTAGCAAAATTAATACGGCTTGAAAACAACGATGAAGTTGAGCACATTGTCGTTCTGCCAGAGTGTTGTTTATTTTTTGGTGCTAACGATCAAGCGCAATTATCTCTGGCTCAGCAAACAAAAAGTACAAATGAACTTCAATTATCGTTAAGTCAGTTGGCCAAACAGTATAAAGTTACCCTTGTTGGTGGAACAATTCCAATAATTGCTGAATGCGGTAATAAGTTTACTAATACTAGCTGTGCTTTTAATTCTAACGGTGAACTCATCGCCCACTATGATAAAATTCACCTGTTTGATGTAAATGTTGCAGACAGTGAAAAGACTTATTGCGAATCGCGTTATACTCAAGCGGGTAAAAAAGCTTGTGTTGTTAAAACACCATTGGCGACTATTGGCTTATCAGTTTGTTTTGATATTCGATTTCCTTCACTTTATCAAAAACTGAGTAAGTTAGGTGCGGATATTATCACCGTACCTAGTGCGTTTACTAAGGTAACAGGTAAAGCGCATTGGCAAACATTATTACAGGCAAGAGCAATTGAAAACCAAGTTTACATTATTGCCGCTGGACAAGAAGGTGTGCATGCAAATGGACGTGAAACTTGGGGACACTCTATGATTATTAGTCCTTGGGGTGAAATATTAGCTAGCCTTGAGCAAGGGGAAGGGACTATTACAAGTGACTTCCTTCCTTTAGAAGTACAAAGAATACGAACAAGTATGCCATTAAAGCATGCTTTAATATCCAATTAAAAATCGAGTTTTAAATGAATAATGTTGAGCAAGCCCTGTTAGCCGATAGCCAAATTGATGATGCTATTTTATCTAAAACATTAAACAGTATGATGGGACGACAAGTAGACTTTGCTGATTTGTATTTTCAATCTAGCCAGCATGAATCTTGGATGCTTGAAGATGGCATTGTGAAAGAAGGCTCGTATAATATAGAGCGCGGCGTTGGCGTACGCGCAATTTCAGGTGAAAAAACAGGTTTTGCTTATTCGGATGATATCTCGCCATTAGCACTTCAACATGCTGCAGATGCTGCTAGAGGTATTGCTGATAGTGGTAAAGGCGCCCAAGTTCAGGCATTTAAACGCCAGTCACCTATTAAAATTTACCAAAGCATTGAGCCACTGGGTAGCTTAACACAAGAACAAAAAATTGATTTATTACACCAAGTAGAAGCACACGCTAGGCAAGTAGATAGTCGAGTAAGTCAGGTGATTGTTAGCTTATCAGGTGTACATGAAAAAATATTAGTTGCGGCGACTGATGGTACATATGGCACAGATATCCGTCCTTTAGTACGTTTAAACTGCTCAGTCTTAGTGGAAGAAAATGGCAAGCGAGAACGTGCAAGTGCAGGTGGCGGCGCTAGAACAGATTATAGTTACTTCTTTGAAGCCGAAAGTAATACTGCTGGGCAAAGCCAAGCTCGCTATTTAACGTATGCTGAAGAAGCAGTACGTCAAGCCTTAGTAAATTTAGTCGCTGTTGATGCACCCGCGGGAAGTTTTCCTGTTGTGCTTGGTGCCGGTTGGCCTGGAGTGTTATTACATGAAGCCGTTGGTCATGGTTTAGAGGGTGACTTTAACCGCAAAGGATCATCGGCTTTCTCTGGAAAAGTAGGTCAGCAAGTTACTTCAACACTCTGTACTATTGTTGATGATGGCACCATAGAAAACCGTCGAGGTTCGGTGAGCATTGATGATGAAGGCACACCAGGTCAATATAATGTACTGATTGAAAAAGGCATTTTAAAAGGTTATATGCAAGATAAGCATAATGCGAAATTAATGGGAGTGAATCCCACAGGTAATGGCCGTCGAGAATCCTATGCACATTTGCCTATGCCGCGTATGACCAATACTTATATGCTTGCTGGTGAGTCAAGCCCTGAAGATATTATTAAATCAGTGAAGAAAGGTATTTATGCGCCAAACTTTGCTGGCGGGCAAGTGGATATCACTTCAGGTAAATTTGTTTTTACTAGTTCAGAGGCTTATTTGATTGAAGATGGAGAAATTACTACACCAATTAAAGGGGCGACTTTGATCGGTAGCGGCCCTGAAGCAATGAAAAATGTTTCTATGGTGGGTAATGATCTCAAACTAGATGCAGGTGTTGGCGTATGTGGTAAAGATGGTCAAAGTGTACCGGTGGGTGTAGGTCAGCCAACATTAAAAATAGATGAGATGACTATTGGTGGAACACAATAAAAAGTACTTTTAGTGTTAGCTGTAGCTTCAGTCATTGCCAGTGTTAAAAGAATAAGTTAACTTTTACACTGGCTACTTTATCGCGAATTTAACTGTTTTCTTTCAGGTAAGTAAATAAGTTACGGTAATGTTTACCTAATTTTTCAGCCTTTTTCTCTTTTGCCGCTTGGCGAACTAACTGCCTCAGTTTTTGTCTTTCCATTTGTTCAAATTCAGCTAATATTGCCTCTACAGCATCATTACCTTGCTCAACTAGCTCATCTCTTAAGTTTTCTAAACGGGTAAATTTAGCTGTTTCTTGCTGATGCTTATTTGCCATAACATCGATAGCTTGGTAAATAGGCGCAAGATCAGTTTCGACTAATATTTTAGCAATATGTCGGATATGACGACGTAGTGCTTCATTTTTATTTCTAATTTTATCCGCAACAATCATCGCGTCTTTTAAGTCTTCGGTTAAAGGTAAGCGACTACGTTGATGTTTAGACATTTCTATTAATTTTTGACCGAAATCCTGCAATTGGTGCATTTCTTTTTTAATTTCGGTTTTACTCTTTAATTCTTGGTCTATTTCCGATGATAAGTCGTCGATATCGTTGTCTGACTGGGGCATAATGGTTGTTAATATAAGTTAATTTTAATTACTGTCTTTATTATACGTAAAAACTAATAAAGTTGATAATTTAAAACCGAAGTAGATAAAAAACTATGAGCCAAGCAAATAAATTGAGCGATCCATTAATCGAACAACTCGAACAAGTGAAAGGAAGAGTTTCTCAAGCACTGGAATTAGCAAAATCATTAGGAGCCGATGGGGCCGAAGTCGCCATGAGTCGCCAACAAGGCTTGAGTGTGGGTACACGTCTTGGTGAGGTAGAAAATGTTGAATTTACAAATGACGGTGCATTAGGCATTACAGTTTATCAACAAGGCAGAAAAGGCAGTGCGTCAACTGCTGACTTATCAGAACAAGCACTTTCGCAAGCGATAGAAGCTGCTGTAAATATTGCCAAATATACCTCGGTTGATGATTGTTCTGGTTTGGCGGATAAAGCATTATTAGCGATGCAACCAAGTGATCTAGATTTATATCACCCTAAGGCATTGAGCACTGAGCAAGCGATTGAGATAGCAAAAGAATGCGAACAAAGTGCATTAGATAGTGACAGCCGTATTAGCAATTCAGATGGCGCGAGCTTAGATTGTTTTGCTGGTTTTAAAGTTTACGGTAACAGTAATGGACAGTTAGTGGGTTATCCTAGTTCTCGTCATAGTTTAAGTTGCGTGGTTATAGCAGGGAACGATGATGATATGCAGCGTGATTATGCTTATGATGTTAATCGTGACTTTACGCTATTAGATAGCGGTATTAGCATAGGTAAAAAGGCAGCTAGTGAGGTAATATCGCGTTTAAATCCACAAAAGTTGTCTACGCGAAAGGTGCCTGTATTATTTCGTGCTGATATTGCAAATACACTTTGGGGGCATTTCATAGCTGCTATAAGTGGGGGTAACTTGTATCGTAAATCATCTTTTTTACTTGATGCAATAGGCAAAGATATTTTCCCTGACTTTTTAACTATTCAAGAACGTCCACATATCAAAAAAGCATTAGCGAGCAGTGCTTTTGATAGTGAAGGAGTGCTAACTCAAGATCGAGATATCATTCTCGATGGTGCTTTACAAACTTACTTGTTAACCAGCTACTCAGCACGTAAGTTAGGGCTTACTACTACAGGTCATGCTGGCGGGATTCACAACTGGCTAGTTAAGGATAACAATATTCATACTAAGGGTAATGTGAAAGCCGACTTTGATGCCATGTTAAAAACCTTAGGTACAGGATTATTAGTCACTGAATTAATGGGTCAAGGTGTCAATGTTGTCAATGGTGATTACTCTCGTGGTGCAGCAGGTTTTTGGGTAGAAAATGGTGAGTTGTCTTATCCGGTAAGTGAAATCACAATCGCTGGAAATTTAACGCAAATGTTTAAAGGTATTGTTGCGGTTGGCGAAGATGTTGATACACATGGCAGCATAAGAACGGGTTCGATACTGATTGATGAAATGCAAATAGCGGGTCAGTAGAGTAACCTTAACGTGATGAGTTACGAGTAGTAAGATAAAGGTTACGGCGTTTGAAGTTAGTGATTATTACTACTCGTAAAATGAAATTCATTAAGTTAATAACAGGGTAGCAGTACCTAAAAAGGCAAAAATTCCCACGACATCGGTCACGGTAGTGATAATAACACTGCCGGCTAAGGCCGGATCAATATTCAAGCGTTTTAACATCAACGGTATTCCTACCCCAGCCAAACCTGCGGCCGTCATGTTCATTAACATAGCAATAGCGATGACACCGCCTAACATTAAGTCTTGCTTCCAAATAGCAACAAATGTGGCAATTAATACCGCCCATATAATCCCATTTAAAAAGCCAATAGCAACCTCTTTGTTGAGTAATGCCCGGGCGTTACTATCACCGACATGTCCAAGTGCCATACCACGAATTACTAAGGTTAATGTTTGATTACCGGCAACGCCTCCCATACTGGGTACGAGTGAGTTTAATACCGCTAAAATAGCAAGTTGCTGAAAAATTCCTTCAAACATACTGGTAACTGCGACGGCTAATAATGCAGTAATTAAATTAACCCCTAGCCAGAGTGAACGTTGTTTAGTACTTTGAATTACCGGTGCAAAAGTATCTGCTTCATCATCTAAACCCGCCATACTCATCATAGAATGCTCGGCATCCTCACGAATAATATCAATAACATCATCTATCGTTATCCGTCCGAGTAAATGACCTTTTTCATCAACTACAGGTGCTGAAAACCAATCATGACGTTCAAATAATTGTGCTACTTCATGTTCATCTAAATCAGCTTGCACCGCCTCTATCTCAGCATTAATCAAGGTTGAAATGATGATGTTTGGCTGAGCGGTAATGATGGCTGCCAGTGATACTGCGCCAATGAATATATTGTTTCTGTTGACGACATAAAAAGAGTCGGTTGCTTCGGGTAATTGTCCTTTTAAACGTAGGTAACGTAGGACGACATCAACACTCACTTCAGGTCGTAAAGTAATGGTATCAGTATTCATGATACCACCAGCGGTGTCTTCTTCAAATGACAGTGCTGTTTCTACTCGACTTCTATCTTGAGAGTCCATCGAATTGAGAACTTCGCGATACACACCGTCTGGTAGTGTACGTAATACTTCAGCAATATCATCGACATCCATGCCTTCAGCAACGGCGGCCAGCTTTTCTGGTCGCATGCTTTGTAAAATGCCTTTACGTACTTCTTCATTGAGCTCTTCTAGTACTTCACCGTGATGTTCTATGTCAATAAGTTGCCAAAGAACAGGCCGACTTCTAGCCGTTGAAGATTCAAGCATTAAGGCTAAATCATAAGCTGACATGCCTTGTAATAATTTACGCACATAAACAAACATACCACCATCAAGTGCTTCATTGACTTGATGTAGTGTGTGGTGAATATTTTCTTGTTCTATAATTTCAGACATAACTATTATCTAAATTGGTTGTGTTTACATGGGAGATGAGTAACTTACATTAGTTGAATGTTAAGTTTATCGTAACTTAATGGTTTTAGCAGTATTTTTGTTACTTTGACGTTATTCACCTTCATCAAATTTATCAGAAATTAACTGGCTAATTGCTTGTAATGCTTCAGGCGAATCAATACCTTCTGCGGTGACTTTTACCGTTTTTCCTTGGCCACCAGCAAGTAACATTATCGCCATGATGCTGTTAGCGTTGGCCTCTTTACCTTCTAACTCTAGGCTAATAGTTGCGGTGAACTTTTGGCAAAGTAGCGCTAATTTACTGGCGGCACGAGCATGTAAGCCTAATTTATTAATAATTGTTAATTCTTTAGAAACTATAATACTGTCATTACTTTTTTTGATGGTCATAGTGCTGGTTACTGTTTTGATTTTTCAAGATCACGATGATGTGTTTGTACGTCTTTTTGCTCTTTACGAAAATTACTCGCTAATAACTCGGCAATATAAACGGATCTATGCTTACCACCGGTACAACCAATAGCGATGGTCACATAACTACGATTATTACGCTCTAAATGTGGTAGCCAGGTCATCATAAAGCTATTAATTTGCCAAATAAACTTGGTCACTATCGGTTGGCTAGCAAGAAAATCTTTTACGGGCTGGTCTAAACCGGTATGAGGTTTTAGTGATTTTTCCCAAAAAGGGTTGGGTAAAAATCGGGCATCAAAAACATAATCTGCATCGGCAGGTATACCATGTTTGAAGCCAAAAGATTCGAACACTAAAACCATAGAACCCGTTTTCTTGCCTAGAATACGTTCTCTCACTAAATCAGCTAATTGATGTGGACTTAACTGCGTGGTATTGATGTATAAATCAGCATTGATTGAAATAGGTAGTAGTAACTCTTTTTCTAAAGCAATGGCTTGATCAAGCGCTATATTCTTCTTGATTAAAGGATGTAAACGGCGTGTCTCACTAAATCGACGAATTAGATCATTATCATCGGCATCTAAATAAAGCGTGGTAACCTCAACGGCACTGGGAAGAAATTCAATAATTTCAGGAATATCTTTGGGATCATTGGGCAAGTTACGAACATCTAAACTTACGGCAACATTTTCATAGTCATTAATAACGGTGTGCGTTAATGCCGGCAATAAGTTAATTGGTATATTGTCTACACAGTAATAACCTAAATCTTCTAATACTCTTAAGGCGACTGATTTACCCGAGCCAGAGCGACCACTAACAATAATAAGTTTCATACGTTTAAATTTCCGAGTCGCGAGTGAATAGTTTTAGGGACGTTATATTATCCCTTCATTATTACAAATGTATAATTTAACTATTTTGTTGGATAAAGTTGAACAGTTGTAAGTTGTCTGTACATTTACGTACTTGTTTTGCTATTTTTCGATCACTGAATAATTGCGCAATACTTTGTAGAGTATT
>JAWUXK010000011.1:0-8836 GCA_034111385.1 Colwellia sp. | reverse complement strand
GTAGGCCCACCTGATCCCATTCCGAACTCAGAAGTGAAATGCAGTAGCGCCGATGGTAGTGTGGGAGTTCCCATGTGAGAGTAGGACATTGCTAAGCTTCTATTTAGAAAAGCCCGTTACATACGTAACGGGCTTTTTGCTTTGTAAAACCTGTAGTTTTCACTACGGGTTTTTTATTGTCTAATTTTTGTATATTGTTTAGGAGTTTCTACCTTTAATGAGAAAGTTGTTATCTTCCCCTGCTAAAATGGCATTATCCAATGTCGAGAATTCGCTTTATCAAAAAACGTTAACCTATATTACCAATCTCAGTTTAAATTTAATGGCCGTAAAAGTAACAAATCATCCAGAAGATTTTCTGGGGTGGTGTATTGAGTTGTTGGATGTATGTAAGCAACGTATTAATCGTGATTTATTAGACGAAGAGCAATTTAAACCACTAAACAAGCTTATATCCACTTTAGAACTCAGTGCTAGTGTAAGTCAGTTGAAAATGGCACGAATAGCGCCATGGCAGATATTTGTTAGCTTTATTGAGCAACAAGCAGAATTACACTCATTAGAAGAGCGTATGCGCTTATTAGACTATATACAGGAATTAAAACAAACATCACTAGTCGAGATGAATGAGCTTGATCGGTTAGTATATGCAGGTAAGCACACAACTAAACATTCCCACATAGAATTTGATTTTGATAGTGAATGGTTTACTTCAACAAAAGCGGCAAAGATTTTTCACACCTTATTGTCAGAACAAACGAATAAATTTGATGAAGCACTGAATTTTATTCCATTAACAGGTGATGTAACACCTGGTGAATATCAACAATTTGTAACAGCGTATAAACAAATATTTACTAGTTATAAACAAAACAAAGAAAGTGGTGAAAAAGCGCCATTGATTCCTGCTACAAGACTATTAGCGATGCGACGTCCCGATCAATTTATTGCACTCACTAACAGTAAAATAGATATTTTATGTCTAGGGTTAGGTATAGCAAAATTCAATAATTTAGATTTTGAAAGTTATTGGCGTGACTTAATTGGCACGTTACGCACTTTTGCATGGTGGCACGAAAGTGAGCCAACTGAATTACCTGAGCGTAAATTATGGAAATCACGCGCTATTCTTGTCGACCTATTCCTATTTGCAGATGAAGAGTTAGCGCTTAGCTCAAATTATGTGAGGCAACGTGATAAAAGATCTAAAAGCCGTTTAAATATTCAGAAACCTTCACGTACTCTTCGTGTGAAATCAACCACGGTGGAAATAGTAGACCAAGCGCTATTAGTTGATGGGATACCTGATTACATTAAAGATAAGCGCAGTACTATTATTAGCGAGGTGAATAAGGGCAAAAAGGTAGAACACGTTATCAATGTAATGCGGGCAATATTTGGTTAGTATCGCATTAATTCAGTAACGTATATTTACAGTTAAGACTATTTAACCAACCAGTGTTAATTTGGGGTTTGCTTGACTCTTTACAGGTTCAACATCAACTGTTTCTGATTCGAATTGATTGTTTTTAAAACGGTCAAATTGAACCTGTTTAATATCAAACTTTTGGCATAAACGCCTAAAAACTTCATAATCTTCTTTACCAAAGCTTTCCCCTTCACGAGTCATTAGGCCATCGATGTAGGCTTTATCGCCATTAAAAGAAAAATTTGCTATGGCATTGTATGGTTTACCGTAACTATTAACTTTGATGGCACGTACTGATTTCACTTCAAATATCCAATCATCTACTTGAATAAAACGTGTTGTTGTATTTGTCATTATATGGCCTTAAATAAGAGGGGGCTGTTTATAACCTGTATGCTAGGAGAGGCGGTTTAACTACAATAATGATGCGCATTAAAGCAGTTAATTTTCAGGTTAATAAAACATGTTTATTATTGTGTGAATTTATCAAATTCATCTTTGCTAATCGTTGCGTCACTATTAACATCGATTTGAGTAAAAGCATCATGAATTAGTTTATGTTTTTCAGTTTCTACCAAGGTAATCGCATTGTTTTTATCTAAATCCAGTTGTTCGAATTTGATGTTTGTTAATGCAGGAGTTTCTATATCGGCAATGTTTTTTGGCATAGCATCTTTTGCGCTAACAATTGAAGAAACTAGCGCGGCAGTAATAACGGCAAAGGTTACTTTTATTAAACTTATATTTCTCATTTATCTTCCTTTATAGGTAAAATCATATCGAATAAGGCAGTATTCGAATTTCATAGTGAATAGAGCATAAGCCATGCCAGTTATTCAAGTTGTTGATTTGACTGATAAATAATTACTCGGATTTCAATTAATGATATAATGTGTTGCTAATAAGAGACAGGTAAACTTTTTATAAATAAATTAATGATAAATAAGCATTCTAATAGATATAAAACTGGTTAAAAATCAGTGAATAATGCTTTTTAACGATAAATTTGGGCACTGTTGCTAATTGGAGACACACTTGCGTTTTATATGTATATCGCTTAAAAAGGCGTACCCTTAAACGTTTAATTTAATAGCCTTAGGATAGAGCCCATCGTGTCAGCCAAAATACCGAACAGTCTTCCTTTATCTAAAGGTGTTTTTACGATTGATTTAATATCAATTAAAAAATTAACCTTGTTAGGTTTCACCTTAGTTACGCTACCGTTAGTGTTTGCCTTAATTTATAGTACGACTCAAGTAAACCTGATGTCTAAGCAGTCGGCGCAAGCGATATTTTCGGTAGTCGCTTTAACAAAAGTTAACCGAGAGCTGAATGAAAATCAGTTGAAATTAGAGCGATTTGCTAGTCAGTATGTTGTGTTGAAAGATGATGAACTTAAAGAAGCTTATTTAGCACAGGAAATAAAAGTTTTAGAGTTAATAACTGATAACTTATCTGTTTATAAAGATGATCAATTAGCTGAAATTAGTCTTGAATTCTCCGTCATTATTTCGATAATTCGGGAGCTTATTACCACTGAGTCTATTAACGATAGCTCTTTAGAAAAGATACAAAGTCAGTTTGTTACTTTAACTAAAGTAAGCCAAAAAATACATGAACGTAGCGATGAGTTGATTGATAACCAAGCAGAAAAAATAGATTCAACGGCGAAGCAAGTAAGCGATACTTTGCTGATTAGCTTATTGATTATCCCAATGACATTTATTATTGCGGGTGTGTTTATACATTTAATTACGACACCGTTAAAAATGTTAATTTCAAAAATTAAATCTATAGAGAAAGGTGATTTTGAAAACGAAATAAAATTAAAAGGTTCCCCAGAAATTAGGGAGATTGCTGACGCACTTGAAACGATGCGCTTACGTTTACATGCGTTAGAGTTACAAAAATCTAGCTTTATTCGTCATATATCTCATGAATTGAAAACCCCTCTGGCCGCCATTAGAGAAGGTACAGAGCTGCTTTACGATAACAGTGTTGGTAAGTTGAACGATGAGCAACAAGAGGTTTGCTACATAATTAAAGACAGTGTAAATCGATTACAGCAACTGATTGAAGACTTACTTGATTTTAACATTGTTTTAGACTCGACCAGCTTACAAGACAGTGAAAAAATTGTCTTAACATCCTTAATAGATAGCGTGCTATCAGATCATAAATTAGATATTAAACGGAAACAGCTTGAAATTATTCAGGTAGTTAACGAAGTGACTATTTACAGTAATGCTAAGCAGTTAAAAGTGGTATTGGACAATATATTGTCAAACGCAATTAACTATTCTCCAAAGCAAGGTGTTATTAAGATTCAAGCGGAATTTAAAGATAATCAATTGCAGCTTTTAATAGTGGATAATGGACCAGGTATTAACCCAACTATTGAAGATAAAATATTCGATGCTTTTTATCAGGGGGCTGCGCCTGAGAATAGCCAAATTAAAAGTAGTGGGCTTGGCCTTACGATTGTTAAAGAGCTTTTGATGCGCCTTAATGGCGATATCAGTATTCAAACTAACCATAGCAAATATAAGGGGACAAGGGTTCAAATAACCTTGCCTAGCACTCAACGGATAGGAGAGAAAAAGTGATACAACTCATTTGTAAGTTTTTATCTAGTCATTACCGAGCAGCTATTGAGTTAAAGAAACAATATTGGCGATTAATCATCATTCTCCCTTTGGTAGCGTTGACTGGCTGCCAGTTATTAGATGAACCAAAGAGTAAAAAAGTTGATTTCAGTCACTATTACTTATGGATAAAAAGCTTAAATGAAGAGGAAATAGCACAAGAAATTATCCAACAAAAAAATAATAAACAATCAGGCTATGCGCCAGCAGATGTACAACTGGTCATGTTATATAGTTTGCCTAAATCACCCATTCATAACCCTTATACGGCAAAAGCGATGCTCAACGATTATCCATTAGCACCTTATATTGAAACTTTATTTAGTGCTACCGATTTAGCTTTTATTGTTATGTTGAAAGATCAGCTTAATCAACAATTGCTATTACTGGAGGAGCTTACTAATTATAAAGGCGTTTATAAACAAACTAAAAATATCAATGCATCGCAGCAAGTAAAAATAGACCAACTGAATAAACAGATCATTCAACTTAAAAAAATTGAAAAAACAATCAGTAAACGTGGGCAGTAATGGCAAATGAATATCGATAATAACCAAATATATAAAAAAATATTAATCGTTGATGACGATCCTAATTTACTGCGTTTACTCGGTATTAGGCTCTCTGCTGCAGGCTATATTGTAGAATCTGCGGCGAGTGCAAAAATAGCCCTGGGTACATTAAAAAGTTTTCAGCCCCATATGATTATAAGTGACTTACGTATGGAGGGGATGGATGGTATGGCATTGTTTGAACAAGTTAGACAGCAATATCCACATATGCCTGTGGTTATTATGACAGCCCATGGCACCATTCCAGACGCGATTAATGCAACCAAACAAGGGGTGTTTAGTTATTTAACGAAGCCATTTGAAAGTAAAGAGTTGCTAGAAACAGTGCAAAAAGCGATTCAACTTCAACCTTCATATACTCAAAACGTGCCCAAAGAGTCAACTTGGCGCGAAAACATTATCAGCCGTAGTGCAATAATGGAGTCACTTTTACAGCAAACTAAACAAGTGGCACAAAGTGATTTTAGCCTCTTAATTCATAGTGCAAGCGGTACAGGAAAAGAGTTACTAGCTAAAGCCATTCATCAGGCAAGTAAACGCCATGATAAACCCTTTACCGCGATAAATTGTGCAGCAATTCCTGAACAGCTATTAGAGTCAGAGCTTTTTGGGCATGCGAAAGGCGCATTTACCGGAGCAGGTAAAAATCATATTGGTTTATTTCAAGCGACTAATGGCGGTACATTATTTTTAGATGAAATTGGCGATATGCCAATGAACTTTCAGGTGAAACTTTTAAGAGCATTACAAGAAAAGGAAATTCGACCTGTTGGTAGTACGCAATCCATTAAAATAGATGTCCGTATTATCTCGGCGACCCACAAAAATTTGCAACAAGCAATTATCGATAAAACGTTTAGAGAAGACTTATATTATCGACTTAATGTAGTTGAATTAGAATTACCACCACTGTCAGAACGACGTGAAGATATACCATTATTGGCGCAGCACTTTCTTTGTAATGTCGAAATGAACTCGCGTACTAAAGTGAAAGGTTTTTCATCGGAAGCGATGGAATTATTAATTAGTGCCCCTTGGCCCGGTAATATTCGACAATTGCAAAATGTGGTTGAACAAAGTGTCGCTTTATCGACAGATTCGTTAATAAATGCATCCTTAGTACAAAGCGCACTACGTGAAAAAAGTTCTAAATTGCCTTCTTTTCAAGAAGCTAGAGATCAATTTGAACGTGACTACTTAGCGAACTTATTAGAGATTACCGCTGGAAATGTTTCCCAAGCAGCGAGAATAGCGCAACGAAATAGAACAGAATTTTATAAACTGTTAAATCGACATCACCTTAACGCTGAAGGATTTAGAGAAGAGTAAGCTTCTCTTTCTTCTGTGATTACTAAATAAATATTATTCCCCCTGATTTTTAGGCTTCTAGCGTCCAGTTAACACTGGTTTTCATATTCAATCGGTTGAAATTCACCCGTTAGTAGTCTATTAATTAAATGTTCTGGTTGAACTTAATTCATGATTAATTACCTACTACGATTGATTAATCGTGCACATAAACCTTTCCATAGATGCTCAAAATAGAATCCCTTAAGTAAAATTAAAAGCGGATTTTAATAAAAAGTTAATGGATATAACTGTTTAAAAAGGAAAATATTATGAGTCTTAAAGAAGTGATAACAACAGCAAAAGGTGCAATAAAGGATTTAACAGAAATAGAGGTTCAAACGTATACCGGTCAAATTGAAGTTGCCGTAGATGCAATAGGCACAACTGATTTTGCCGCTATATTAGAGAGTGCAAAAGCAACGGGGAACATAAAGTTATGCCAAGTGACTAAAATTACCATTGATGGTGATGCGATGAATCTTGTTCCCGACACCGCACCGCCTGAACATGCTGCCGAAGCTCATAAATCAGCTTTAGAAGCAGGTCAAAATGTTCGTTCGAGTATGTTGGAGCTGTTTAAAGATTTAATTGAAAAATATTAATGCTATCTAAACAAGACAGCAATGAACTTGATCGCGGTTTAACGTTAATGCGAAAGAATTTGTTGTCTACCGACATCAATGAATTACTCATTGTAAATCGTTATGAACAATTCTCTGTTGATCTTGTGGATGCTAAGACAAAAAACTTAATTGTTGGGCTACCCGATAAAGTCGTTAAAGATAAGGTTTATGATAAAGAACGGTTACAGGTTATTTGTGATCGCTTACATAACTTAGGGTATTTAAACAAAGCAAATATAAAGTCGGTATTAAATAATAATGTTATTGATTCGGCACTTAAAACGGCCATTGAAAACTTTCAATTAGATGCGAATTTAAAGATTGATGGTTGGATTGGTGATAAAACATGGCTTGCCTTACAACAACTTGTAACTTTTGAAGAACCTACAAAAATTCACCTTTGGTTAAATAAAAGCGGTCAAGTTAATAATGCTTTGAAACGCGCGACACAACTTCGTCTATATAGTCTTGGATTAGGCGATAAACCCAAATTATCACCTACAGCGCCAGCGTTAACACTCATTAAATTTCGCAAGGTGGCGTTAACGTTATTCAACGGCGTTGAAGAATTAAATGAAAGACAATTGTTAGCGTTACTGTTTGATCAAGACCGTATGATTCAGAATTTAAGCCTGTTTTCTGGAAATATTCATGCGCCAGAGTGTAGATTGGAGCAACAATTCATTATTGCTATTACAAAAGTAGAGCTGTGGCTTTATGGCGCAGAAAGCATACTTCCTGATGCTAACCTCATTGAACAGCATAAAAAATACAGAGCAGGGGCAAGAAGAAGGAGAAAAAGAGTTAACGTTCAATTGAACGTAATAGAAAAAAGTAGCTTGAAAATAAACACCTCCTCATTTTTTTACAAAGCGTTAAATTCAACGTGGAACAAATTACTTGATAAACGCGTATCAGAAATAAAAAACAAATCGAGTATGTATATCACAACATTTCCTACCTTTTTTAAGTTATTGAATGAACTCGATGAGGTGGATGACCGGAACTTAATTCAGTCATTAGATGCATACGTTAAGAAAAATAAAAAAAATATTAAAACTATTTGGAAAAGAGCAAAAAATTTCGCCAGTAAATTATTTGATGGTATCAAGCGAATAGGAAGAATGATAAAACGCTTTTTAGGTAGGGTGGTAGACGTCACAGTAGAATGGTTAGCACGGCCTTTTTATAACCTGATTGTAGGTATATATAAAACACTAAATACATCAATTGAGTCAACCAAAGAAGCATTAAGCTTTTTGTTTTCTCGCTATTTGAAATTCAAAAATAACAATGCGGCTTTAGCCATTAAGCATAACGATGCCGATATGAATTTATTTATTGACGATCAAAACGCGAGCGATGTAATCGATTTCTCCCAAAAACTATTATTGTTGAGTAAAAAGCTCAAAGCTGCGACTAAACTCATATCAACATTTTTAACCTTATTGAAAAGTGCCTTCTTAGCTCTTACCGGTGGTTGGTGGGCATTTTTCACTGCTTGTGTAAACTTATACAAAGACTTTCCGGAATTAATTAACGCTATAACTGTCCTTAATGAGGGAAATATAATTCAACTTGAACAGTGATTTATGAGTAGCTAATAAAGGTTTAAACAGGCTACTATCTGAGTGACAGAAGAAATCTTGAATTTATCTGATGACTATTCAATAGCATTAATCACCTTCTTCAAAAAAGCATTTACGAAGGAAATAGATATTTGCATTTCAGATAGGATTGAAGCAGGTATAAATATCTAAAATAAAGTTAAATGCTCGATATTTTAGTTATTATCATTAAAGCTTTTAAATATTCTATAAGTTAAATTATGACACCATTAGTATTTCACCCTATTTACAGTCAACTTGAATTACCCACTAGACATCGGTTCCCAATAGAAAAATATGTTGGAATACGAAATGCACTTGTTGCAAATGGAGTGCCCAAAAATTGGTTTAACAAACCAACACCTGTTAATACTGATGATTTAAAATCTGTTTATGACCCCACCTATATACACCAATTGATTAATAATCAATTAGATCTTAAAGCGATGCGAAGAATAGGTTTTCCTTGGTCTCAACAATTGATTGAACGAACACTAACTGCTGTTGGTGGAACTATAATGACTGCACAATTAGCCTTGCAACATGGTAAATCTCTAAATTTAACGGGAGGTTACCATCATGCTTTTGCTAACTTTGGCTCTGGGTTCTG
>JAWUXK010000010.1:0-8091 GCA_034111385.1 Colwellia sp. | reverse complement strand
TTCATGATGTTTATGGAATATGCACGCAATGCCGTACGTATGTCAGCATTAATGGGTATTCAAAACATTTTTGTTTACACACATGACTCTATTGGCCAAGGTGAAGATGGCCCTACTCATCAGCCTATTGAGCAGTTAACCAACTTAAGAACTACGCCAAATTTAACTACATGGCGTCCTTGTGATGCAACAGAGTCAGCCGTTGCTTGGAAAGCTGCTGTGCAAAATCAAAAAGCACCAACTGCTTTGATTTTCTCTCGTCAAGGTCTTCCGGCGATGACGCGTAATCAAACACAACTTAGTGATATAGCTAAAGGTGGTTACATATTACAAGATTGCGATGGTACACCAGACGTTATTTTAATCGCGACGGGTTCTGAAGTTAGTTTAGCTATGGATTCAGCCAAAGTATTGACAGAACAAGGTAAAAATATCCGTGTGGTTTCAATGCCTTCTACCAATGTTTTCGATGCTCAAAGCAGTGATTACAAAGAATCAATTTTACCATCTAGTGTTATCAAGCGTGTTGCTATTGAAGCAGCTCACGTTGATTTCTGGGCCAAATACGTTGGTTTAAGTGGTGCTGTAGTTGGCATGACTACTTTTGGTGAATCTGCGCCGGGTAATGTATTACTTGAGCACTTTGGTTTTACCGTTGACAATGTAGTTAACACAGTTAACCAATTATAAGGTTAACCTACTAATCGGCAAATATACCCAAGTGACATGAAAAATCTTGGGTATATATTCTACTTGTCGATTACCACCTAAGTGAAATCAGTATATGATAAACATTGCCATTAATGGCTTTGGCCGTATTGGTCGAAGCATTGTTAGGGCCATTTTTGAGCGCGGTCAAACAGATCAATTCAATATCGTTGCGATTAATGACTTAGCACCCGCTAGTGGCATTGCTCACCTATTAAAGTATGACACCACCCATGGTCGCTTTGCTAATAAAGTAGAGCAACAAGGTGAGCTGTTATCTATTACTATTGATAACACGTCACAAAGTGATATCGCTTTATACCATGCCCAGCAGATAGAAGAATTACCTTGGCAAAAGCATCAAGTGGATATAGTGCTTGATTGTACGGGTGAGTTTGGTAGTAAAGCAGATGGATTAGCCCATATAAAACAGGGGGCTAAAAAAGTATTATTTTCACACCCTTGTACACACGACATAGATGCCACCATTATTTTTGGAATTAATCATCAACAGCTTAACCATGATGATCGTGTAATTTCTAATGGCTCATGTACGACTAATTGTATTGTGCCAGTCATTAAAGTGCTAGATGATGCCTTTGGCATTGAAAGTGGCACAATAACTACCATCCATTCGTCAATGCATGATCAACAAGTTATTGATGCTTACCACCCTGATTTACGACGCGCGCGTGCCGCAAGTCACTCCATCATTCCCGTGGATACAAAGTTAGCCCTAGGCATAGAAAGAATTCTTCCTAAATTTAAAAGCCGATTTGAAGCAATCGCTGTACGCGTTCCTACCCTCAATGTTACCGCAATGGATTTAAGCGTTACAGTTGAAACAAACGTTACCATTGATGATGTTAACCAAGTAATAAAATATGCTCAAGCAACAGCGCTTAATGATAATGGCTTACAAGGCATATTAGCTTACACAGAAGAGCCGCTAGTTTCTGCTGACTTTAATCATGATCCTCATTCGTGTATTGTCGATGGCAACCAAACACGGGTTAGCCATAAACGATTAATTAAAATGCTAATATGGTGTGATAACGAGTGGGGATTTGCTAACAGAATGCTAGATACCGCTGCACAGATGGCAAAATAATTTATCATTCGGAATGAGAGTTAAATTATTGAGAAAAATAAAAAGCAGCTGATGAAGCTGCTTTTTTGACTAATAACTTACAATAACTTAAGTAAACATTGATTTAACTTCTGAGCACATGGCTTGAAATTCATCCGTTTCCATAAAATCAATATCCGGTAAAACTCCTTTTTTCACATAGTTCTTTAATAACACTTCTTTCGTTGATTCATTCTTAAACACATTGTGGTGAAGAGCGCCTGCGCGAATAAAATCTAAATAGTGAATCTCTTTTGGTAAAACCGTTAAGTCGCTCCAACTCTCAGCTATTTCAGTGAGTTCATCTGAAAAACCCCAAGCACGAGTAATACTACCGCCAACTTTCGCTGATAATTTGTTGATGGCCTGTTGTATAAAAGTAGGATTAGCAAAAACGTCAGGATGCTGTTCGGCTTCTGTTAAAATAGGTAATACACCAATATTATGTATTAGTGACGCAAGGGTTATGACTTCTAATGTTAGCGGAGTATGTTTATTATCTTTAAGGTATAAACTCATCAAACTAATTGCTACTGAAGCTATATCAATTGTTTTCTGCCATGATTTATTCATGTACGAAGCCACAATGTCATTTTTAGAGACAAATACTTGCTCAAGCGCCATTGCTGTCGAAATACCTTTTATTTGACTTAAGCCTATACGTGTAACCGCTTGTGATACCGTTTCCACCTTGACGCTTCGCCCCAACAAAGCACTATTAGCGACTTTAATCATACCCAGAGCCAATGCAGGATCTTGCCCGATAATGTCACTTATTTGCCCCAAATTAATATCAGGATCATCCGATGCTTGTCTAACTTTAAGCGCAACTTCCGGAAGCGTTGGTAAAACCAAAGCATCTTGTTTTATTTTTTCCATTAAAATTACATACAAGGCATTTTCAGCAGCCATAGTGTTCCCCTTTAGTTATATTTTATTTCATTCATCTATAATATTAAAAGTAACACAATTTTAAGGAACACCAAGCTTTTTTTACTATTTTTCAATCCTGTACGCAAACTTCAAAATATATATCGCCCACTTTAGTCTCTTAATAAATAAATAGCTTACCTTTACCGCCAGTTTAGATTGCCCACAGACGTGTATTTTCTTATAATATGCGCCCTATATTTCTGGCTCATTAACAATGATCCATCGCTAAAGATGAAAATTTATGTTTAAACCTGAATTGCTTTCTCCTGCTGGTAGTCTTAAAAATATGCGTTATGCATTTGCCTATGGCGCCGATGCTGTTTATGCAGGACAACCTCGTTATTCACTTCGGGTTAGAAATAATGAATTTTCACTAGAAAACATAAAAATAGGAATAGATGAAGCGCATGCTTTAGGGAAAAAATTCTATTTAGTGAACAATATTGCTCCCCATAACGGTAAGTTAAAAACTTTTTTAAAAGACATTGCACCCGTTATAGCAATGAAGCCTGATGCATTAATCATGTCAGATCCTGGTTTGATCATGATGGTTCGTGAAAACTTTCCTGATATGCCCATTCACTTATCAGTGCAGGCAAATGCCGTTAACTGGGCTACCGTTAAATTTTGGCAACAACAAGGTGTTGAAAGAGTCATTTTATCTAGAGAATTATCACTTGATGAAATTGAAGATATTCGCTTTCATTGTCCTGAAATGGAACTTGAAGTATTTGTTCATGGCGCTTTATGCATGGCCTATTCTGGTCGGTGTTTATTATCGGGTTACATTAATAAACGCGATCCCAACCAAGGTACTTGTACTAATTCATGTCGTTGGAAATATGATACTCATGAAGCAAAAGAAACAGAAACAGGCGATATAATTGCCGTGCCTCCGGTGAATAAATCACCTGAAATATATATGCCTGAAGACAAGCCACAACCCATTGATGATGTGATCTTATTACAAGAACAAGGGCGCCCAGGTGAGTATATGCCAGCATTTGAAGATGAACATGGCACATATATTATGAACTCAAAAGATTTGCGTGCAGTTGAGCACGTTGATCGTTTAATTAAAATGGGTGTGCACTCACTTAAAATTGAAGGCAGAACAAAGTCTTTTTACTACTGTGCTCGAACTGCACAGGTTTATCGACAAGCGATGAATGATGCCCTAGAAAATAAAGCATTTAATCCTATTTTAAATACAGATTTAGAACATTTAGCCCATCGTGGGTATACCGAAGGTTTTTTAAAGCGTCATCGCCCTTCTGATACTCAAAATTATGACTATGGTTATTCTAAAAGCGATTCACAACAGTTTGTTGGTGAAGTACTCGGTAGAAATGAAGAGTCAGGATTAATTGAAATTGATGTAAAAAATAAATTCCTTGTCGGTGATTCATTAGAGTTAATGACGCCAAACGGCAATGTTAGCTTTATCTTAGAAAACATGATCCATTGCAAAACGGGTGAAGCTATTACAGATGCTAAAGGCTCTGGCCATAAAGTTGCCATTAAGCTTGATACTGAACTAGATTTAGAGTTTGGTATTATCATGCGGTATTTAACAGAGGGCGGCACAACTCGGCATCCTTTTGCGCAAAACCAAGCAGACAAGTAGGCTTAAATTCTTATGGCTTTGTTTATTGAAGACAGTTGTATAAATTGTGATATGTGTGATCCTGAATGCCCTAATGAGGCAATCACGTTAGGGGAACATATCTACGAGATTGATGCCGACAAATGCACTGAATGTATTGGTCACTATGACAAACCCACCTGTGTAAGCGTTTGCCCTATTGATTGCGTAAAGCCTGATCCAAACCATGTGGAAGATGAAGAAAGCTTGCTCGCTAAGTTTTTAAAAATGCACGGTTAACGAGCGAACAGTACAATTAATGTTTCTGACAACACTATCAATACCTTTAAACTGATACTGTAAACCGCCTTAGAGCACTATATTTTCACCAGATAAGTCTTGTAAACCCAACCGTCAATTACGCCATCGCATTCTAAGTCTACTTCCACCCAATTATCAATTTCTTGGCCAATCGACACCGTTTTATTTAAGGGTAGAGTTGCTAAAACTTCAAATGCGGTGCCAGCGCCAGCACGCATACGCAAGCCTGAGCGAGCATTAACATTGTATTGTGCAATAACCATTTCTGGCTCAGCCTCTAGTTTTTGCGGCATTTTCTCAGGTAATGAATCCGTTATTTCATTCATTGGTTTAAGAAACAATGTACCTTCGGCTGCGCGCCTTTTTACCAATCCAGCTAATGAACGTTTTTTTCCGGTATTAGGATCCCTTGCTTTAACCCATCGAGCTAATTCGCTAGGAACACAGTCATAATCACCCTTATTTAGTTGACGACATAACGTACTGGCGCGTAAGTTACCAACACCACAATTAAAAGCAAAACTTACCAGTGCCGCAAATTGATTATCGTTTAACTCCACCTTGATGGCTTTTTCCACTGCAACAGCAAACTTTCCCATGTCATCTTGCAAAATATTTTCAGCTTCTTCGGGCGTAATAGACTGGCCTAATTGTACGTTTCCTGTATGGCCGTATCCAATAGTAGCAACGCCAGCAGGACACATGTAGGCATCGGTATAAAGTCCCTCGAAATGTTTAACTAAATCTAATCCGTTTTGGTTGATTAATCTGCTCATATTTTTCCCTAATGATGCTTATACCAATCAGACTAACTAAGTGAACTTTTCAAATGGTCTAAATATCCAATAACATCGTTGCTTTCAATCCCAATAGCCAGCTATTGCTCAATCAAGCGCCTTGTTCTTGAAAATTTATCCTCATTATAATTTGAACCATTAAGTAATCTGATTGGTATTACTTATTTAATTGGTATAACTATCTATAGTTCATTTTGTTTAAAATGCAAAATGAACTAGTGACTGTTAATGATAAGTGTAGGGATTGATGTTAAAAGCGTAGAAGTAAAATTTTGATCTAATGTAAGTTATGAGGTAAGGCTGTCATTACCAAAATAATAATTTATGTTCTCTGTTAGACTGGCTTTTTATTACCACAATGACATCAATTGAATATCACTGTGATAATACAATCTAATACTCAAAAAATTACAATTTTATATGTTGTTTAAATATTGATAAATATTCGTCTTTACGATGACTCACTAACAACATGGTGCTGTGTTTTTGTTCGGATAAGTGCTCTAAAAAATTAAGTACTCGATGTCGATTAAGTTCATCTAAACCTTGTGTCGGCTCATCTAAAATCAATAAGTAAGGTGACTTAACTAAGGCTCTAGCAATTAACGCTAGTCGTTGCTCCCCATAGCTTAAACTCCTAAAAGAACTATGCTGATGCGCCAACAAGCCTATTTTCTCTAACCACTGACGAGCAATTTCTATTGTATGATTCTCTGGTTGTTGGTAAAGGCCAATAGAGTCGTAAAAGCCCGACAAAACCACCGTTAATAAATCACCATTTACTCGGTATTGTCGGTGTAATTCAGCACTAACAATCCCCATGTCTTTCTTGAGCTCCCAAATGCTTTCACCTGAGCCTCTTTTATAGCCTAAAACATGAATATCATTACTATAACATTGAGTGCAATCGCCTGTTATTAACTGCATTAATGTAGACTTCCCACTACCATTAGGGCCAGTAATCAACGTATGCTGTAAGGGCTTAATGTGAACATTTAAATCCTCAAAAACACTTACTCCATTATATTGTACTTTCCCATTTGACAACTTGACTAAATAGTCATGTTTATAATCACACAATTCTTGCATGTTAGTGGGCCAGCTCACATTATCAGTCATTGGAGTTAATAAGGCATCAAGCTCTCGTTTGGTTTCATCACTATCAAGCTTACCAAGAACAGCAAACTGCCCTCGTTCAATAAAGGCAATATTGTTACACCAATCGGGAATATCTTGTCGATTATTTAGCATTAATAAAACATGAATACCGGTTTTTGATAATCGCTCAAGTGCATTTGACAAGGCAATACAGGAAGCTTCGTCTAAACTATCAAAAGGGTTATCGCATACTAAAAGTTCTACACCATTAAATATGGCCTGTAAAATTAAAAGTTTTCTCCCCTCTCCTGTGCTTAACTGACGATAACCACTTTCTAAACGGTGACTCAAGCCAAATTCACCGATTAGTGAATCATTGAGTTTATCTTGGGGTAAAAAGTCTTTCGCTTTAGTCCCAATATCATTGGCATCAGTATAATCAGATGCATCCATTTTTAGCTCGTGCTCATATACCTCTTGTTGACTTTCAAAAGAAACCATACCCACTTTATTAATAGGAGGTATTTCAAATTCGTCTACTGTATCGGGCTGTAAAATCCCCGTTAAAAGCTGATCAAGATATTGTTTTCCTGAGCCATTTCGGCCCAAAACACACCAGCTTTCGTTTTCAAGTATTTGCCAGCTTTTTATCGTTAATTTGGAGTGTTCAAAATTGGTAATGTTAATCATAAAATCGTTAGGCTCAATTCGATATTTCAAAAAATTATGTAATTATACCAACTGAAGTAATAAATTGGTCATTCATTCTTTTACTTGGTAATGGTGGCATTAAATATAATGCTTTATAGTATGGTAACCCTGCTTTATGTGCGCCATCAACAGCTTTATATTATTCGGTTGATGTTTTGTCTATTGATAAACTTATTGAAGAATAATGTCCCTTAAAAAAATCATTTTATTACTATTAGTGATCATTAGCCTTGTTAGTATAAGCTTTGGGCATAAACTCTATGGTTATGTAGAACAAACATTAAATGAATTAATATCTATTTCAACGTTAAATGAGCCTTTAGGTACTGAGAAAACAGATAAATCAAACAGAAACGATCATTTACTAAAGCAACTTCCAACCGTTTTTACTCAACCAAAACTAGACTCGCATCAGTTAGAATCTTTACAAATAAATAACTGCCCAAGACCACCATTAATAGCTATAACCACTGAAACAAAAGCCTTTATCAAACCTGACGGAATAAAAGAATTTCGCATTCAAAAAAAATATTATGACCTCAATACCAATTTAAACAAAAGTGCTGATGCTTTTTTGCATGAGCTCAATATAAAACTCACTTCAGCCTTTGAACATATTGAAGATCAATTGGGCATCACTCTCAATCAAGCCATTAAACTAAATTTAGTCTTTCAAGCAACAAGAACTGACTACGAAGAATATGTACTAGCATTAGGAGCCCCTCCTGAAGGAAGCCAAGGGATTTACATTTATCCTAATCATTTATCAGTTATCGAATTCAAGAGTCATGAACAGGGTCTTAAAACAG
>JAWUXK010000009.1:0-18144 GCA_034111385.1 Colwellia sp. | reverse complement strand
AGACTTATTAAGTAGGTTGTTTTATATCTAATAACAATTGTGGATAACTAAAGAAAGTTTGTCTCACTGTCGTTTGTTGTTAGAATAACATATCAATTATTTTCAATTAATACTCCACCATGTCATCACTTCAAGATCAATTACTCAAAGCCGGTTTAACTACCAAACAAAAAACACGTCAAGCCAATGTGGATAAGCGTAAAAAAAATAAACAAAAGCGCAGTGGTGTTCAGCATGGTGCTAGTTTACAAGAGCAAGTTCAACAAGACTTAGCCAAAGCCAAAGCAGATAAAATAAATAAAGATAATGAGTTGAATGAGCAGAAACAACAACAACTCGCCATTAAAGAACAAATGTTACGTATTAAACAAATTTTAACTCATCATCAGATTAAAAATGTTGAAGGTGACAATGTTTACAACTATACCTTTGAAACGACAATAAAAAAATTGTCATTAGATGCTGTCACACATAAAGCATTGGTCAATGGCCGTTTAGCATTATGTGGTTTAGATGACGTCACTTATTTGGTCACTAGTGAAACGGCTGAAAAATTGAGTGAGCTCGATAGAAATGTTGTATTGGTTCAAAATGATAATACCTTTGATAAACAAATTAATGAAGATGATCCTTATGCGGAATACCAAATTCCCGATGATCTTATGTGGTAACTTAATATGCTTTTATAATTGGTGTGAATACTAATAATCATTATATAGAAATACCAGTTATGTAACCCCTTGTGTAATAATACAGCTATAGCAACCAAACTTTTGGCTAGTATGGCCCATGAGGAGATAAGTAATATGTCAAATAATACTGAAATTAATGTTGATAAATGTGGTAATGATGAAAAAACAACCCAACAACAGTTAGTAGATGCTCACAATGAAATTGCTGAATTAAAGCTACAAATAGCGTGGTTAGAGCGCTCTTACGAGTAATGATTTAAGGTTACTTCGAAATATTCAATAAAAGGCTAATATAATAAATTATATTAGCCTTTTTCTTTATCGTAAATATTTGGCTGTTTTTTCAAATGAAATGACACTCCAAATGAATGTTTCCACTAAGTAGATCATTTTAAGTATTCATTGCTTGCATTAATGAGAGTTCATGTTATTTTCTTGGGTAATCTCATTTAAAAAATTTAATTTAAGGAATTTTTCATGCCAAAGGCTAGCGATATCAAAAAAAATGCAGCGGTAGAGCATAACGGTAAAGTCTTAATTGTTAGGGATATTACTCGTTCTGTTCCTCAAGGGAGAGCAGGAGGAAGCTTATACCGAATGCGCTTATATGATGTGGTTACAGGCGTTAAAGTTGATGAAACTTTCAAGGCTGAAGACATGCTCAATTTTGCCGATTTAAGCCGCCGCCCATCCATGTTTTCATATATTGATGGTGATGAGTATGTCTTTATGGATAATGAAGATTACACCCCATATAACTTGAATAAAGACAGTATCAGTGATGAGTTGTTATTTATTAATGAAGACACCCAGGGGATGTCAGTGATCATTGTCGATGATGTTCCTGTTGCTCTTGATCTGCCTGCCTCTGTTGAATTATTGATTACTGAAACCGACCCTTCTATAAAAGGAGCTTCAGCCAGTGCACGCACTAAACCTGCAACTCTTTCAACAGGATTGATTGTTCAAGTGCCGGAACATATTTCTACAGGTGATAGAATTAAAGTGAACACCAGTGAACATAAATTTATGGGACGTGCAGACTCAAAATAAAGTTAGTGTAGATTTGATTTGTTATTTCTATGCTCAGCAAAAGTCTTTTTTGTTTCTTAAGCAACAAAAAGGGCTAAACATAGTTAGTGTTTAGCCCTTAATAAATAAAAGGAATTATTTTGCCAACGGCGAAATGTAGCCGTCAGGCTTTAAAGCCAGTACATCACAATTTAGTTGATCGATAACATGTTCAGCTGTGTTACCTATTAACGCTGCTGAAATGCCTGTTCTCCCTATCGTTCCCAGAATTACAAGCTCAGCATCAAGCTCTGTTGCGACCTGTTCTATCACTGTTTCTGGAAGACCTTCTTTAACATGAGTTTTAATAACGCTAATGTCAAATTGATTAGCATGGGAAATCATAGCCTGCTCATGATGCTTGAGCATAGTTTCGTTATACTCATTTGAGTTAAATTCAGGAATTTCGATGGCTAAATTCACGGGTGTGCCAGGAAAGGAGTTTACTAGATGAACGTTGGCTTGAATTAATTGAGCTAAGTGTTTAGCTTCTTCTGTTATTTTTATATTGAGAGAATGGTGCTCAGGTTCATCGCTACCGACATTGACAGCCGCTATTATATTACCATTACTTGGCCACTCATGTTCTTTTACTAGGAGCACTGGGCAAGGACATTTACGCAATATATGCCAATCAGTTGGTGTAAAAACAACAGATTTTAACTTGTCATGTTCATGAGTTCCTTTGATGACGAGGTCATAACCTTGATTGATTACACGTTCTATTATGGATTCAAAGGGGCGGTTATGCCATACCACCTGACAATCAATTTCTATATCAGGGCTTAACTCATTGATTAGGCTCTCTAGCCATAGTTCCTTGTCTTTTATGACTGATTGACGCATGACATCACGCTCATCGCTAGACAATATTGTGGTCATTTCATACGAAAAATCATAAATACTTAAAAAGGCGGTAACTTTTGTTTGTATGGTTTCGTTGTTATTTATCTTAGAGGCTAAATCGATTGCTCTTTTTAAGGCTTTTTGATCGTTGTCTGTTGGGTCAATGACAACGAGAATATTTTTATACGTTTCCATGATAAACCTCAATTTGATGAAATTAAAATGCAAGCTTGTGTAAGCTTAATTAATATATAACAAAAGTATGGGGTTTATGCATGCTTTAAATTAATTTGTACCATTTTTAGGATATTAATTTAAATATAAAAATAGCTTAACCTCTAGTTAAGCTATGGAATTAGTTAGAGGCGAAATCAATGAGCTGGTCAATATCTAAAATAGTGATTAGTTTACCGTCAACTTTGATTAAGCCATTTTTATGGAAGCGGTTTAGCAAGCGACTTATCGTTTCAACAGTAAGGCCAATATAGTTACCAATATCACTTCGAGTCATGCTTAGACGAAATTCTATTGAAGATAGACCTCTAGCATGATACCTGTCACTTAAATTCACTAAAAAAGTGGCAACACGTTGCTCTGCATTTTTTCTGTTAAGTAAAGTAAGCATCTCTTGATCTGTTCGGATCTCATTACTCATCAAACGTAATATTTGCTTTTTCAGTTTAGGCATGGAGTTAGATAATATATCTAAATTATTGTAAGGGATTTCACAAACCATAGCCGTTTCAAGTGCTTGAGCAAAGCTTTTATGTTCGCTATCGGCAATAGCATCAAAACCCAACAAGTCACCTGCTAAATGAAAGCCTGTAATTTGCTCTTCACCTTGTTCATTAACTGTAAAGGTTTTAAAGGTACCAGAACGAATGGCAAACAAACAATGTAGCTCTTGGCCATCAGTATATATTTTATCGCCTTTATGGATAGGCCGTTTACGATCTATGATTTCGTCGAGAGTGTTGAGCTCTTGATCGTTAAGAGTAAAAGGTAGGCAAAGTTCACTGATACTGCAACTTTGACATTTAATATGCTGTACACTGTGGACATTGTTATTCGGCATGTTTTACTCATTTTATGAAGGAGTAATTGAGGTTTTACTCTAATTTTAGGGCTACACTATGTTATTAAAACATTTGTTGATATGCAACAATAAAACTATAAATACCAAAGGATATTAAGAATAAAGCCATTACCTTTCGTAAAGTCCCGTTGACGAGTATATTTTTTATGCTATTAAATCCGATAGATAAGGTTAATAATGCAGGTAAGGTGCCTAAGCCAAAGAAAAACATGATACCAGCACCATTAATGATGTCGCTGCTTGCCAATGCCCAAGTGAGTGTTGAATAAACTAAGCCGCAAGGCAGCCAACCCCATATTGCACCAAGACTAAGTGCTTTCAAAGGTGTATTTACTGGAATTGCCTTGCTTGCCAGAGGAGAAATATATTGCCATAATTTTTTCCCTAGTGCTTCAATTCTATTAAGCCACATTAACCATTGACCTAAGTATAATCCCAGCAATATGACAAAGACTGCAGAAAACATTCTTAAACTGGCAAGTGGCAGGCCAATATTCTTTGCCGCAATAGAGCCAGTTAAACCAACAATAGCACCAATAAGGCTGTAGGAGGCTATTCGTCCAAAGTTATAGCAAAATACTAAAGTAAATCTACTTGAAATTTTTACATTTTTACTTTGATCATTAACGGAAATTTGTTCTTCATCAGAGTACTTGTCATTGGGGAGTGCTGAAGTAAGCATTGTCGTTATACCGCCACACATGGCAATACAATGACCTGAACCAAGCAATCCTATAATGAAAGCGGAAAATAAATCTAAGCTCATTTATTATCACTTTTTGAATCATTATTATTAGCCGTTAATTTGTTATTTTTTTCTTCCTTATCATCTGTTTTGTCATCGAAAAGAATACTCATGCCTTGCTTTTCAAGATCATCAAACTGCTCTGTTTTTACTGCCCAGAAAAAAAGATAAATACCAAGCGCTGTAAGCAATATTGCCACTGGAATTAAAATATAAATGATGCTCATGATTTTTAGCCTTTATTTTTTAAGTAATCGCAGTGAATTGGTAATCACTAAAATAGAACTGGCGGACATACCAATAACGGCCATGTAAGGGGTAATATAACCGGCAACGGCTAGCGGTAATACAATAGCATTATAGCCAAAAGCCCATAAATAATTTTGGAAAATAATACGACGAGTTTTACCCGCTATAAAATTTAATGTACTAATACTGCTCAGTTGGTTATTTAATAAAATGACATCTGCGCCGCTTTTAGCTATATCGGTACCACATCCCATAGCCATTGATACGTGAGCAGCACCAAAAACAGGAGAGTCATTAACGCCATCACCTATCATAGCAACGGTGGCATTTTGTTTTTTTTGTAGTGTTTTAAGTTTATGCATTTTATCAGTTGCACTTAAGCCACCATAAAAATGAGGTATGGATAATGATGTCGCGGTTATGCTACACGATTTTTGGCTATCGCCAGATAACATTAGTGTTTGATGGTTTTCATTTAGCTTAGAAATTAATGTTTTGGCATCATCTCTTGTTTTATCAACAAGGTAAAAAGCTCCGATAAGAGTGTTTTCTAATACTAATACGCAAGAAGCATTGACTAATTGCTCATGCTTCTTTTGAGTCGCGCTAAAGCTATCTAAAAGCCAGCTAGGTTTACCAATATGAAATTGCTTATTATCTATTACACCGCTGATACCTTTCCCAGAATGAACGGTGACGCTTGTCGCATTAACTTTAAAATTTCTATGTTGATTGAATGGCTTAGCCAGAGGGTGTTCAGAGTGAGACTCCAATGCAGCGGCAAGGGCCAAAATACTTACTTCATCATAAGTAGGGTCGGTTGATAAGACCTCTACTTTATTAATAGAAAAATCACCTGTAGTTAAGGTACCTGTTTTATCAAAGGCAAAGGTATTAATCTTGGGTATTGTTTCCATAACATGAGAAGACTTGATCATAATTCCATCACGATTAAGTCGTGTAGTCGCACATGTTAATGCGGTTGGTGTTGCCAGAGATAGGGCACAAGGGCATGTGGCAACTAATACAGATAAGGTGATCCAAAATGCTTCTTCTGGTAAATGTTGATGCCAATAAAGTGCTGTTCCTATCGCGGTAATTAGGATAACAGCAACAAAATATTGAGCTACTTGATCAGAAAAACGGGCTAATTTCGGTTTATGTGCTTGTGACTGTTCACTTAAACGAATAAGTTGGCTTAAAAATGAATGACTACTAGGCTGTGTGACTTTTACAGTTAAATTACCATCACCGTTAATTGTACCAGCGAACACTTTATCATTAATGGTTTTGTCTAAAGGTAATTGCTCACCCGATAACATAGCTTCATTTATTTGACTGTTTCCGTTAAGAATTATACCGTCTGCAGGGATAGTTTCCCCCGGTTTTATCAACACTAAATCATCTTTTATTAATAATTTAGCCGCTACTAATTGCTCTTTTACTTCTTCTCCGTCGGTTATTTCTGAGGCTAACTTACTTATTTTTGTTGCCGTCATGGGCATTAACTTTAATAAATTCCCTGATACTTGTGCCGCATGGGAGCGAGCTCTAAACTCTAAAAATTTACCAATTAACAACAAGAAAGTGAACATTGAGACAGACTCAAAGTACACCTCACCTTGTTCTGTTACTGTTGCCCAGGCACTAGCACTGAATGCTAAAATAATGGCAATGGATACGGGGACATCCATCGATAAGCGTTTTAGTTTAAGAGCGGTAATAGCGCCCTTGTAAAAAGGAAAGGCCCCGTAGGTGGCAATCGGTATAGCTAAAATAAAGCTTACCCATCGAAGGTAAACAGTATTGTGCTCAGCCATGTCAGAGAAAGCACCAAAATATAAACCAACCGCAATCATCATAATTTGCATCATTAAGATGCCACTGATGCCTAGGCGTTTAATGAATATTTTACTTTTGATTTTATTACGTTGTTCTACTTCATTCGCTTTAAAAGGAAGAGCTTGATAGCCAATATGTTCAATGGCATTAAGAATCTCACTGAGTTGTACTTGGCTATCCTGCCACGTTATTGATGCTCTTTGAGTAGTCGCGTTAATTGTGACTCTATCAATGCCTTTAAGTTTACTTAGCTGCATCTCTATTAACCAGGCACAGGCGGCACAACTGATACCTTCAACCGTTAATATGGCTTCTTTAGTATTAGCGTCTTGGTAAATAAATTCATTTTGTAATACATCTTCATTAAGCAATTCATTTTTTTGTTGTTGAGCTGCTTTTAGTTGAGGTGGTATTAGATCAGCACCTTTTTGAGCTGGCTCTGTCCTCACTTGATAATACTGGGTGAGGTTATTGTCGACGATGGTTTGGGCTACGGCCTGACAACCTATACAACACATAGGTTGCTGCTTTTGATCGATAGTAACACTTAGGCTTATGCCTAAGGGTACTATCTCATTACAATGAAAACAGCTCTGTGGTTTAGATGATATGCTTGACATGGAATTAAACTTCGAATTTCGAGTTAATAGAGAGAGCTAAATTATTGAGCTTTAATTGGATTGGGTACTATGTCCATAAAATCAGTCAGCGGTAAGCCAATAGTCTCTTGAATTTTCCAATGGTTTTCATATGGAGTTAAGGTGATTTTCCACTTACCCGTAATATTGGTGTCAAAAGTGTGTCTGAAATATCCATTACCATCGGGCGTGAGTGATAATGCGAAATCTTTTTCTTCTTGTGTTGGATGATAAAAGCGAATATTTATTAAAGGAAAAGTTTTTTCAATACCAGTTGGTTTTAGAATAAGTTCATTACTCTCCAATTTTAATGCGAAGCGCATACCTAACTTTTGTGCTTGCTTGACTTTGGCTACCTGTAAGTTAATGGCTTTACCTGTTTTATAATAATCACCTACCACAAGTGTATCAGGGTCGGTATTAGCAATAATATAAGTTGTAATCCCTGCTACAACGGCAGTCATAGGAAGAATAAAAACTAACCAAGCCCAAGGCTCACGATACCAAGATGTTTTCATAGAGTCCAAACGTTTTTAAGTAGTATAAATTTAGTGTGTATTATAGCGTTTATCACTATTTTGAGCTAGTTTTCTTTATGGGGATAGGGTAATAAAAAACCCTAGTTAACAATTAGTTAGCTAGGGTTGATTTTCTTATTTGTAAATAAATATTACGCTGTTATTATTTACAATTGCCTATTGGGTTTAATCTTGAGAAAGCGAGTAAATATAAGCACTAATTACATGTACTTTTTCTTCGCCAAGTATAGATTTCCAAGCAGGCATTACACCAGCACGACCATTTCGAATAGATTCTTCAATAGCGCGTTGTGAACCACCGTATAACCAAATATTATCAGCTAAGTTTGGTGCGCCCATAGGGGTACCCATTGCTAAACTACCTTGGCCTTCTATGCCATGACAACCAGCACATATACCAAATTTAGCTTTACCTGCTTTAGTTAGTTCTCCGTTGGTAGAGCGACCACTTAAGCTAGTAACATAAGCTGCAACTTCTTTAACACCTTGATCGCCACCAATCATAGGTCCCCAAGCCATCATACCCATGGCTTTACGGCCATTCATGATAGACTCTTTGATTTGATCAGGGTTGCCACCATATAACCAATCTTTATCAGTTAGGTTAGGGAAGCCAGTTGTACCACGAGCATCAGAACCATGACACTGTGAACAGTTTTGAATAAATAGGCGTTGACCTACTTTCAATGCTTCAGCATCTGTGGCTAATTCTTCAATGGGACGCGCTGCGTACGCATCGAAGATTGGGCCATATTTAGCATCAGCTTGTTCTACTTCACGGTCATATTGAACTAATACACCAGAATCTTTTTCAAGATACTCTGCTGTTTTAGCTTTAGATTCAGCAATATTTAAAATGCCTTGGTTTGAACTTTTCCAACCTAAGAAGCCAGTCCAGTTACCTAAGCCATAAAGTGCTATATAACCAAATGCCCAAATGATGGTAAGTAAGAAGAATGTGCTCCACCATTTAGGTAGTGGATTATTTAATTCTTCAATGCCGTCAAAGGTATGTCCCATAGACTCACCTTCTTCAACGCCTGCAAAGTTCTTTAAGCACCAACGTAGTAGTATAAAACAACCTACTAGGGAGCCTAGGGTAAGAACCCAAACCCATATATTCCAGAAGCTAGACATTATTATTTTCTCTCCTGCTCGCTATCTTTATCAAGATGGCGTTCTTTATTTTGTTTTGACAGATCATCTTCATCAAAAATAGAATTTGCTACGTCTTCAAATGAAGACTTTCTTTTTTTAGAGTATGACCAAACTACAATAATTATAAACAACGCCAATATTAGGAGGGCAACTAGCCCTCTAAGTGTTCCGTAATCCATCAGGCTAACTACTTCAATGCATGGCCAAGTGATTGCAAATAAGCAACCAAGGCATCCATTTCAGTTTTACCTTTAACTGCATCTTCAGCGCCATCAATTTCAGCCTGACTATAAAGTGGAATGGCTTCACCATTTTCATCTTTATGGCTGCGATTGCGTGCTAACCAGTTAAAAGTTTCTAGTTTTTCACCTGTAATTTTACCGTCTAATGTATTGGTGTTTAACCAACTATAAGCAGGCATATTTGATTCAGGTACCACAGAGCGAGGATCGGTAAGATGAGCAATATGCCAATCATCACTATAACGCTGACCTACACGAGCTAAATCAGGGCCAGTACGTTTTGAACCCCATAAAAATGGATGTTCCCAAACGTGCTCACCAGCAACACTATAATGACCATAACGTTCTGTTTCTGCTCTAAATGGACGGATCATTTGACTATGACAGTTATTACAACCTTCACGGATGTAAATATCACGTCCTTCCATTTGAAGGGCAGTATAAGGTTTTAGGTTATCAACAGGTGTTGTCGTTTCTTTTTGGAAAAACAACGGCGTTATTTCTACTAAACCACCGATACTGATAGCTAATACGGTAAATAGAAAGAACAAACCAACATTCTTTTCAACTTTTTCATGTTTATTTTGCATGTCTGTTCTCCTTAAGCTTCGTCAATAGGCTTAAGACTTCCGTCTTTAGCACCAATTGTTTTAAACATGTTGTAAGCCATTAATAAGAAGCCAGTTACAACTAATACACCACCTAAGAAACGAATGAAATAGAATGGGTATGAAGCGGTCAAACTCTCTACAAAGCTATAAGTTAAAGTGCCGTCGGTATTTACCGCACGCCACATTAAACCTTGCATTACACCTGAAATCCACATAGCAACAATGTAAAGTACAATACCTGTTGTATGAATCCAGAAGTGAATATTGATTAAGCGAGTGCTATACATGCGACCTTGGTTAAATAACACTGGAATTAAATGGTACATAGCACCAATTGAAACCATTGCAACCCAACCTAAAGCACCAGAATGAACATGACCAACAGTCCAATCAGTGTAATGAGATAAAGCATTTACTGATTTAATTGCCATCATTGGGCCTTCAAAAGTAGACATACCGTAGAAAGACAAAGAAACAATTAGGAAGCGTAAAATTGGGTCATTACGCAATTTATGCCATGCGCCAGAAAGCGTCATAATACCGTTAATCATACCACCCCATGAAGGAAGGAATAATACGATAGACATAACCATACCTACAGATTGAGCCCAATCAGGTAGTGCGGTGTAATGTAAGTGATGAGGACCAGCCCAAATATATAACGAAACAAGTGCCCAGAAATGAACAATAGATAAACGATATGAGTAAACTGGACGTTCTGCTTGCTTAGGTACAAAGTAGTACATCATCCCTAAGAAACCTGCAGTTAATAAGAAGCCAACGGCATTATGTCCATACCACCACTGCATCATTGCATCAATGGCACCAGGGTAGATAGAGTAAGACTTCATTGCCGATACTGGAATTGCCATTGAATTACCAAGGTGTAAAACGGCAACAGTAATAATGAAGCCACCAAAGAACCAGTTAGCAACATAAATATGAGATACTTTACGTTTAATTAAAGTACCAAAGAAAACAATAGCGTAGGAAACCCATACAATCGTTATAAGAATATCGATAGGCCATTCTAGCTCAGCGTATTCTTTTGAAGAGGTATAACCTAAAGGTAAAGTTATTGCAGCAGCTACAATAACCGCTTGCCAGCCCCAGAAAGTAAATGCAGCTAATTTGCCACCGAATAAACGGGTTTGACAAGTTCGTTGTACTACATAGTAAGAGGTGGCAAATAAAGCACTTGTACCAAAAGCAAAAATTACAGCATTGGTATGAAGTGGTCGAAGACGAGAATAGGTTAACCAGGGTGTATCAAAGTTTAACGCGGGCCAAATTAATTGAGCCGCGATAAGTACACCTACAAGTGTACCAACGATTCCCCAGATTACAGTCATTACAGTAAATTGACGTACAACATCGAAGTTGTAGTCTACTGCTGACGTATTACTTTGAGTCATGTTATGGATTCCGCAGTGTTATTATTAATAAAAACAATTATAAAGACGTTTTTTAACACCAAACACGTTAAAAACGTACAATATTCAAACTATTTCTGTGAGTTCGCCAAAGAGCGATGATATATGTCATAAAAAAAAGCTAAATATGCCATATACAAGGTAATTTTACCCTTTGAGTGGGATATAAATCAACAGCCGTTTCTGATTAAAGTTGACATAGATCAAGTTTGAACTTATTTACCCAAATTCAAACTAAGGCTATTGAAATAAGGTTGATAATCTATTGTACTTTAGTCGAGAAATAGTTGTGCTTTAGTTGGGTGCAAATCCAGCAAGAATGGAAAAGCAATCAGGTAAGTGTATTCTTTAATGAGCAATCAGCATAAGGAGGTACCTTGCTAAAGTGACTGTATTACTTCCTTGATGTCTGAATTTATTGCTTTTTTTATATTTTGAAAGAAAAACAATCGTTTTATATTTCAAAAAATTTAGACTTTAGCAATATTTTTATGGCAAGTAAGCTATTTAATAATACTACCAATACCTCTATGGTTATTGTTTATTTTGAAAATGCCCTGCATGAATGCAACTGCCTAATCTATCACGCTGACTTTTCGAGTATTGAACTGAGACAATATCGCCGATTATTTAATCATGTCGGATTAAAAGTTTAAATGTACTTTGCGAGTTTAGGAATAAATTTTATGTAACAATTTATCTGCACAATAGAAACTTAGCACATAGCGCTATCAGTATTCCTGGTGGCAATGCTGTGATAGAGGAGGGAATTTCACCTCGTCAATAAACTCTAGCACGTTGTTAGCATCTGATTTATGAATTTTGGCTAGGCACAGTAGCCACATAATTGTTAATATACTTATATTCAATTCTGGTTCTTTATTTTAGGAAGTTTGGCAATAGTTATTGCTCGAACTTAACAATATACTCAATGATTAAAGCTCTTGTTGTTATCTTTTTTACTTTTAATTTATTTGCTTGTAACCCAAACCAACAAGCATCTCAAAATAGAATTACTCAGCCTCAGATCCCTTTTACCTGTTTAGCTAGTCAAAGTAGTTGTGAGGTAATTACCAACCTTGGTACCTTCACTATCGAATTCTCAGGAAATGCTGAGATGGGCAAAATAAAAACAGAGTTACCCTTTGAAATTCAATTGAAATTCAATGCAATAACAAACGATTCTGAATTGAAAAGCGTTAATAGTTATCTTGAAGGTAAAACTATGTTCATGGGGAAAGTACCTGTCTTTTTCCAATTGCCTGAACAAAAAACTGATTCTATTATTGCCCAAACTCTGCTTGCTAGTTGTAGTGAAGAAATAATGACATGGCGGCTTTGGTTCTCTGTAGAAATAGAAGAGTCAGGAAATACAAAACAGTTAGACTTTTTTATCGATTTTGATAGCCAAAGACTATAGGTAACTTGCTGAAGTGAGTTTACCCGTTACGAGTGGTATAATTGTAAAAGATAAACTCAGTGATTTATTTATATATTATTCGTGACGTCAACGGATAGTTTTAGTCTTTGTCCTGGTTGTAAATATTTATTTCGGCTCAAACTATTCCAGCGTTCGATATCACTAATGCGTACATTAAATTTATCGGCAATACGAGCGAACGAGTCGCCTGGTCTAACTTTGTAAGTAATATTGCGCATGATGGCTTGCTCTACGCTGTTATGTCTTCTTTTAACTGAAATATTAGGTTTCTGCCAAATAACCAGCTTTTGTCCTAACTTCAGTGGATCACGTGGTGCAAAGCCATTCCATTGAGCAATTTTACTACCACTTACTTTATAACGTTGACCTAAATCCCAAAGGTTATCACCAGAAACAACCTTATGAGTCACTTTAATACCTTTTTGTGGTCTGGCTTGTTTTTTGGCGATTCGTTGATCTTGAGAAAGTATGTAGCTATCAAGCGATTTAGCTGCCACTGGAATTAATAAGTATTTACCTGCACGAATTTGGTTTCCTTTTATGCCGTTTACTTGTTGTATCAATTCTATGCTGGTGTGAAAATTTTTCGCAATATTCCCTAAGTTATCACCACTTTTAATTTTATACCGTTGCCAAGCAAGGCGTTCATCTTTTGATAATTTTGCTAAGCCTTGTTCGAAGTTAGCAATTTTATGTTTAGGCAATAATAGTCGGTGTGGCCCATCGGGATCAGTTGACCAACGGTTAAACCCAGGGTTAAGTCGTTGTAATTCAGGTAGAGATAAACCAGCTAGGGTTGCTGCTTTAGCTAAATCGAGTTGTGATTTTATATCAACTTGAGCAATTACTTCTTCATTAGCAATTTTGTGAAGTTTAAGATTAAATTGTTCAGGCCTTTTAATTATATCTGCAAGAGCAAGCAATTTAGGCACATAAGCACGGGTTTCTTTTGGCAAATCAAGTGACCAAAAGTCGGCTTTTTTACCTAGACTTTTATTTTTTCTTACCGCTCTTTGGACACGACCTTCACCTGAATTATACGCGGCTAACGCGAGCAGCCAGTCACCATTAAAGAATTTATGTAAATATTGCATGTATTGTATGGCACCTGACGTAGATGCAACAATGTCGCGGCGCCCGTCGTACCACCAGTTTTGTTTCATATTGAAACGTGTTCCTGTTCCGGGCACAAACTGCCACATACCTGAAGCTCTACCATGGGAATAAGCAAAAGGATCGAATGCACTTTCAACTATCGGTAATAATGCTAACTCAACTGGAATATTATTCTTTTCTAATTCTTCAACTATATAGTATAAAAATGGCTCAGCACGTTTTGCTACGCGCGTAAGGTAACTTGGGTGTTGGGCGTACCAATCACGTTGCAAAATTACACGATTGTTTTGTGGAATATCGAAAGTCAATTGGCTTCGTATGCGTTGCCACATATTATTACTGTTTGCCAGTGATTCATCTTTTAAGGAAATGTTCACATCATCAACAGGGTGTATTACATCAATACTTTCATCAGCAAGTAATGCTTGATTTATTTCGGCTGTGTTTGCGACGAGCTCAGGAGGTAAAGAAACTTTCTCGGTATTATTTTGTGAGAACAAATTACTTTGACAACCACTTAGGATCATTAATGCTGGGAATAAAAAATATTTCATGTAAAACCAATAATAAAGTAAAACTTACGCGGTAAATTGCTAGCTAATGCGGGATTTGCAAGATTAACACGTTAAAATTGGTCTTTCCAGCGTCTAATCGTAGTGAAAGTATCTTGTGGCGTAGCTTTAGTGTCAGAGGAAAACTGCTGCGCACTGGCTTGTAAGCTCTGCTTGTGACAACGTAAAAAAGGATTTATTTGTTTTTCTAATTCAATGGTACTCGGAATTGTTGATTGGTTTTTAGAACGTAACTCATCAACTTGTTCATTGTAAGTAATCAACGCTTTATTTTGGGGCTCTACTGTTAGTGCAAACGTTAAGTTAGCTTGAGTGTATTCATGTGTGCAATACACTTTAGTATTTTCAGGTAAATTAGCAAGTTTAGTTAATGAGTTTAACATTTGTTCGGGACTACCTTCAAAAAGTCGACCACAACCACCTGAAAATAGTGTGTCACCACAAAATAGAATAGGTGAAACGTGGTCATTAGCGAAGTAAGCAATATGTCCAGCAGTATGGCCTGGTAAATCAATTATTGTAAAGTTGATATTAAGCTCATCTAAAGTAACTTTATCATTCTCTATTAGTTTGACTTTACAATGGGGAATGTTTTCATTGGCAGGACCATACACCGTTAATGGCCACTGTTTTTGTTGGCAATAATCAACCAGTTCATTGATGCCACCGGTATGATCTGCATGATGATGTGTTATCAATATTGCACTAAGCGTCAGTTTATTTGTTTCTAAAAATTCAATACAAACGTTAGCATCACCCGGGTCAACTAATGTGACAAAATGGTTGTTGGTAATAGCCCAAATGTAATTGTCAGTAAAAGCTTTAATTGGTGTAATGTTTATCGATTCAATTTCTTTAGGTGAATTATTTGATTTTATTGTACTCATCTGGAATTTCCAACTTGCTCATACTCAGTATATACTTGATTATACTTATTTTGGTTTTGATTAACATGATTTATGAAACCCGCACTAGCATTTCGACAACCCCATTATCCTAAGTCTTGGCAAGAGTTGCCCAACGGCAGTCTTGTTTTATCCTCAATTGAAGCCATATTAAAACCATGGTGGGAAAAGTTTTTTGGTTACCACCTTTTAAAAATGGGGGCACTTAGTCAAGAAATATGTACTTCAAATAGCCCAATAAAACATCAGTTTAGCTGCTGCGTTACCCGGTCAAAGGAGCAAGAGAAAACCGATATTGTTGGTGAGTTAGATGATTTACCTTTATTAGAACATAGCATGGATGTTTGTTTACTTAGTCACGCCTTAGAATTTTCTCTGGATCCCCATCATGTTATCCGTGAAGCTAACCGGGTACTTATTCCTAACGGCTACCTCATTATCACTGGCTTTAATCCACTGTCTTTGGCAGGGTTTAATCGAGTAGTACCTTATAGAAGAAAGCAACAACCGTGGAATGAACATTTTTTTTCTCCCATGCGAGTGAAAGATTGGTTACATTTAATGGGCTTTGAAATTCTCAGTGATGAGCGTTGTGTGCACAGTAACTTGGTAGGGAAAATGAGTGAACATTTTGTGGCAAATTATTGGCGAAAATTTGCCAGTAATTATTTCACTAGTTTTGGCTCGGTATATGTCATTATTGCTAAAAAACGAGTTTTACCTCTTACACCAATTAAACCTAAATGGCAGATAAGAGCCGGTTTTAGTCCAGTGAAAGTGCCATCGTTGAATGTAAATTCAAATAAAAAATATAATTTTCCATCAAAAATAAACAAGTAGCGATAGTATGAAACTCAATGATTTTGAACAATATTTAAATCAGTTATTAAAACCTGAACAAATAAAAGATTACGCGCCTAATGGTTTACAAATTCAAGGTAGTTCACAAATAACTAAGGTAGTAACCGGTGTTACCGCATCACAAGCGCTAATTGACTCGGCAATAAAAGAAAAAGCAGATGCTTTGCTTGTTCATCATGGTTATTTTTGGAAAAATGAATCCTATGTTATTCGTGGCATAAAGCATCGTCGGATTAAGGCGCTTATAGAAAATAATATAAATTTATTTGCTTACCATTTACCGCTTGATATTCACCCATCCTTAGGCAATAACGCCCAATTGGCAATGTTATTAAATATTGACGTGACAGGACCATTAGAAATAGAAAATTCGTTAAGTGTTGCTTTACAAGGTCAGTTACCTGAAATAACCAGTGGTGATGATTTTGCGTTGTTAATCAATAAAAAACTTAATCGAAAGTGTTTGCATATCGCGCCACCATCCCATAAAAAAATTAAAACGATTGCATGGTGTACTGGTGGTGGACAAGATTATATTGAGTTGGCGGCAGAGCAAGGTATTGATGCTTTTATATCGGGAGAAATTTCTGAAAAAACAACGCATATAGCTAAAGAAATGGATATTCATTATTTTGCCGCTGGACATCATGCAACTGAGCGTTACGGCGTCAAAGCGCTTGGGGAGCATATTGCTAAAGAACAAGGACTAGATGTTGTTTTTATTGATATTGACAACCCGGCTTAATATTTTCTGTTTAGCTAAGGTATTTAAACAGCGTGAATACATTAGCTAAATAATAATTTAAACCATTGCACTAAGCGGCCTAAACTTTCATACCAAGCGACAGTCGTTTGACGTAATTTTTTGCTATTTGGTAAATAATAATTCCAGTCCTTTGGATTATTGATATCTTTAACCCAAAAGCCTGTTGGCGCTGCAGTAGGATGTATTCCTTGCGCTTGAAAATATTTCATAGCTCGTGGCATATGATTCGCATTTGTGACTAAAATAACGCTACCACCCTGAACCCTCGGGCTAATAAGCTCAGCTTCTTCCTCGGTATCTTTCGGAAAATTCTCTGTAATAATTTTTTGCGCAGGAACGCCTAAAAGTATTAATGATTGTTTCATTTTTTCAGCATTAGATTCTTCATCAGTTTTATGGTGACCCGAGGTGATTATTCTTGCTTCGGGATGTAAACGATAAACTCGTAACACCTCAACTAATCGCTGTAAAGAATCTGTACTGAGTTGGCTAGTTGCTGGCAATGCTGGATTTTGTGTGTGCCATCCCCCTAAAACCACGATGTAATCTATCGGTTTACTTGAAATAGTGAATGGCTCGTAGTTATCTTCAATGTTAACCATAATAGAATCAGAAACAATAGGCATTGAACAAGCAAATAACAGTAAGCAAGCAGTTGCTAGGTATTTGACACTTGTATTTGGCGATTTTCGAAAATAAAATAAAGATAAAATCAATTAAATTAGCACAATGTTAATCGGCATTATGGCAACTGAAATGATTTTCTTTAGTAAAAATAAATCCATAATTATTAACTGTTTATTGGTGCTATTTAAAGCCTGATTGAAATTAGGTTTCTTAAATCACTATAACAAAAATTTCCAGTGTAGTAATTAAAAACACACGAAACAATGAATGGTTAGTGCCTCACACTTTTCTTATAAAAACACTTAAAACTAAGTGTAAACACGTAGATGAAATACGTATATATACCTATTTCATAATGACTTCTAATTGAATACTATTGATAAGGTACTTGTATTAAAAATGCAACGAGTTAGTTTTCTTCGATTATAATCGTTACTTAGTCTGAAAGCGTCATATAATTAAGTACTTGTATATTTTCTCTTTGTTATGAAAACAATGTTTCTCCAAAGTATAAATGATGCGTAGCCGGTAGAGTAAAAATAGGATTAATCGCTTAGCGTGATGATTTGAAAACCAATGCTAGTTTATTCCTTATACTTTCCAGGCTGTATATGTACTACTTTAAAATAGTTAATAAGAGAGTTAGTAATGTTATTACCTCAATATCATGATTTTTCCAATAAGTTAGTTCAAT
>JAWUXK010000008.1:0-7652 GCA_034111385.1 Colwellia sp. | reverse complement strand
GGTGAGGTTTTTACATCCCCATTTTCTAATAAACATTCAGCTTTACTGTAATCAAAGCTGCCGCCATTATCTAGGCATTTATCTACCAAGAAAAAATCATTTACTAACCAAATAGCAATAAAACTACATATCACGCCAATAAACAGTGGGATTGAATTTTTCTTCATGACTTCCTAAACACTATAGTGCTCGTAAAGTGGACAAAAAATTTGATTAAAGGTGGCAAAAATAACACACCACCCATTCTATAAATTCGGCTTTAAATAAAAGGTGATGTTTTATTCTTTAGTCAGTACATATTTTAGAATTTCTATCACTTGCTCAGGTGTTGTAGCCCAAGCCATCGCACTCGAGTCAACTTCCTTGAGGGGATGAACTATATTCTCATCATGAAGCGTGATGTAAGGTGTTCCTAATGCTGCACAGTAACCCGCGTCAAAAGCCGCATTCCACTGTTTGTACTTATTTCCGAAACGAACAACCGCTACATCACAGTTTTCAATAAGGGTTTTAGTGCGAATAGCATTTACCTTGGCTGATTTATGATCACGCCAAAAATTATCTTCCTCTTTGCCAAGAATATCGCCAGCACTATCACTGGCCTCATGGTTTGTAACCGCCGAGGTGAAAGTGATGGATAAATTATTGGCATCACACCCCTCTTTTAGTTGCTGTCTCCAGTCTGTGTGTATTTCGCCAGAGAGATATACATTTAGGTTCATCTTTATTCCTATGCAAATGAGTCAATATCATTGTAATGTTGGTTTAAAACTAACAGCATATTATACCCCATTACTTTTTATCTGTGTTAATTGTCTATTATGAAATGTTGATAACATAAGTAATGAACAAATTTCGCCAAATAAAGCATTCCCAATTAACGACGGTAGAACCTCGAGAAACCAAGTAAATTGATCCTTAGGGTTTATTCCCGACCAAACAAAAATAGTTAAAAAACAACTGCCCATAAATACTTAATTTTTAAGTGCTCCAAATATATCTTCAGTATTACTTTCTAGCAGATTGTGATTATGTAAAAATTTAAGAAAACAATAATTGCAGGTTTTATCGGTAAACTCACGTTGATTTTCTGCACTTTTTTTAAAAAGTTCTTTTATCATAAATGCTATATCTATAATTTAAAAAACAATCAAAACATAAGGTTTACTCTACAATTAAAATAACTTGATGAACCATAGAGACGCTGTCATATTGAACACATCAGTTAATGAGGAACAGAGATCAGATGGAACAAATAATCACACTTTTATCCAGTTGTCAGGCATTTAAAAATGCTGCACAAGATGACCTAAAGGCCCTCGCTTCACAAATGACCCTAGAGAGTTTTGCACCAGGGGATATACTGCATCATGAAGGACACGCTCGCGAAAATTTTGGTGTGATCAATTCAGGCAATATCGATATATCAAGAATTGCGGGCCATAGAGAACACAAAACATTAATCACTTTTGGTCGAGGTGACATCATTAGTGAAGGTCTCTTAGTAGAAGAGTCGTATCATACCACTACCGCGAAATGTCACACAGCGGTTACTATATACCAAATACCCTCGCAAAAACTCAGTACGTTATTAGATGCTCTGCCAAAATTTAAAGTGAGAATAATAGAAAACCTATTAAAACAATTGTTAACCCAATTAAACCCGACAAAATCAAGTGCAAAAGTTGATATTTTAGAACTAGCGAGTGGTAAAACCCGCACTGAACATGATTTATTAGGTGATCGTGAAGTGCCCGATTATGCCTACTTTGGTATTCAAACATTACGTGCTCAAGATAATTTTTACATCAGCGGAGAGCCTTTACATCGTTACCCTGAGTTAATTTTTGCCTTTGCTCAGGTAAAAAAAGCTGCGGCCATGGCCAATGCTGACTGCGGTGTAATAACTCAGCAGCAGCGAAATAGTATTTGCGCTGCCTGTGATGAACTGCTTAAAGGTAAGTTACACCAGCAATTTACGCTTGATATGCTCCAAGGGGGTGCCGGCACCTCAACCAATATGAATGCCAACGAAGTCATTGCGAACCGAGCATTAGAATTAATGGGTTATCAACGTGGAGATTACCAACACTGTCACCCTAACAACCACGTTAACGCCTCACAATCTACCAATGATGCCTACCCTACGGCTTTGCATCTAGCAATGCTTCATGCCAGTAAATATTTATGTGATGAATTAGCTATGCTAACCAAAGCTTTTGAGCAAAAGGCTGCACAGTTTAATCATATTATCAAAATGGGTAGAACACAGTTACAAGATGCTGTGCCGATGACCTTAGGACAAGAATTTCAGTCTTTTGCACGTTCTATTAGTAGCGAAATAAACACCTTAACGGTTGGGCGAAAAGCGCTTAATGGCGTCAATATGGGTGGTACCGCAATCGGAACAGGCCTAAATACGCCAAAAGGTTATTCACAAAAAGTAATTAAGTACTTGCGCGAAACTTCAAACATTAGTGAGTTATATTTAGCTGAAGACTTAGTTGAAGCAACCCAAAGCACACAAGGCTTTGTGATTTACTCCGCCGTAGTGAAATCCTTAGCGATTAAGTTATCAAAAATATGTAATGATTTGCGATTGCTGTCTTCGGGGCCACGAGCAGGCTTTGGCGAAATTCGCTTACCGGCGATGCAACCGGGATCGTCCATTATGCCCGGAAAAGTCAACCCAGTTATTCCGGAAGTCGTCAATCAAGTTTGCTACAAAGTTATTGGTAATGACTTAACCGTAACACTGGCTTCTGAAGCAGGTCAGCTACAGCTTAATGTGATGGAACCTGTTATTGCTCAGGCAATGCTAGAGTCAATACACATGCTGATAAATGCCAGTGTAACGCTGCGAAAAAATTGTATTGTGGGTATAGAAGCCAATGAGTCACAATGTAATGAATATGTTGAGAAAAGCATCGGAGTAGTCACTGCGGTTGTTCCCGTATTAGGTTACGAAGTTGCCACATCGCTTGCCAAAGAAGCCCTAGAGACTGGTCAGGGTATTGTCGAATTAATTCGCGCAAAAGGTTTACTTGATGAACAACAAATTGCCGATATTTTATCACCAGCAAACATGACTGGCTATCCCAATTTAACTTAACATAAGTTAAATTGAATTAATCGCGTATTTTAAAACCGAACCTATGCTTAGCTATAGTAGCATAGGGTTCGGTTTTAAAGCATAATGGAAAAAGCCATTCATAGTCGCTAAAATCTATTTAGAAATAGACTCCAAAATAATCGCTATTTTAGGTAATAGCTTTTCTTTTAATTCAACTAATTCCACTTCGGTATATGGCGTTAATGCCTGTTGTCCCCAGATTGGTTTAGGCCAACTAACATCCGTTTTATAACGCACCACATGATGTACATGTAATTGTTCTACGACATTGCCAAGCGCTGCTACGTTCATTTTATCACCATCAAAAACTTGCATAACTAACTCAGAAAGTAAGCTAGATTCATTAAGTAATTGTTGTTGCTGTTGCCAATCTAGTTGATAAACATCTTTAATATCAGTAACTTTAGGTACTAAAATAAACCACGGGTAGGCACTGTCATTACATAGCAGTAACTTACACAATGGGAAGTCAGCTAATTCAAAACAGTCATGAGCGAGTTGTGGGTGTAAAGTGAATGATACTTCTGTTGTTTCTGTCAAAATTATTTCCTTTTGTTTTTCCTGCCACGTCCCCTCGCCTGCTTTTTAGCATCGCGAGCAGCCACTCTTTTGGCTTCTAATTCAGTAAAGTGTTGGTTTTCTTTCTCAATAATATCAGGTATTTCAAAAGTAATTTCACCCAAGGTTTTATCTCTAATTTCATTAATCAAAATTACTGACGCTTTATGCATATCAATAAGGCCGCCACTACGAACACAGCCACGCTTTCTGCCAATCGCTTCAATTAAGTCTTCTTCATGTTGAGGCACTTCTGCAAGTTTATAACGTTCTTGTAAACGCTCAGGATAATTGGCTAATAAGTATTCTGCAGCAAAATAAGCAATATCGTCATGATCAAAAGCCGTATCTTTAACCGCACCTGATACCGCTAAGCGATAACCACTGTTTTCATTTGCAATCTTTGGCCATAACATCCCAGGGGTATCGAATAAATATAATCCTTCTTCAAGACGAATCCGTTGTTGCCCCTTAGTCACTGCGGGTTCATTGCCCACTTTAGCTTTCGCTTTGCCTACTAAGGTGTTGATCAACGTTGATTTGCCCACATTAGGAATGCCCATAATTACCGCATTAATTTGCTTTCCTTCCTCGTCTTTATTAGGGACAAGTTTGCGAATTAACTCTGGAATCAGTTTCGCAGTGGCATTATTTTCGGTTGTTAAAGCAATAGCCTTCACGTTATGTTGAGATTCTAAATAGTCTAACCAAAGCTGCGTTTTTTCAGCATCCGCTAAATCACTTTTATTAAGAATTTTAATTAACGGCTTATCACCCCTTATTTCAGTGATCATTGGGTTCTCGCTACTAAAAGGTAAGCGCGCATCACACACTTCAATAACCACGTCTATTTGTGGCAATATCTCTTTTATTTCTTTTTGTGCTTTGTGCATATGGCCGGGGAACCAATTAATCGCCATGAAAAATCCTAAGGGCTTATTTATGTGGCGCTAATTTTAGCAAGCTTTCTACGCAGGACAAAGATTTTAATCAACAAGTTAAATTTATTATAAAAAAATCAATGCTTTTAAGAATTACTAACCGTTTTTTACTAGCTATAGCCATATTTATTGATGATAATGTTCAATATTATGTCATCAGTGTAAAAAGTATTTTATGAGTAAAAAGTTTTATGTGGTTTGGAAAGGTGCTAAAACAGGCGTCTTTTCAACTTGGTCAGAAGTTCAAAGCCATACTCAAGGACGTTCAGACGCTCAATTTATGGGATTTCCATCCAAAACAGAAGCGGAGGCAGCTTTTGCTTCCACTTATACTAAAGCCTTGATGAAGCGTTCATTAACCAATAAAGGCAGCACAAATAAAAGTGCTGTAACGAAAAAAATCCCACGGAGTAGCGATACCAGTACAACACCAAAAATTACTGCTGAAATACAAATATACTGTGATGGCGCCTGTTCACCTAACCCTGGTAAATCAGGTACTGGGTTAGCGGTTTATCACCAAGGTAAAGTCAATTCGCTGTATTACGGTTTATACCAAGCTAACGGTACTAATAATACAGCAGAGTTAAATGGCATGCTGTACTCCTTCAAACTTGCTAAGAAATATTTAGACAAGGTTGAACAAGTGCAAATATTGTCTGACTCTAAATATTCAATCGATTGCATCACGAAATGGGCAAAAGGTTGGCAAACAAAAGGTTGGACACGGGGTAAAGGTGAGGAAATTAAAAATGTCGATTTGATTAAAGAGTGTTTTGCGCTTTATCAAGAAATTAAACATAATTTAGCCATCTCCCATGTAAAGGGTCACGCCAATATTGAAGGTAATGAATTATCAGATCGCATGGCTGTGTTAGCCCGCCAACAGCAACAAGAATCGTTGGTTAAATATCAAGGTGAACTTAATATTAAAACTATTCTGGCGATGGACTCTGGCTAACTATGGCTATTATTTTCTTAATCGTAATACTTATTGTTATTTCTGCCATCGTACTAACGAAAAAATTTAGTTTACCCCGAAATATTAGTTTGCTCTTTATGGCGCAACCTCTTGTGATGTGCTCTGCTCCTATCATTGTTTTTATTGGCGGATTGTTATCAAGTGAATTATCCACTAACCCAACGTTAGCCACCTTACCTATTAGCTTGATGATTTTAGGTGTTGCTGCAGGCTCTATACCAGCGGCTATTATTGCTAGAACCAAAGGCAGAAAATTTGCGGTATTCTCAGGGTTTAGCTGTCTTTTTATCGCGTCAATATTAGCTGTTACTGCCACTAAATTAGCCTTATTTGAATTATTTACTTTGGCCAGTTTCTTATTCGGTATAGGCAGCGCTTTCACACAACAATTACGTTTTGCCGCGATTGAAAGCACCGACAAAGAAGAAGATATCCCCAAAATTTTATCAATTTTAATGCTTAGCGGTGTATTCGCAGCCTTTTTAGGCCCTGAAATAGCGGTAACAGCTAAAGAATGGCTTGAGTCTCCTTTTGGTTATGCCGGATCATTCCTCCTATTAGCCTGTTTTATTGGGCTGGCTGCTCTTATCATGATTTTTTTCAAAGAGCCAAAAATAAAAGAAACTCTCACTTCCGGTGAAACAAGACCATTAACAGACATAGCAAAACAACCTATTTTTATTATCTCTGTTTGCACAGCGACTATAGGCTATGCATTGATGAGTTATTTAATGACGGCAACGCCACTGAGTATGCATCACATGCAAGGCCACAGTTTAGTGGAAACAAAATGGGTAATACAAAGTCATATTGCAGCCATGTATTTACCCTCATTATTAACCCCTTGGTTAATAAATAAAATAGCATTGAAAGGTTTATTAAAGCTCGGTAGTATTATTTATATCGCGGTAGCATTAATCGCTTTTTCGGGTCAAGAAGTGATGCATTATTGGTGGGCATTAATTTTGTTAGGTATCGGGTGGAACTTCCTTTTTTTAACTGGAACATCACTTTTACCACAAAGTTATCACACTAGCGAAAGACATAAGGTACAAGCCAGCAACGATTTTATTTTATTTGGCTTTCAAGCTTTTGCCTCACTCATGGCTGGGTGGATTTTATTTTCAGGTGGTTGGAATTATCTGGTTTTAAGCAGCCTGCCTTTTATCTTTGCTTTGTTAATAATCAATATTGCTTACCACCGTCATACCGTTAAAACAAAATTAGGCAAGGAGACCTGATGAAGCTCATTATGAAAACAGAATTTGATAATCTGAGAGACAATAACAACCATAGTTATGAAACTGACTCTAACGGTGATAAACAGGTTGTTAAAATTTATTCAGGTGAGTTATTAATTGCCAAAAAAATAAAGCTCAAAAAGTCTATTCGCTATTTTGGCATTCACGATTATCAAGCATACTTAACGCAAGAAGAGTAACTGAGTTTAACAATCATTTTTCAACATGGTTTAAGAGCGGCAAAAGGGTTATACGTAGCCAAATCTTGATTGGTATTTATATTAGTTATCGCCCGCCTCTACCTCAGTTTTATATTTTACAATAACGAACATTAATCTTACGTCCATTACACCAATCTAGAATGTTAGTGACTGGCTGTTCTTATGCCATTGTGTGACTAAACTAATGTCATTGTTCAAATAGTTAGTATATTTTAGCCATAAAAAAACCAGTATCGAAATACTGGTTTTTAAAGATAATAAACCAAAGTTCACTTATTTCATCTTAGTAGATTACTTAGCTGAAGCTTCTGCAATAGAATCTTTTACTAAGTTAGTCACTTCTTCAGTTTTTTTAGTTACTGTATCTAAAGCTTCTTTAGCTGAAGCAGAAGCTTCTTCTGCAGAATCTTTAACTAAGCTAGTTACTTCTTCAGATGTTTTAGTTACAACATCGTAAGCTTCTTTAGCTGCAGCAGAAACTTTTGCTTGTAACTCTTCAGCGAAAACTTTTTGTGATTCAATTGCAGCTGCGATATCTTTTTCTTCTGATAAAGCTTTAGTTTGCGCTACGCTATC
>JAWUXK010000007.1:0-15766 GCA_034111385.1 Colwellia sp. | reverse complement strand
CGATGCTAATTGGGATAGAGCATACAGTATCGCTGATGCCGTATTCCCTGTGGCAGGTGTTAGAACGAATAAGTTTTGGCCAACAGTTAATCGCATTGATGATGTATACGGGGACAGAAACCTAGTTTGTAGCTGTCCTCCAGTTGATAGTTATATTGATTAGTTATTAATTTGTCATAAAGTATTTAAAAATTAGACAAAGGTAATTAAAAATAGACAAACTCATAGTTTGTCTATTTTTTTGTCTAATGATTTAGCTGGATAGACTGCTCAGTAAGTTGCATTTTGAATACAGTTTTAAGTGAATAAATTAGGTGGTAGATCACTCAACCTACCTAGAAAGCTGATGTTTCTCAGATTTTTCTATGCATAAATTTGGTTCAATTTAGTATGTTGTTGGGCTGTTTTGGTTCATATGCACCGCTTGCGCGCACAGGGCCGTCTTTTTCGATTTGACATAGTGCGCACGTGTTACTCACATAATTGCTCTTAGTGCTGACAGGACCTGGCTTTTGTTATTCGGTGATGCGGGGGTTGCTCCATTCAACATCCGAATACCGTATCTGTTATTTAATAGTATTATTGGCTTGTCTTTTGCTGTGTCTTATGGAAAGTGTTTTAATAGCAACACTAAGATAATCTGGTTAGTGTTTACGAATGAAACAATTTAGTGAAGGTGAGTGGGTATAGATGGCTTAAGTACGTGAGTATTAATAGTAAAGAATTTGAGTTATTAACTTTCGTTGAAAATTTAAGGAATGATTATGAAAATTAAAACGAAAATGATTTTGGGAAGTTGTTTACTTGTACTGCTTCCTGGAATTCTAATAGGTGGATTAATTGGGGTTTCAGTTTCAAAGTCTTCTTCCCACGCTTTAGAAGAGTCGGCAGCTAAAGAACTTATTGCTGTACGAGAAGTCACACGCCAATCTATCGAAAAATACTTTCAAGGTGTCGAAAATCAGATCATTAACTTGAGCCAATCAAATGAAACTGTGGCTGCCATTTCTGTTTTTTCACATGCATTTGGATCTTACTTTAAGGGAAAGAACGCTAAAGATTTTGATGAAAAAAAACAAAATATCAAAGCATTTTATGAGCAGCAATTTAACAAACGTTTTATCGAACTTAACAATGGCAATAGCTCTGATGTTGAAGGGCTTTTCAATCAGCTAAAAAACACCACAGTAGTTTTGCAAAATAGTTATATAGCAGAAAACCCTAACCCGTTGGGTGAAAAAGATAAACTTCTGCAAGCAGGGAAAGTTCATTACGATAGAACTCACTCAAAGTACCACCCATTTTTCCGTGATTTACTTCAGCGTTTTGGCTACTATGACATTTTCTTAGTAAGCGCCGATACTGGGCACATCGTTTATTCAGTTTTTAAAGAGCTTGATTACGCAACCTCACTAATAGATGGACCCTATGCAGACAGTGGTATTGCTGATGCTTACCGTGCGGCGATTAAGCAACCTAGCGGCAGTGCCGTAATAACTGATTTTAAACCTTATTTACCTTCCTACAATGCTCATGCCGCATTTACTGCAGCTCCCATTTATAGAGAAGAAAAATTGTTGGGTGTCCTGATTTTTCAAATACCGGTTGACGAAATCGACGTCATCATGACTCACAATCAACAGTGGAAAAATGTTGGGTTAGGAAATAGCGGAGAAACTTATTTGGTGTCTGAAGACGGCACGGTGAGAAGCAACAGACGATCTTTTGTTGAAGATCCGGATATTTATTTACAAACGATGCGAGAATTGGGTCTGGATGAAAATACGGTTCAAAAAATAAAAGCGAATGGAAACAGTATGGGTATCCAGCCTGTGGATACTGAAGGTTTTCATACTGCTCTGGCTGGCGAGTCAGGTGTAAAAGTATTTGATGATTATCGTGGTGTACCGGTAATGTCGGCCTATGCTCCGGCAAATATTGCTGGATTGAATTGGGTGCTGATGAGTGAAATAGATGAAGCTGAGGCTACAGCTTCTGTTTCTGCCATTCAGACAGGCATGCTAACCACATTGCTCATTTCGGTTGCATGTCTCGCGGCACTTGGAGCTGTACTTGGTGTAATCTTTTCCAAGGTTGTCGTGAACCCTATCAACGAAACTGTAAATCTTGTACGAGATATTGCCGAAGGTGAAGGTGATCTAAGACAACGCCTGCCTCACCAAGGTAATTCTGAGTTAGATGAATTAGCTCTCTGGTTTAACAGATTTATGGATGACCTACAGAAAATAATAGGAGAAATCCAGTCATCCTCAACACAGTTAGCTTCTGCATCAACTGAGCTTGCACACAACGCACAAGAGACTGGTCATCAATCAAATGAACAGTTGAATAAAAGCGCGGAGGTTGCAACGAGTACCACTCAGTTGTCTGCAGCCATTCGCGAGGTTGCTTTGAATACGAAATCAGCAGATGAATTGTCTAAATCAGCTCAGGACGGCGCTGAACAAGGCAGTAATATGATTGTTAGTTCCGCATCTTCTATTGATGGTCTCGCGGCAGAAATAAGTAAATCGGCTAATGTGATAAATCAGCTGCGACAGGATGTATCTAATATTGAAGCAGTATTAGACGTGATCGAAGACATTGCAGATCAAACTAATTTGTTAGCACTTAATGCGGCTATAGAAGCAGCCAGAGCTGGTGAGCAAGGCCGAGGCTTCTCAGTAGTAGCAGATGAAGTCAGAACTTTAGCATCCCGAACACGTAGCTCTACCGATGAAATCAAGCAAATGATTGAAGTCCTTCAAAACGGTGCAGAGAAAGCCGTCTCAGTGATGATGGCGAGCCAGGAAACTACTTACACTTGTGTTGAGCAAAGTGAATCCGTGAAAGCAAACTTTGCTTTCATACGCGAAAGCGTGGATCAAATGACTGACATGATGTCCCAGATTTCAACTTCTACCGAAGAACAAAGCGCTGCGGTAGATGAGGTGAATAAAAACATTTCCGAAATGACAGACATTATGAACGTTACTACTCAGGGCGCAGAACAGTCTTTGACAGCGGCTAACGAGTTGGCAACTATATCTGAACAGATGCAAGCGCTGAGCAGCCGTTATAAAGTTTAGACCAACTCTACCTCATAATTGAAATTTAACGTACTCGGGTTTTATGGCAACTTGGTGGCAATAACAGTTATAGCTTCATCAAATCAGGAACTATAACATGAGAAGGTTTACGCAGAGAAAATATGAACTACCTAGCGAAAACTGAGCAATAAAACTTGTGCTGATTGATAAAAAATATGGAGTTATAAGGAGCGGTTATAGGATGCTCTGATCCTCTATATTTTGTTATCCACTTGGAAATAGAGTAATCAATAACTCGGTGGTCATTGGTTGCTCAATTATCTACTTGGGCTTTTTAACCTGCAGCATAGAGTTTATTAAAAGTTTTTTGGTTCCAGCCAATCATTACTTCATTACCAATTTTAAGGGCTGGTACAGAGCGAGCTCCTATAGCGTCAAGCTCTTTTCTTCCGCGCTGCATTTTCGCATTTGTTAACCTGTATTTGATGCCATTATCATCCAAGTATTTTTGAGCTTCACGGCAATGGGGACATTTATCTGAAATATATAAAACAATGCGTTTCATCACTAACCTTTACAGAACTGTTAAAGACTAACTATTTTACTGAACTCTTAATAAAAAACAAAGGTGGTTTAACTGAACTATCGATTCTATACAAAGAAAACTCAGCTATTCTAGTAAACCAATGAGATAAAGCATTTGAAAAAGTCGTTTTGGTTTTGATTTAATCGTTTCAGGTTAGCGCTGCCAACGACAGCAATAAAGCATTCTGTTAGAATAATAGGCAATTGATTAAAGAACACCGAGACAACATGTCAGAATTTAAAACACTTTCACTTTTAGAGTCAATTATTGACCGCCTCAGCCTTAAAGGCTACAAACAGCCTACACCGATCCAAAAAGAATGTATCCCACCTCTTATTAATGGGAATGATCTTCTTGGTATAGCGCAAACGGGAACAGGAAAAACTGCGGCCTTTTCATTGCCTATTATTAATAAATTCGGGCGAAATAAAATAGATATTAAGGCTAAGAGCACGCGTTCGCTCATATTAACGCCTACACGAGAGCTTGCCTCGCAAATAATGCAAAACATTGATGACTATTCTGTTGGTTTAGGGCTTAAAACTAAGGTTGTTTATGGTGGTGTAGGAAGACAAGCCCAAGTTGACTCTATCGCACTTGGACTTGATATTTTAGTGGCCACCCCTGGCAGGTTATTAGATTTAATTGAAACGGGCGATATAAATTTTAAAGCGTTAGAAGTATTTGTGTTAGATGAAGCAGATACAATGCTTGATATGGGGTTTTTTAAGGATGTTCAAAGCATCATATCTAAACTACCAAAGAGCCGACAAACGCTATTGTTTTCAGCGACTATGCCTGCTGAAATAGAGATACTTGCAGAAGCAATATTAACAGATCCAACAAAAGTTCAAATTACTGCACAAACAGTTACGATCGATTTGGTTAATCAAAGTGTGTACCACCTTGATAAATCGAATAAAGTACCATTGCTATTTAATATTTTGGAAAAACCTGATTATGATAAAGTGCTTATCTTTTGTAAAACAAAGTATGGCGCTGATATCATTGTTAAAGCGCTAGAAAAAGAATCAATAACTGCCGCTAGCCTTCACAGTGGTAAAACACAAGCAGTTAGAGAGGAAGCGTTACAAAACTTTAAAGAGTCTACTTTAAGAGTATTAGTTGCAACAGATGTTGCTGCCCGTGGTATTGATGTTGATAACATTTCGTTAGTCATTAACTATAACCTTCCTGAAGATCCAAGAAACTACATACACCGCATAGGACGAACTGCTCGTGCCGGAAAAAGTGGAGTGGCCATATCATTTGCTGTAGAAAATGATATAAGGCAATTAACTAATATTGAAAATAGCATAGGGCAAGTTATTCCTGTTGTTACAGAGCAGCCTTTCCATAAAGAGTTTTCAAAAGCGCCTATACAAAACAAGAAAAAGAAACAGGTTAAAAAATCAAATAGAAGAACAAAGAGGAAATAAGGGCTAGCATAAATTGTCCTTTAAACTAGCAATATATGTTAGAATTTAACAATACTATTATTTAAAATCATTAGGCGTATTTCATGTCTGAACACTCAACTTTCGACATTTGTGTTGAACCTATAGAACTTTATAAATTACTCAAAATTGCCCATATGGTTGGCGGTGGCGGCGAAGCTAAAATCATGATTACTGAAGGTAATGTTTTAGTAAATAATGAAGTTGAAGTTCAAAAGCGTAAAAAAATTCGCCACGGCGATATTATCGAATATAACGGTAAAACTGTTGAGGTTGCTTATAATCCCACCAAAAAATCAGCAGAGTTTATTAGTACAGTAATTTCAGCGAGTAAAAATGCAAAAAAGAAAAAAAGAGCTAAAAGTAAAGCGAGGATTATCTCATCAAAAGCTGATACTAAATCATCGAACGAACGTTAAAGGACTAACTTACGGGGCCTATTACCCTCTAGTACGTTCCGCGAAGTGATAGAACTTGCCACAACTGTACCCGTGGATTAACTTGGTTAACTTCCCAGTAAAATAAATGAAAAGGCGAATCATCTCTGATTCGCCTTTTCATTTAACACTCCTTCGCAAATTAATATTCCAGTTTATTAATTCAAATTTGTTGTCAGTAAATACACTGCGTAACATGTTTATGACAGTTACTGGTTTAGTGAACCTCAGTCGGATGGTGACGTTTGAGGATATCGATTATTTCTGACTCTGCAGATTCTGGCATCATTACCTTGACCTGTGATACTTCTTCATTGACGAAAAAATTTTCTCTTGGTATATCCTTATTCACCAATTCATCAGCCACATTTGTAAGGGCAGTTTTATCTGTATATGTTGCTGTAATAGTCTTATACATGATAATTCTCCTGTTTGAACAATATATTCTATCAGTTAGAATTAATCTCGTTAGACAGTGGAAACTACTTTGATACGTCTTATACAAGATCCCCGAAAGGAATTAGTTTTAACGTAGACAATCTTTACAGTTTGAATGGATAACTTATTTCCTTTCTACTATATATTTTAGACCTTAGTGGTGATTCCTGCCAGTTTGTTGAACCATTCCTGAGACATAAGTAAATAGAGTATTAAGAATAGTGTAAATAATCGCATACTAGTATCATTTGTTACTAAGAACGATGGTATGTATGATAGGTGCTAAAGGTTATTTTAAAACGGTTACTCTGACTTTAAGGTATAAACTATGGGTGATAATACGCAGCTAAACTTAAATACTTTTTTCCCTTATCAATTTTCGGTATTAGCCCAGCAGGTAACCGAATTTATTGCAAAAATATATGAGGAATTTGGGCTTACCAAAATGGAATGGCGTGTTTTGGCAACCATTGGCTACCATTGTGAAATATCAGCGCGAGATATATGTCAATTTACTTATCTTGATAAAATGCAGGTAAGTCGCGCAATTAATAAGCTTATTAAATCTGACTTTTTATCTCAGCAAACTAGTGAGCAAGACCGCCGAAAAAATTTGTTAAACCTTACTGCTAAAGGGAATGAATTATACCAAAAGATTATTCCCTTAGTTAAAAATCAAGAGCAACGGTTACTTGAAGGGTTATCAGTTCAAGAGCGTGAACAGTTGAAAGAATTAACTGTTAAACTTAGCGTACAACTCGAAGAAGTTAGTCATTAATGTGTGCTTGGGCTTCGCATTAAATAACTAAACAGTCGGGTTGATTTTCTGGCTTCGCTTTATCAAAGGTATCTAGCTTATTGCAGGCTTGATAAACGGCTAAAATTTTAGGGAATTTATGCATGGGCAAGTTAAAACGTAAAGCGTTATACACCATTGGAATTAGATAAACATCAGCTAATGTTACTGTATTCCCAAAACAGTAGGGTGTTGCCAATATTTGAGTTTCTAAGGCGTTAAATCCTTTAGTAATCCAATAATGATACCAATTTATTTTATCCTCAGCGTCAACATTAAGCGCTTTCACTAAGTAATTAAGTACTCGTAAATTATCAAGAGGATGTATATCGCAAGCAATAATATTACACCAACTTCTAACTGTAGCAGCATCGAAGCTGTTATTCGGTAGTAATGGTATTACAGGATATTCTTTCTCTAAATATTCTACTATTGCTGTCGATTGAGAAATTATTCTTCCATCATTAAGTTTTAATATGGGGAGTAAACCTTGCGGATTTAACTTTGTGTAAGGCGTGTTTAAATGTTCACCTTTTAATAGGTTAATGACTTTAAGCGTGTGCTTTATGTGTTTAACATTAAGCGCAATACGCACACGGTATGCAGCTGAAGAACGAAAGTAAGTATAAAGCTCCATGTTTTTGTCTAATCCAAACAAGGCAGTATTGTGCCTGTTACTTCGCCAAAGCTGATTCGAGCAGCACCTTCTTTTTGGCAAAAACCGCGCATAATTACGGTATCACCGTCTTCTAAGAACGTTCGCTTTTCACCATTACTTAATGTGAATGCTATTTTTCCGCCGTGAGATAACTCAAGCATAGAACCAGCTTGTTTGTGTTCAGGTCCTGATTGTGTTCCAGAGCCCAATAAATCGCCTGCTTTCATTGCACAACCGTTAACACTGTGGTGTGTAACAAGTTGACCAATAGTCCAATAAGAGTACTTAAAGTTAGACTCACTAATTTTATCGGCTTGCTCATGGTTATTGCGCATTTTTTCAGTTTGAATAAAGCATTCAAGCTGAATGTCTAAGCCGCCGTATCGACTATTATTTTGACTGCTTAAATAAGGTAAAGGTTGGGGATCATTCTCAGGATGAGAAAAATTCATTCGATAAGGCGCTAATGCTTCTATTGTTACAATCCAAGGGGAAATGGTTGAAGCAAAGTTTTTTGCTAAAAATGGCCCTAAAGGCTGATACTCCCATGCTTGAATATCTCTTGCAGACCAGTCATTAAATAAACATAAACCAAAGATATGATCTTCGGCTTTTTCTATCCCAATGCGTTCACCCAATTGAGTACTTTCCCCGATAAAAATGCCCATTTCTACTTCGTAATCTAAGCGTTTACAAGGTGCTAAAACCGGAGCTTCAGCCTCTGGCGCTTTAAGTTGCCCCATTGGCCGAGGAAATTTTTGCCCTGAAATGTCAATCGTTGAAGATCTGCCATGATAACCGATAGGTATCCATTTATAGTTAGGCAGTAAGGGGGTATCTGGACGAAATAATGAACCTACGGCTGTTGCATGGTGAATAGACGTATAGAAATCAGTGTAATCACCAATTTGGCAAGGCATAGCGTATTCTGCATCCGTTTGTAATACCAAACAATTTGTAAGCTTTTCTTCTTCCAAGGCGCCATTACGTAATACTTGTGATAAAGCTAAACGCAGGGCTGAATTAACTTTTTTACCCATTGCCATTAAGTCATTTAAGCTAGATTTTGCAGCAGCGTTTGCTGCTCGTTGTGCATTACCAGAAAAAATATCAAGTTGGGCAACGGCTGCCATATCTAGAATATAATCCCCTATCGCAACACCACCTCGGATTGCTTCCTTTGTGCCTTTTTTACGAAATGTAGAAAAAGGCAAGTTTTGAATTGGAAAATCACTGGGGTAATTGGCTGATGTTACCCAGCTAGTTAAATTAATGTCGTGCGTTTCATTTAATAAAGTCATGATTTTTTGTCCGTCATCAGTCTTTTTTATGTAACCAAGCGGCATGATTTGGTGCCACTTTAGTTTCTGCCCATTCGTCGATCATTATTTGAGCGACACTTTGAAGTTTTTTATATTGTGCTGGCGTACCTGTATTTGCCGTCAGTTCTAACCTATGCCCATTAGGATCAAAGAAATAAATAGATTTGAATATTGTATGGTCTGTAGGACCCAATACATATACATCTTTACTTTCAAGTTCAATTTTAGCCTTAAGCAAATCGTCAACACTATTAACTCTTAACGCGAGGTGCTGAACCCAAATAGGCGTATTTGTATCTCGTCTCATTCTGGGTGAATTGGGAATTTCAAAAAAGGCTAAAACATTTTCGTTACCTGCATTAAGAAAAATATGCATATAGGGATCAGGTGCTTTAGTCGACGGTACCTCATTTTCGGCAATCGAAAGAATTAGATCCATGTTGAGTTTTTCTTTATACCATTGTGCGGTTTCTTTCGCGTCGATACAGCGATAAGCAACATGGTGAATTCTGTCTATTTTTATCATAACAATTCATTCCAATTAGTCATTCGTGTATTTGGTCAGGAGGTTAGGTAATTGGAAAATTACGCCCCTTGAATAAAAAGCATTAAACTTTGTTATCAATCACTCCACGATCAAGTTGATCACGTTCAATAGACTCAAATAATGCTTTGAAATTACCTTCGCCAAAGCCATCATCTTGCTTACGTTGAATAAACTCGAAAAATACAGGGCCTAAGGTTGCTTGTGAAAAAATTTGTAATAATAAGCGTGGAGTTTCCCCTTTCGTGGTGCCATCTAACAAAATACCGCGGGGCTGTAGTTGGTCAATAGGCTCTCCGTGACCAGGTAAACGTGCTTCTAGCATGTCATAATATGTTGCAGGCGGTGGGGTCATAAATTTTACACCTGATTTTTTTAAACGATCCCAGCAGCCAAAAAGATCATCACAAGAAAAGGCGATATGTTGTATACCTTCACCATTGTATTGCATTAAAAACTCTTCTATTTGACCACCGCCACCAATGCCCTCTTCATTTAATGGAATTCTAATTTTGCCATCGGGTGCGCTCATCGCTTTTGACAATAATCCGGTATATTCACCTTTAATATCAAAGTAGCGGATTTCACGAAAGTTAAAAAGATCTTCATAATATTTGGCCCAATGTTCCATTCTGCCGCGGTAAACATTGTGGGTAAGGTGGTCTAATGTATGAAAACCACAACCCTGAGGGTTTTTCTCTACGCCTTCAATCCAATTAAAATCTATGTCGTAAATCGACTGTCCCTCAGCATAACGATCTATTAAATAAAGTGTCGCACCACCGATACCTTTAATTGCAGGCAGTCTTAATTCCATAGGCGCTGTTGGAATATCTACCGCCTGTGCCCCTTTGTTCATTGCTTCTGTATAGGCAAATTGTGAATCTTTAACGCGAAAAGCGAGTCCGCAGGCAGAAGGACCATGTTCTATTGCATAATGATAGGCATGGCTATTTTTTTCATAATTAGTGATTAAACTAATATCCCCTTGACGCCATAATGTTACATCCTTAGATTTATGTTTTGCCACCATGGTAAACCCCATGGCTGAAAAAGCAGGTTCTAAAATACCTTTTGTAGGAGCTGTAAATTCAACGAATTCAAAACCATCTAACCCCATAGGGTTTTCAAATAAATCTGTCATGGCTATCTCCAGATTTTATCATTCAAATTAGTAACTTATGTTACTAGTTGTTTTGATATTAGTAGCAGCTATTATCAAAGTCAAAATTAGAGGTTATTTTATTTAAACGTTAATCAGTGCAGGAGTAACAGAAAATTTACACGTGGAATAATGCAGACTTGTTTATGTTTTCGTTAAAATGAAGTGAACATGGTTTTTTTTTACAGTAAACTGTTAGTTAGAGAATATTGCCTTTTTGGGGCTTTATTTTAATGGCTCATACGTCATCCAAATTGGTTGAATTGACCTAGCCATGACACCATTGAAAAACAACATGTCTGTGACTGAATTACCTCAGATCAAATTAGAGCAAGCCCAGCTTTTTGAAATTGCTGTTTCTGTCAGTATTAATGGTATTAGCTATGCTGTAATGATGGTTTCCCCCAATAATTTGAAAGATTTTGCGCTTGGGTTTTGCTTAAGCGAAGGGCTGATTCATTCCGTTAATGAAGTGCTGAATATGACAGTTCATTCCCATGAATATGGATGGCAAGTTGATCTTCAGGTATTAGCACGATCTCATCACCGCTTAAAAGAACGACGTAGAAATATGGCAGGCCCAAGCGGTTGTGGACTTTGCGGGCTTGATTCAATCGAAGCGGCAATGGAGTTAAATTTAACCTCAAAAATATCTTCAAATAAAAAAGCTCAATTGCCTTCGGAAGTGGTGATTTGTGAAGCTAAAGAAGCTTTACCGGCAATTATAAAAAAACAAGGCGGTATACGTGGTAATCACTCCGCAGTCTATTTTGATTTATCTGCGAAGCTGATTGCTTGTCGAGAAGATGTTGGTCGTCATTCGGCATTTGATAAATTGCTTGGCTGTTTATGCAAAAATAATAAAAATATGCCTGAGGGATTCGCCTTGCTGACTAGCCGATGTAGTCACGATTTAATCGCTAAAGCTGCCCGTTTATCGTTAACGACGTTAGTAACACTTGCACAGCCAACAGACTTAGCGGTGATGTCTGCCCGTAAAACTGGATTAACCTTATTTTGTTTCCACCAAGGGCAATTAAAACGCTTTTCCTAAACGAGAAATTATATGTCTAAATCAAATCAAGATAACCCCAAGTATTCTCCACCGGCTGGCGGTTGGGGAGCACTAAAGAGCTCGGCTAAGCATATTATACAAAGTGAAAATGCCATGAAAGGAGTGAAAGCTTTGCTAAGAGCTAATCAACCTGGTGGTTTTGATTGCCCAGGTTGTGCATGGGGAGACTCATCGAAAGCGGAAAAAATTCAATTTTGCGAAAATGGCGTTAAAGCAATTGCATGGGAAGCAACAAGTAAGCGTGTTGATACTAGCTTTTTTACACAATATTCAATCACGGAGCTGCAAGATTGGGATGATCATTCCCTAGAGAAAAGTGGGCGTTTAACTGAGCCAATGTATTATGACGGTGAACACGATCACTACCAAGCCATTAGCTGGGAAGATGCCTTCAATATTATCGCAGCAAACTTGAAAAATCTTAATTCACCTAATGAAGCCTTGTTATATACCTCGGGTAGAGCAAGTAATGAAGTGGCTTATTTATACCAGTTATTTGGCCGTGTATTAGGTACCAACAACTTTCCAGATTGTTCTAACATGTGTCATGAAGCTTCGGGCGTAGGTATGACCCGTAGCCTAGGCACAGGAAAAGGCACTGTTACGATGGATGACTTCGACCAAGCGGATGCTATTTTCGTTTTTGGTCAAAACCCTGGAACTAACCATCCACGTATGCTTGGCACTCTTCGTAAGGCAAGTAAACGCGGTGCAACCATTGTTTCCATTAATAATTTAAAAGAACGCGGATTAGAAAAATTTTCAGATCCTCAAAGTCCCAAAGAAATGATTCTTTTCACGGGTACCAATATCAGCGGCTATTACTTCACCCCCAGGCTAGGTGGCGATATGGCATTATTACGCGGTATTGCTAAAAGTTTATTGGAACGGTTTAAGCAAGACAAATCTATACTTGATACAGATTTTATTAATGAGCACTGTCATGGCTTTGAAGAATATCAAAGTAGTGTTGAATCAAGCTCGTGGGATAAAATTACCCAACAATGTAGCCTTAGCAAAAAAGACATTGAACAGATGGCTGATATATATGCCAGTAAAGACAAGGTTATCTTTACCTGGGCTATGGGAATTACCCAGCATCGTCACTCAGTAGCAACAGTGCGAGAGTTAGTAAATGTATTAATGTTAAGGGGCAACATTGGTAAAGCAGGGGCAGGGGCTTGTCCTGTTCGCGGCCACTCAAACGTGCAAGGAAACCGTACGGTTGGAATTAATGAAAAGCCGTCAATGGAATTTTTAGACGCTTTAGAAAAGCAATATTCTTTTAGTACACCGCGTGACCATGGCTTTAATACCGTTGAATCCATTCAAGCTATGTTATCAGGTAAGGCTAAAGTGTTTATTGCCCTTGGTGGTAACTTTGCCGCCGCCACGCCAGACACGCATCGAACTTATCAGGCATTACAGCAATGTGATTTAACGGTGCAAATTAGTACTAAACTGAATCGTAGCCATGTAATGACAGGGAAAAAGGCACTGATTCTTCCCTGTTTAGGTCGAACTGAAATTGATCGTCAAATGAGCGGCGAACAATGCATCACCGTAGAAGATTCTATGAGTATGGTTCATAGTTCTAGGGGACAAAATGAACCTGCGTCTGAGAGTTTACGGTCAGAAACCGCAATTATTTCTGGAATAGCTAAGGCGGCAGTAGGGGATAACGTCGTAGATTGGCCTAAACTCACCAGTGATTATGCGTTAATTCGTGATGATATCAGCACGGTTATTCCGGGATTCGACGATTATAATTCACGCATTAAAACAGGGCGCGGCTTTTATTTACAAAATCCTGCAGCACTACGCCAATGGAAAACCCCTGAGAAAAAGGCGACTTTTTCAGCCGCAAACTTACCTGAACAATTAGCCTATGAAAGCGCAGAGGCTAATACTACAAGTGCGGTACTCACGTTGCAAACCTTGCGTTCACATGATCAATACAATACGAGTATTTACGGGATGGATGATCGATACCGAGGTGTTTATGGAGAGCGTAAAGTTATTTTTATCAATGTAGATGATATGAAAAAATTATCATTAGAAAATGGTGATAACGTCAAAATATCCACGGTATCAAATGATGGGGTAGAGCGCTCTGTTAAGAATTTTAAAATTGTAGAGTACCTTATTCCACAAGGCTGTATTGCGGCTTATTACCCTGAAACTAATCCATTGGTGCCACTTGAAAGCGTAGCAGATGATTGTGGAACACCCACCTCTAAATCTATTCCTGTAGTTTTAGAGAAGATATAAGATTATACCGTCATACTGAGAAGTTTCATGTTCCGTAATCGGGTATTATGCTACTAGGAAATGAACCATGTATTTATCTGTTTTAATGCATAGGGACTCTGTAACTATTAGATATAGGCAACCTGAAATATAAATGGTAACAAACGCTTTAAGAACATAGTGATATACATCAATAATAGCTGATTTTATTATTCTTTTTAATTGTTATACGCAGTAGTTGTCGTTATGATGAAATTGATGGATTTTTACATGCGGTACAAAAAAAGTGGAGTTGTCGTTAATGAATAATAGAACCTTTGCGGTAGTTTTTTGTTTATTGATTTTTCGTCCTGTTATGGCTCAGGAAAGTGGGCAAGAAGTTGCACAATCAAACCTTCAAAAAATTGAACAGGCGTTTATTAATACCAGTGAATACCATTCGTTAAAAAAGAGTATTAACAAGCAAGAATTTGTTCAGGCATGGAAAATTGCACAATTGAATGCTGATGAGTATTTAGGCGATGCTGAGTTTGATTTTCTCTATGGCATAGCGGCATTAGCGAATAATGAATTTGAGTTGGCGGTTTTTGCTTTTGAACGCGTGGTTGCCAATAAACCTAATTGGCTTGACGGCAAATATTATTTAGCTAAATCATATTTTAAAATGGCTAATTATCGCTCGGTCTTGTCTCTGTGTGATGCCATTATTAGCCATCCTAATAATTCAGAACAATTGGTTCTACTCTCCAATAAGCTTAAAAGTTCTGCACAAAAAAAATTAGCTCAACAGTCTTTATATTTCCAACAACAAGTCAGTGTTAATGCTGGCTATGACTCTAATATCAATGCAGGTATTGACGACGATAGTATCTTTTTGCCTTCCCTAGGTGGAATTTATACCTTGTCTGATAACAGTAAAGAAACTAGTGATAACTATTTGGCAATCAATTATCAGTTGTCTGGTAGCAAGGCGCTGAGTCAAAAAACTAAATTACTTTTTTCTACTAAAGTGAATATTCACAATTTTGTTAGTGAACACGATTATAATCGTATTATCTTAGATGGCTCTGTCGATTATCTGCGACAGTTTGACTCTTTTGATGCTAGCGTAGGCCTTAGAGTGCAACCTTTGTGGTTTTCAGGCGATTATTATCGTACTCAATCGGGTATTAATACCAAGCTTAAAAAGCGATTAGGTCAACAATGGCTAATTGGCGGTGATTTTGGTGTAGGTAAAACTAACAATAGCCTGAACGACAATCTTGATACTAATAATTTAAATTTATCGGCTAACAGTCAGTACTTTACCGGTAATTGGCGTCATTCTTTATCGGCAAGTTATATCGAAGAAAGGAGTCAATCTTCGGTAAATGATCATATTAGCAGTCAATTACAAGCGTTAAGTTTTAACAGTTTATGGGTGATTGACTCACAATGGCTAGTGTCAGGTTCTCTCAGTTGGCAGCATAAAAAGTATCAAGATTTACATCCCACTTTTTTTACCAAACAAGTCGACAATACTTGGATGTTAGCAACTATGGTGCAATTTCAACAGTCACAAGAAATCTCTTATCGATTTAATGTCAGTGTGCAAGATAAAGACAGTAATCTGCCATTATTTTCTTATCAACGTGTTGATATCGGTTTATCAGCTAGTATGAATTTTTAGGAGTAAGTACTATGTTAATCAATAAATATTGTTCTATAACCCTGTTATTGACAGCGATGCTTGCCTCAAATCAGGTTATGGCGAATGTTGCGGGCAAAACGATTTTAGCTAAAGGTCAGGTAAATGCGACCAATATAAAGAATGACGAAATAAGAAAGTTACGACGCCGATCTGAAATTTTTAGTGTTGATAACATATCAACTGGCACAAAAAGTAAAGCGCAATTTAGTATGTCTGATGGCGGTTTAATCACCCTAAAAGAAAATACTGAAATTAAGATCAGTGATTATCATTTTGATCAAGATTCACAACAAGGCTCTGC
>JAWUXK010000006.1:0-11407 GCA_034111385.1 Colwellia sp. | reverse complement strand
AGCGCTTGTAATACTGCGCCGAAACCCGCTAGTCCGTCTGCCACCATTAAGTTATGCTGCGTGTATTTTGTTGGGTTGACATAACTGACCGCACTTTGATCACCTGTTTCAATACTATTAAGAAGTGCAACCGCTTTTTCTTTGTTGGATGGTTCAATACTTTGTTCTGAATTCATTGGGGTGAATTCGCATGCTGTCAGGGTTAATAATCCTGCGGTAGCAAAGGTCAAAAAGCTTTTTTTCATAATATATTCCTCAAAAATTAAGATGAGAAAATTTTATGCTTTTATCAATAGTATATTCAGGTAGATTAATGCGAAAAAATGGTAAATATCTAACCTTTTAAGAATTTTTTAAATTGAGAAGGTGTAAGGAGTGTGTGTTTTTTAAAATATTTGACAAAGTTAGTGACTTCATCAAAGCCTAACTCGTCGGCGAGTTGTTGAACTCTTATGTCTTCTATAGCTAATTTTCGTTTTGCTTCCAATATAATGTGAGCGTCAATTAATTGCTTAGTCGTTTGATTAGTGGCCAGTTTACATATTTGATTAAGTGACTTATATGTCATGTTAAGCATGCAGGCGTAATCTTTTGCATCGCGTATAAGAGTATATTTACTTTCCAATAACGCAATGAATTTTGTGAAATTTCTCGAACGAGATTCACTTAAATGCTGTTCGTAAAATTGTAGACGTGCACTGGTTAGTTTGGTTAACAATGCTGAAAATAATAAGTTTAAAAAGCTTAAGTCAGTGTGTGTTAATTGATATTCTTTGTTTATCTCTGTGAGTAAAACATCACAGGTGTTCCTTGTGTTGTTTGCTAGTGAAAATGCGGGTGAATATGATTTAAGTAAATGACAAGGAGCAAATAAAGGCGTTTTCATTGTTGAAAAAATAGTAGCGAGAAATTCGTCAGTGAAAATAATTAACTTACCCTGTGGCTTGTTAATTAAGTCAAAGGAATGCACTTGGTTTTTATTAATGAAAACCACACTTCCAGCTTTAACTGCGTAAGTATTGAAGTCGATAAAATGTGTGCCACTACCCTGTGTTATATACAACAAGTTATGAAAAAATACTCGATGGGGTTTTGTCGCGAAGTTTATTGTTTCATCATGAGAACGTTTGTATATCTCAGATAAATCGATAACTTCTATTCCAAGGTTTTTATCGCTTGAAGGGATAAACTTAATTTGAGGTATTGTCATGAACGGATCATTTACTCATATCTAATTATTCGAATATTCGGCTATGTTTGTATAGTAAAGCTACTTGATAATGGTTAGATTTACTTATTTAGCATGCTAGTCTCAATATACCTTTTTTAACGTCTAAATTAAAAGATCAAACACGTATGTCTATAAAAAGTAACTTTTACTGTTTATTAATAACACTCAGCGTATTTTCATGCCGCAGTTATGCAGATGGCTTAACCGATCTAAATAAAACATTATCAAAATTTGCTGGTGACTCTGCTATCTCTGCAACTCTGCAAACTTCTTTTACAGAAAAACGCGGACGTAAGAAAAAGACAAAAATCACTACGGCTCTCGCCAATATTCAACTACGTGATGATTTTAATGGGTTGCAAATCACCTATTCAAATGAGGTACTTAGCAAAATAAACGCAGAAAAGGATGAAAGAGAACGTAATGAAGAAGCAAACACACCGACGCTTAATGCAATTAACAATATTGAAGCGAGTGAATTACGAAATATGCTTTCAGCGGCGCCTAAGCTAACGCGCTCTCTTATTAAGGCCGAATTTTTAAAAGAAGAAGCAATTTTATATCAAGAAAAAGATGTACGTATTCTTCATTTTAACTTACCTTTAGAAGCGATCATTAAAGACAAAGATGTCCGATCATATGTTGATGATTTTGAAGGGAAGTATCAAATAATCATTGACGGTAGTGGTGTTCCTTTGCAAGCAAAGTTAACCTTTAAAGGGAGTGGTAGTGCCTATATTTTCTTTAAACTTTCAATCGACCAATCAAGAACTTATTTTTATAAAGTAATTGGTGACAGATTAGTGAATTTTCGTAACGAGTTTACCAGACGACAAAAATCAACTTGGGATAAACGAGAGTCATCGGGTTTTAATGAATTAACCCTAACAGAATAAAGGCAGTTTAACAGCGGTTGTGCATATTACTGTAGAACAAATGTATGATGGAATGAACTTCTGTGAGTAAAAAACATTAATTAACACGTGGTACGCTATTATTTTGCTTGTGGATTGGTATAAACTAAAGCGACAAAGGAATTAAAAAAAAATAGCGATGAGCAATACTGACAACTTGGCTGAGAAAAAACCAATAGAACAAGAAGAGCCACAAAGAGAGCCTTCCACAGCAAAGCCATTTCATAGACAATTTTTTTCAAAGTTTATCGCTTTACTGCTAACACTGATTGTTGCACTCGCCTTGATATCCATTTTGTTTTATCAGCAAAGTGAGCAAAGTCGTTTGGTGGTTGAGGGTGAATTAACACCTTTAAAGCAACAACTTGAGCAGCTACAAGCGTTACAAAAAGCAGAATACCTTGTTAATGAATTGCTGTTAAATGATAACGGGGATAATTTTGTTGAATTACAAACAGAGCTCCTTGCCGTAAATCGACAATTGTTACGGCAAGAGAGTTCCAATGCCCACTTATATCAACAATGGTTAAATGCAAATAAATCAGCCAGCGATATTGTTCTGCGCATACAAGAAAGCAGTGGCCGTAATGAACAGTTGAAACAAAGTAGTATTATTCAATTACAATTAATGTGGTTTTCGGTTACGCCACTAATTGATAAGAAAATCGCCCAACAAGAAATACTTTTTAAACAGCTTCAAGCTGATCATATAAAAGATAAACTTACGCTCAATCGAGCTAATGCATATGTTCGTGCTATTCGACAATCAGATAACCTACAACAGTTAAAGAGCTTATTAGCAAAAACATTGACCAGTTTTGAGCAACTGACTATTCATACAAGTATGGATGATTTCAATTTGTTACGCGTAGACGTAGAACAAATTATTTCTCAAGGCAAGGTGTTAAAGAAAAATAATGAAACTAAAGCGATGCTTGATTTTATTCAGCAAATAGCAACCTTTGAAGAAATTGCGGTCACCCAGCAAAGAGCACTTGCAAAGTGGCAAGGTTACATTCGTTTGGAACAAAGCTATCAACTTGATCTAAAAATGCAAAAAATTCAATTGACAGAAATATTGAAAGCCCCAGAAGAAAAAAAATCCGTTTATGTTCCTAGTTTGATTAATGATTTACTCGTTAAATTTAACATTAATATAACGCAACAAGTGCTATCAATGATTTTAGTGCTGGCTATTAGTTTATCTCTACTCGTTTTTTGTTCTTTACTTTGGCGCTTACGTGAGCAAATTAAAGTAACTGCGCAAGAGAGTGTGAGGTTAATTCATCAAAGCATCCATAATGAAAGTAGTACTGATGTGAAGGCTAATTGCGCCGAGACTCAGGAAATAATAAGTCAAATGCAAAGCATTGCTAAACCGGCTCATAATGAGCAAGAGTTTCAGCAATTACTTCAACAGTGTCAAGATCACCAACAGGTGATTGATGAGCAAGCACAAGCATTGAATACGCTTGCCCTAAGCACCAATCAACAACAGTCAGATATAAGTGAGCAAGCTGCAGCCCACCTCAAGGGCGAATTACAGCGATATAAGCTTTTGGAAGATGAAGTTTTATCGTTTATACAACAGCAACAAGCTAAATATCTAAATAAATCAACATTTAATGAAAAAGATAAAGTGGTTCAATCTTTCACTTTAATTCCTGTTTATGAACAATTAAGACAGTTTTACTTGGCAAGTAATATACGCTCAGAAAAAACAGTGCAAACACTTACTGATGTTAACTTAATTGATGAAATACATGCAGTATTAATGAGTAAACATACCGAGCTGGAATCATTTAATAATCAGTTGTACTTCAGTTACGATGAGCAGTTATTACTTAACGTTAAGCTTGATTTTCATTTGTATGAACAATTAATAAACTTGCTACTTGATATCACATTATCGGGCTGTCACAACGCTCAATTACATTTTAATTTACAGTTACAAGATAAAAGTGCAGGCCAACAATTAGTCAGCTTTGTGGTAAAAGTTAAAACCAAAATGGATCTGGTCTTACCGGATTTAATTACACAATTGATTGATTCTCATGCGCCTGGTTCACAAAAATGTCCATTAGTAGATATATTTAACATCATCTTTGCTAAGCAACATGGTGAAAATATTACAGCGCAACTTATTGATGGCGGTTTTCAGCTAAGTTTTGAATTACCTTTAGCTATTGCCTCTTCAACTGCACTTAAGGAAACACAAGAGAATAAACTTACCAGCATTCAAGTGATGTTGTTATCTAGTAATGAAATGCTAAAAGAGTTACTTGAACAATTTATTCTCGCAGCTTCAGGAAAACTTGAAGCGTTGACTCGTATAGATAGCTTTGAACAACAGTTCACTGCAAAAAACCTAAGTAAACATGAACTTGATGTCTTAATCATAGATGGATATTTTGCACAAACACACCTTGCTTTAATTACACAGCAACTTAATAACCTACCTAAATCTTTACAGCCTAAATTAATGTTGTTGCAATCAACAGAATTCAGTTGTGATGGATTTGGGTTTTATTCACAAACAGATCATCTTTTATTTAAGGATATGTTTATACAAGATGTTGAAGAATTATTTGCAAGTGATGCTAGTACTAATCAGTTACTTTCTCCTGAGCAATGTCAGCAAGGGTGTTACTCAGACGGCGGTTTACCCGTTTTACTGGCCGTAAATTCACCTCAAAAGCATCAAAAATTTCAACGACTATTGCGCTGTTTAGGGTTACAAGTGCAAGTGGTTTCTCATGCTACCGCTCAACAAGAATTATGGGAAAGCGGCCTATATTGCATCCTTTTTACCGAATTTTTAGAGACATCATTAGTAAAAATAGCGAGTAAACCATTAATGGATATCGCTGTTTTCAGTTTAACTGATGATGTTCCAAAAGCCGAAAGTAATACATACTTTGATGATTGGCATATTGCTAAGTTAACTGAAGATTCAACACTAGAAAAATTGAGCGATGTGTTAGCACCTTGGCTGAATGTAGAGTCTAAAACTGCTGCTATAGTTTCACCTGAAGGACTTTTAGAGGGTATAGATGAGTGTGATGATGAAGAGAGCGCCGAACTGGTAATTACTGAACTTGTTACCTCACTCGCGAAAGATAACAACAACGCTGCGTTTGATTTCTCACAATACTTACACCATCAAGGTTCTGTTGAGTTAGCATTATTTATGTTGGATGATTATACGACTGAAAATCATCAACAACTTGATGTGTTGATTCATGCTATTAAAGCAAAAGAGTTAACTAAAGCTAAAGAAGCAATCATTACTTTACAATTAAATGCTCAAATTTTATCCTCTGCAGAACTAGATAAATTATGTTCTCAATGGTCTCTATTACTCAATGGTAATGACAAACCTAGTAGCTTAAAAGAAATGAATATTTTACTTAAAGAGACTAGAGCAGCATTGACTGCTATTGATAGCTATGCTGAAAGCATTTAAGCTGCTGAATATAGAGGGTAAAGCCCTCATTATGCATCTCTGGGAAGCCCTTTTTCAATTGAGCGAATCAACCTAGCATTGAGTCTTTCATTAGCATTGTTATGGTTGGTTTTTTTTCGTTCGTTTTGTTGAGTCAGTGCCCAGACGATATGTTCAGCGACTATCGCTGATGCGGTTACTAATTTTTGTTCTAGAGCGTTAACAATATTTGTATCAAAAGGCGCATTGCCTAATGCCACTGCAATGTTCCGTTGCCAACTTTGAAAGCCAATTCTACGAATGGGTGAACCTTGTAAGTTTTCTAAGAAATAAGCTTCATCCCAAAAAAATAATTCCAATAAGGTAATCTCATCAAGGTGATGTCTTGCTTGAAAATCACTTTCTAAACTTAACTTAGCATACTTATTCCACGGACAAATAAGCTGACAATCATCACAGCCATATATTCTATTCCCCATTAAAGGCCTAAGCTCTAACGGTATAGGATCAGGTGATTCTATGGTGAAATATGAGATACAGCGACGGGCATCGACGACATAAGGCTCTACAATGGCTTTAGTAGGGCAAATCTTAATGCAAGCAACACAACTACCGCAGTCATTGTTTGTGGTGTTTTCATCTTTGGTATTCTCAGCGCTGACAGGTAAAGGAATATCGATGAGTAATTCACCTAAAAAGAACCATGATCCTGCTTCTTTATTTAGTAATAAACTGTGTTTTCCTATCCAACCTAAACCAGCTTTTTCGGCTAGTGGTCGTTCTAAAATAGGCGCAGAATCGACAAAAGGGCGAAAATTAAAATTTTCACCTTCAAGATCATGAAAGTATGCGGTGATTTTCTTTCCTAACTGCTGTAAACGTTTGCGCATTAATTTATGATAATCACGGCCTAACGCATAACGGCTGATATAAGCATTATTTTTCGATTTCAATATTTTCGCGCATTTTGCTTGTGTTGGGAGATAATCTAATCGAACACTGATTGCTCTGACAGTGCCTAGTTCTAATTCAGCGGGGCGAGCACGCATTAAACCATGGCGCGCCATGTAATCCATATTGCCGTGATAATTGTTGGCGAGCCACTGCTCAAGTGCCTGTTCATGTTTTGATAAATCTATATCGGAAATCCCTACTTGAGAAAATCCTAATTCTTTAGCCCAACACTTGATTTTTTCCACCAATTCAGGATAGTTAATAGTAGAATTATTAGTCGTTGTATTTGTCATTTATGAAAAAGTTAACCAAATTCGTGCAAGGAGCATAAGTATTTATGAGTTTATCACAACAATCCTTAGCAAAACATAATTGGCATTATGCTTACAGTGCTAAGCAAGTTTTACAAAATGAAGGCCCGGTTGCTCAAAATCAGCAATTAGCGATGTATCAATTAATGGAACGCGCCGGTAGCGCTGCTTTTGAAAAATTACAACAACATTGGCCTCACGCTAATTCTATTCTAGTGCTCTGTGGTAAGGGAAATAATGGTGGTGATGGCTTTGTTGTTGCTCGCCTTGCTCATTTAGCCAATATGCGGGTTAGCGTACTTTTAACCTGTGATGTTAACAGTGTTAAAGGAGACGCGTTACAGGCTTATCAAAATATGGTTTCAGCGGGAGTTACTGAAATTAAAACCGCAGATTTAATTGAACAGGTAAATTTGTTTTCGGGTGATATTATAGTTGATGCATTATTTGGCATTGGTTTTTATGGCTCGTTGACTTCGTCAATGCAAGGAATTGTTGCGGCGACAAACGAGAATTCAGCGAATGTTTTGAGTATAGATATTCCATCTGGCCTGTGTGCAAACACTGGTTTTGTTGATAACAGCATGGCTATTGTCGCGACTATCACTGTTACTTTTATTGTTTATAAACAAGGCTTACTCACAGGACAGGCGGCAAATTTTGTTGGTGAATTGATATTAGCTGATTTATCACTAGGAGATGCTTTTAAGCAACAAATTACCTGTCATCATTACTTTCAAAAAGTATACCCTTTAAATAATGGTGCAAGTTGTTTAACAAAGCGTCTTAACACAAGTCATAAAGGGACCATTGGGCAAATTTTGGCAATAGGTGGTGGTATTGGGATGCCAGGTGCTATTCGTTTGGCGAGCGAAGCAGCACTTAGATGTGGCGCTGCGTTAGTGGCGGTTTGCTGCCATCAGGATAATCAAGCATTAGTATTTAATGGTAGACCTGAATTAATGCTAGCCCCTAATGACGCGAAAGCATTAGCGAATTCTTTAGCGATGAAAAAATCTAAAATGTTAATATTAGGCCCAGGTTTAGGTCAAAGTGAGTGGTCACAAAACTTATTTGATTTAATTGTATTAGCTTTTATCAGCGGACATAAAAATGAAAATATGGTAGTTGATGCAGACGGCTTAACTTTTTTGGCTAAAACAAATTATTTTTGTTCTCGTTGGGTTTTAACGCCACATCCAAAAGAAGCTGCATTGTTACTTGGTTGCGACACGGCCACAATTGAATCTGATCGTTTTTATGCAGCACAAGCTATTGCGAAAAAATACGGCGGAATTTGTGTGCTAAAAGGTGCGGGTACCCTGATTTCTGATGGGCATACTGTTGTGGTTAATAGTACTGGAAATGCGGGTATGGCGTCAGGTGGTATGGGTGATGTCCTAAGTGGTATTGTCGCGGCATTAGTTTTACAAACCGAAAACTATTTTGTTGCTACATGTTTAGCTGTATATATTCACGGCGCAGCAGGTGATATTATTGCCGACAGACAAGGGCAGCGCGGTATGTTAGCAAGTGATTTATTTGAACCATTACAACGTCTAGTCAATCACAACAGCATAATATCGAAGAAGTAGAATAGATTTAAATGAAACAACTTGAATATTTTTTAGCGGACGAACAAGCGACCATTGCTGTAGGCGAAGGATTGGCCAAGGTAGTATTACAACCGAAAGATCAAAGCGATAAAGCACAATCAGCATTGATTGTGTACCTAAATGGTGATTTGGGTGCAGGGAAAACTACGTTAACTCGTGGATTTGTCCGTGGAATGGGACACCAAGGCAATGTAAAAAGTCCTACTTATACGTTAGTTGAACCTTATGAATTGCCGCCATGGCAAGTATATCATTTTGATTTATATCGTTTAGGTGATCCTGAAGAGCTCGAATATATGGGAATTCGTGATTATTTTGCAGAAAACTGTTGTTGCTTTATTGAATGGCCTGAAAAAGGCGCAGGATTTTTAACCAAAGCTGATATAGTAATTGAACTTAATTATCAAGCTGACCAACGCTCGGTAACATTACAAGCTTTTTCTGCGCGCGGAGAGGATGTATTACAGCATTATTCACAGTTGTAAAAAATATAACTATAATTTTTAAAAGGTAAAAAAGGTTAAATATGCGTTTGTTATCACTATTATTTACAAGGTTGCTTTGGTTATCGATAGCCATGGCATCGTTGACCGTAAATAATGTTGTCGCCGCTAATGCCACAACAAATAGTATTGATGGTATTCGTGTTTGGCCAGCACCAGAAAATACTCGAATTGTTTTCGATCTTAAAAGTAAGCCTGATTATAAGTATTTTAGTTTAAGCAAGCCGAACCGTTTAGTTATTGATTTTAAAAAGACTAAAAATAGTGTCGCGTTGAAAAATTTGGCGAGTGATGATCCTCGTATTAAATTGATTCGTACTAGTGGTAGCAATTCTAAGTCTGATATTCGGTTAGTGTTAGAGTTGGAAAAATCATACAAACTAAACATTTTTCCCTTGGCACCAGCGGGACAATATGGAAACCGCTTAGTTATTGACTTATATGACAAAACTAAATCTACTAAAATAACATCAAAACCTAAAGTGAGTTTAGGCGACATAATTATTGGTATTGATGCTGGCCATGGCGGTGAGGACCCCGGCTCTATTGGCGCTAAAGGTACTTATGAGAAAAGAGTGACCTTAGCCATTGCTAAAAAATTGAAAACTTTAATTAATAAAGAAAAAGGTATGAAAGCGGTTATGATCCGCTCAGGTGATTATTATGTCGATTTAAACCGCCGTACCAGTTTAGCTAGACAAAAGCATGTCGACTTTTTAGTCTCAATTCATGCCGATGCTTTTCGTACTTCAGGACCTAGTGGTGCTTCGGTTTGGGTTGTGACGAAAAAGCGTGCTGAGTCTGAGTTATCTCGGTGGCTATTAAAGCGGGAACAAAAATCTGAATTACTAGGCGGTGGCGGTGGCGTTATTAAAAATACGTCAGACAGTCATTTAGCTTTGGCTTTGGCTGATATGAGCAAAGAGCATTCTTTAGGGGTGAGCTTTGGTGTGGCAAATAATGTTATTTCTCAATTAAGAAAAGTAACTAAAATGCATAAAAAAACGCCTCAAAATGGCAACTTTGCGGTATTAAAATCGTCAGATATTCCGTCAATATTAGTTGAAACAGGCTTTATTTCAAATCATAAAGAAGAGAAAAACCTCACTTGGTCTAAATATCAGCAATCATTAGCCGATGCTATTCACAGTGGTATTCGTAATTATTTTATGGCACATCCATTAACCGGCAGTTATTTTGCGTCCGTTGGTTATAAAAGCCATAAAGTACGCAGCGGAGAGTCTTTATCCGTTTTAGCGCAACGTTATAATATTTCAATGGCTACCTTGAAGTCGGTGAATAACTTGAAATCTAATGCTTTACGCATTGGGCAAACCCTAAAAATTCCTCGAGCGGGATGATTTTTTTGATAACACAGCTTTTGAGCATTACCGTATTATGACAATTGAAATACTACCCGCACGTTTAGCCAACCAAATTGCGGCTGGAGAAGTGGTAGAAAGGCCCGCTTCAGTTATTAAAGAACTAGTTGAAAATAGTTTAGATGCCGGTGCCACCGTCATTCACATTGAAGTGGATAAAGGGGGCGTTAAACGAATCCGTATTTCTGACAATGGAACGGGTATTGCTAAAAATGAATTAACTTTAGCATTGAGTCGCCATGCGACAAGTAAGATTAAAAACCTTAATGATTTGGAAGCGATTAATAGCTTAGGTTTTCGTGGTGAAGCATTGGCGAGTATCAGTTCGGTAGCTCGTTTAACGTTAACGTCTAAACCCCCGAGCCAACCAACGGCATGGAAATCGAATACTGAAGGTCGCGATATGGAGGTAACAATTACCCCTGCGGCACACCCTGACGGGACTACCATTGAAGTATTAGATTTATTCTTTAATACGCCAGCTAGACGTAAATTTTTACGTACCGAGAAAACAGAATTTAATCATATTGATGAGGTTATTCGTCGCATTGCTTTAGCACGTTTTGATGTTGCGTTTACGTTAACTCATAACGGCAAAACTATCCGCCAATATCGAGCAGCTAATACGATGGCCCAAAATGCTAAACGGGTCGCTATGGTGTGCGGGCAAAAATTTATAGATCATGCGATTGAAATAGATTGCCAGCACGATAATATGCGCTTTACGGGTTGGCTTGCTAAGCCTAGTTTCGCCCGTAATCAAAATGATCTCAGTTATAGTTATGTCAATGGGCGTATGATGCGCGATAAGTTAATTAATCATGCTATTCGTCAAGCATATGCCGACTTATTACCACCAGATACCTATCCGGCTTTTGTGTTATTTTTACAGCTTGATTATCGAGAAGTTGATGTAAATGTGCATCCGGCCAAGCATGAAGTGCGTTTTCATCAAAGTCGTTATGTACATGATTTTATTTATTCAGTTTGTCAAAAAGCGCTAATGAGCAATTCGTTAGCGTTAGATCCTAATGATGAAGCGGAAACTATT
>JAWUXK010000005.1:0-9002 GCA_034111385.1 Colwellia sp. | reverse complement strand
AAACGCGCAATTTCTTTGACACAGTGTGGTATTTGTTTTTGATAACCATAGAAAACAGAGTAATGTTTAAAGGCTAATAAATGTTGTTTTTCAGGCAAATTTTCTAGCTCAGATTCTATCAAAACACTATCGGTTTTTTCAGCAACTGGACTAGTTTTTGCCTCAGCATCGTCTTTTGCCCATGGCTTAAGGTATTCGGGGTCATTTAAATAGCATTGTAATCTTAAGAGAGTATTTTTCATTTCACTGTTACTAAAGGGGGTTAATTGCTTTGGCGTAATTAAGTTATTGGCGCTAAGCGTAATTTGATGGTCTTGTAATTTAAACATTTCTCTCACTAACATCAATAAGCGAAAGCGATAATAAACTCTCCCTAAGCGGTGGAAAAGAGCAGAGTTAGTGCCTGAAATAAATACGGGTAAAATAGGCGCTTGAGTTTTTTGGGCTATGTTTATGACTAAACGGTTCCAAGTCCCATCGGAAATTTTTTTGTATTCACGTTGATAAAAAGATACGCGACCTGCTGGAAAAATGACTAACAAGCCATCATTTTCAACATGCCGATAGCACTGCTTAATGGCGGTTGTATTAATTGCTGCTTTAGGTTGTAAAGGGTTGGCAAAGATAAAGTAATCGTTTATTTCTTTAAATACTTTCAGGGCAATGTTTGCCATCACCTTAGTGTCTTTTCGGTAATTTGTTAATAGATTAGCAATAATAACACCTTCAATCATGCCATAAGGGTGATTACAAACAACAATACACTTTCCTGTTTTGGGGATTTTTTTAAGTACTTTATCTGCTGATAAAATACGTACACCCAATACATCCAATAATTTATCTGAAAAATCTTGCTTATCTAAGCCCGCAAAGTTTTGTTCAGTATAAATATGATTAAGTTTTTTTATGCCAATAAGTCTGTCTAGCACAGGCGCAAGGAAACTAAGTATTTTACCTGAGGCTTTATTTGATGAAAAAGCAGCAAGGCTGATATGTGATGAATATTTGGTTTTGATATTAGGATCTAATAAACTTGCTGTGTTTTCAATTTGGCTACTACTCATTTTTCTTCTCGAACAAATCAATTTAGCATTTTGATTTTATACAATTTACAACATTTGAATGATACTAAGTAGGTAAGGTTGTATTTTATGCTGACAATATTTCAATTAATGGGCTAACAGTGCTTTTGGTCTCGATTACTGGACGCTAATAATTATGCCTTCTTTGATATAGATGAATTAACATTACTTTCAAGTGGTAAATTCTCCGTTATGGCATAACCTTCTTTATTATTAGTTAGGGCGTTATTTCTATGGTTAGTGAGTTTTTGAACAGAGGCATGTATTAGATTATGCCCAGTCACATAACAACTTACACCAATAGTACATAAAATACAGGGCAGTAATTTGTATTCGAGTTTTTTCATAGCAAGTTCTTCTTTTGTAACCCATAGAGTAATAATAGACCGTCATTCGCTATTTTTATTTCACTCTTTTGACAGTTTCCGTTTAACGATATCGCGGATAATAAAACGGTTTGGACTTAAGTTAAATAACATCTCGTTATCTACAGGGTAAGGAGTGCCGCATAAGTCAGCAGTTAATATATCTGCAGCTAAAGGTGCTGAACATAATCCACGAGCACCAAAACCCATCATGACATATAGATTATTAACCACTGGCGCAGCTTGCTTATATTTCCAGTTTCTATCTTTAGCTAAATGTGGATATGTTTCAATATGCTGTTGAATATTGGGCATAGCGCCAACCATTGGCATATGATCTGGCGTCATACAACGTAGTCTTGCTTTACTATTTGAGATGTCTTTTTCAGTCCAATTTATTTCCTTGGCTAGATCAGGTAAACAATTAGCTAGCATCGTTAAATTGAATTTATTATCTTCTTCTGTTGCGATTGTACTGGTAACGTTTTTCTTAAATGTTGCGCCTATACAATGAATTCCTTGGTGTTGAGAGCTGCTGCTAGCAGGCGTTAAATAGCCTTTATGACAAATAACTGTAGATAATGCTTTAATTCTGCTGTTAGTTTTCATCGACGTGACTTGCCCTTGCACCGAGCTAAAGGGTAATTGCTTGATAAAATCGATATCGATAGTTTCAGCGCCACCACATATGATTAAAACACTCGCATCAAAATCACCTTTATCTGTAAGTAACCGCCAGTGGATTTTCTCTTTTTTTGTTTTTTCCTCAATAGGTTCTACTTGTTCTATTTTATTCACCAATACATTGGTTTTAACGGTTAATCTGTTGGTATCTTTTGCTGCATTAATCATTTGGTTTACGAGTGCCGGCGGATCTATCCAACCTGCATTTGGCATAAATAGGCCGCCATGATTTAGTGTTATGTTGGCAATGTCACTTGCTTGTTTAGCGTTAATATTATGAATAAGCGATGTTGGCCAAGTGGCAAGTTCAGCAAATTTATTTTGGCGCACGGCGATTGACTCTTTGTACGCTATTTCTAGTAAGCCGCACCAACTATGAGGAAAGTCGAATCCTTGCGCTAATACTTCATTATAAAGTGCTTTAGCTCGCCAAAAAGCTTGTTGATAAAATAAACTGATGTCATCTGCTTGCTGGTGTAATAAAGGGTATAAAGCACCAATAGCATTGCTTGACGCACCTTGAGCAAGTGAACTGTCTTTACAATATAACGTTACTTTAATGCCTTGTTTCGTTAATGCATAAGCGGCACAAGCAGAAGCGATGCCACCGCCGATAATACTGGCGTGTTGTGGTTTTATTATGTTGGGTCTTAATTGGTAACCTTTAGTTGTATTGGGGTTTTGCTGAAAAATACCTGTCAATATTTGCTCTCTATCGCCACTATGTGATTTTTTCTCTACTCGGAAACCTACTTTTTGTAAGTGTCTTTTAACAAATCCTGCAACAGTAAAAGTAGTGATACTTGCTTGTACTTTAGATAAACGGCCAATTTCACAGAATAATGCTTCGCTCCACATTTCTGGATTTTTAGCTGGAGAAAACCCGTCTAAATACCATGCATCCACCAAACCCACTTTATTCGTTTTTATTTTTGATAAACCTTGTGTGGCATCATCAATTATAATTTTAAGTGAGACTTTGCCATCAAAGAAACTTGCATTGACTTCTTTTATTGAATCGTCGATATGAGTCATTTTTGGATATTGTTCTAATAATAGATCAATGAAAAAACTTAGCTGTGGTAATGGCTTTAGTGATTTTGTTAATTGTGCTTTAGATAGCGGAAACTTTTCAACACTAATAAAATTAAGTTTTCCAAAGTTTGTTTTGGGCGAACTTGCTTGTAACTGTTTATATGCTTGTAAGGTTAATAGAAAGTTTAGCCCTGTACCAAAGCCTGTTTCCGCAATTACAAAGTTGTCGTTACTCTGCTGTATTCTCTTACTAATATTATTGCCACGAATAAAAATATCTTCACTTTGTTGGCAGCCTGATTTACTATCAAAATAGATATCATTAAATTGTTCAGAGTAGGGTGTTCCATCACTTTGAAAAATTAATTTTGGTTTGTTATTCATAGAATTAGTTAATATTACTCAGCTTATGTCTGGATATTTTACGGTAATTGTTGATTGAGATCAGCGATATTCATCTCTTTTTTAGTCAATAGTCTAGATATTCTGTTGTTAAATATATAGTATGCGTACAAGTGTAAGCTGATTACTAGGTGAGCTCACTAGTAATACCAGTTTGGGGGCTAAGTTAAGTATAACGATATGCCCGGTTTTTGAAATTTTCTTATTATAATAGTGGTTATTTAAATGAAACGTGTCGTGATCACCGGTATCGGTATAGTCTCAAGCATTGGTAATAATGCAGAAGAAGTTTTAGCTTCATTGAAGTCAGGTAAATCAGGTATAAGTCACTCAGAAAGTTTTGCAGAGCAAGGCTTAAAAAGTAATGTTTGGGGTAAGCCAGATTTAGATATTAAAGATCACATTGATCGTAAAGCATTACGCTTTATGGGTGATGCAGCAGGTTATGCTTATATTGCTATGGACCAAGCGATTAATGATGCAAAATTAACTGATGAGCAAGTATCTGATGTTCGTACAGGCATTGTTGCGGGTTCTGGTGGTGCATCTTCAGCTAACATCGTTGCGTCAACAGATACACTCCGTAACCGTGGTATTCGTCGTGTAGGTCCTTATGCAGTTCCTAAAACTATGAGTAGTACGGTTTCAGCCTGTTTGGCAACACCGTTTAAAATTAAAGGTGTTAACTACTCTATCAGTTCAGCATGTGCTACCAGTGCACATTGTATTGGTAATGCTATGGAGCTGATTCAACTAGGAAAACAAGACATTGTTTTTGCTGGTGGTGGTGAAGAAGTTGATTGGTCATTAGCGATGATGTTTGATGGCATGGGCGCATTATCTGCGGGGCGTAATGATACTCCAGAATTAGCTTCACGTACTTATGATGCGGATAGAGACGGTTTTGTTATTTCTGGCGGCGGCGGTATGGTTGTTGTTGAAGAGCTAGAACATGCACTCGCGCGAGGCGCACATATTTATGCTGAAGTTGTTGGTTATGGCGCAACATCAGATGGTTATGACATGGTAGCTCCAAGCGGTGAAGGTGCTGTGCGTTGTATGCAGCAAGCGATGGAAGGTGTCACTGGAAAAGTAGATTATTTAAACACTCATGGTACTTCTACTCCTGTTGGCGATGTTAAAGAACTTGGTGCTATTCAAGAGTTATTTGGCGAGGAATCACCAGCCATTAGTGCGACTAAAGCAATGACAGGCCATGCTTTAGGTGCAGCTGGAGTTCACGAAGCGATTTACTCAATTTTAATGATGGAAAACAACTTTGTTGCTCCATCAATTAATATTGAAAACTTAGATGAACAAGCCCAAGGTTTAGACATTGTTACTGAAAAACGTGACGGTGAACTTAACTTAGTTATGTCTAACAGTTTTGGCTTTGGTGGAACTAACGCAACGCTAGTAATGCAAAAGTTTAAAGGTTAATAACAAATAGCTAACATGGCTAGTGGGCCATAGGTGTTTAGCATTCAGTTTTCAATTAAGCCATGTAAGGTAAATTAGCCTACATGGCTTTTTTATGTAAAAAAACTGAGTATAATACGCTCAATTTTCAACTCATCTAATAGCTTCAAACATCAATGAAAATACTTTTCGATGAAAATATGCCATACGCTAAAGAATTTTTTAGCGATATCGTGGGTAACGATACCGAGTTGATCCCTTTTTCAGGCCGAGATTTATCCCCTGAGCAAGTTATTGATGCTGATGTGTTATTAGTGCGTTCAATTACTCAAGTTAATGAAGCGCTATTAAATAAAAATAACAAGCTTACCTTTGTCGGAACTGCCACTATTGGTACAGACCATGTAGATCAAGCTTATCTTGCTGAACGCAGTGTCGCTTTTCATTCTGCCCCAGGTTGTAATGCTGTTTCAGTTGCTGAATACGTTATTAGCGCTTTAGTTATATTAGCAGAGCGGTATTTATTTGATTTAACCAAACTTACTGTAGGCATTGTTGGTGGTGGTAATACGGGTACTCGTTTAAGTGAAAAATTATCAGCGTTAGGTATTCGGTACAAAATATGTGATCCGCCTCTTTCAGCGGGTAATAAGGACATCAGAGACTTTGTGTCATTAGAGGAAGTGCTCGAGTGTGATGTTATTTCATTGCACGTACCTAAAGTGATGGATGGTGAACATCCCACTTATCATTTACTCAATGAAAGTAGGTTAAGCAATTTAAAAGATGAACAAATATTGATCAGTGCTTGTCGTGGTGAGGTAATCGATAATAACGCCTTGCTCGCGTTAAAAAAATCAGGTCACGGATTAAAATTGGTTTTGGATGTATGGGAAGGTGAGCCAGAGGTGTTAACGCCTTTAATTGAGCATACAGAAATCGCAACACCCCATATAGCTGGTTATAGCTTAGAAGGAAAATCTCGTGGAACAGAAATGCTATATCAGGCATTATGTCAGCATATAAATATTGCGCCTGTATGTCAGTTAAAAGCACTTTTACCCACCGCAAATATTTCCCGGGTAGAATTAAATCAAAAATTTAATGAAATAGTACTAAACCAGTTAGTTAAAATGGTTTACGATGTCAGGCGTGACGATGCTATTTTTCGTCAACAATTATCAAGTCAAGGTTTCGATGCCCTTAGAAAAAACTACCCTACTCGCAGGGAGTTTTCAGCAGTGCAAGTGATTTTGTCATATAACGACTATAGCGATGTGCCACATCGCTTAGGTTTCAGTAGTGCTTAAGGTTTAAGTGAAAACTACTTAATTTAAATAATAGTAAAGAGAGAGGATCATGGCACAAAAATTTGATGTATGCATACTTGGCGCAACTGGGCTAGTTGGCAAAACCATTATGGAAATCTTAGAAGAAAGAGATTTCCCAATTAATAAACTATACCCATTAGCAAGTGCTCGCTCTGCTGGTGAATTTATTGAATTTAATGGCGAAAGCATTGAAGTGCTTGATGCAGATAATTTTGATTGGAGCCAAGCGCAAATTGGTTTTTTCTCTGCTGGTGGTGCTACCTCGGCAAAATATGCACCTATTGCAGGTGAGGCTGGCTGTATTGTTATTGATAATACTTCAGAGTTTCGTTACGACGAAGATATCCCATTAGTTGTACCTGAAGTAAACCCGCAAGCATTAGGCGATTACCGTAATCGTAATATTATTGCTAACCCTAACTGTTCTACTATTCAAATGATGGTGGCGTTAAAGCCTATTTATGATGCAGTAGGCATTAGCCGTGTTAATGTTTGTACTTATCAGTCAGTTTCGGGTGGTGGTAAAGAGGCAATGGATGAGTTAGCGAAACAAACAGCTGATTTATTAAGTGGTAAACCTGTTGAAACGAAAAACTTTTCTCGCCAAATAGCATTTAATGTTATCCCACAAATTGACGTATTTCTCGAAAATGGTTACACCAAAGAAGAAATGAAAATGGTATGGGAAACAAAGAAAATATTAGGCGATGATAATGTCTTGGTTAACCCTACCGCCGCGCGCGTGCCAGTATTTTTTGGTCATGCTGAGGCTTTACACATTGAAACTAACTCACCTATTTCTGCTGAAGAAGTGAAAGAGTTATTAGCACAGGCTCCAGGGTTAGTGGTTTGTCGTAATGACGAAGATTTCCCGACACAAGTTAGTGATGCCAGCGGTAAAGATGAAACATTTATTGGCCGTATACGCGAAGATATTAGCCATAATTGTGGCATAAACATGTGGATAGTTGCCGATAATGTACGTAAAGGTGCGGCAACAAATAGTGTTCAAATTGCTGAATTGTTAGTAAAGGATCATTTAAGCTAGTTAATTCACCTAGTGAAATAAAGTTCAAGAATTTTTAAAACTCGTCGTTAACACAGGTAAACATGTTAACGACGAGTTTTTTTGTTTTATTTCTCAAAAGATTGAGTAATCCCTTTTGAATTTGGTATTATCATTTATTCGCTAATTTCAGACTCAGTAACATGGAATGAATTTTGCTTGAGTTTGTAAAGTTATCTATCGCCTTAAACTTGTCAAATAACTGACAAATAGCTAATTTTGTGAAAATAATGACTAGGAAAACTTCAATGAAAAAATTATTTCGCCTGTGCCTGTGGCAGGTTATTCTTGGTATATTCATCTTTAGTGTCTTTTCTATTAGTACGCTTTCTACAAGTGGACCTGCTTTTTCACAAGAAGTACAAATGCAAAATAGTGGCATTCGTATGCGCGGTCCAAAAAGCTCAGATGTTTTTCCTTATGATCGATATGGCCCAATCACTAAAAGAGACACGCTATGGAAAATAGCATTATCAGTCCGACCTGACAGCCGTTTGAGTGTATATCAGGTGATGGAAGCCTTGTATCAAGCTAACCCAAATTCATTTTTAGACAATAATTTTAATCATCTAGTTGAAGGGCAATACTTAAAAATACCATCATTTGACCGCATGATGGCAGTGAATACTAACGTTGCAAAAGAAAAATCTCGTCAAGATGATGACGTTTGGAAAAAGAAACAACCTAAAAAAGTCGTTAAAAAAATTGTCATCCCAAAAGAGCCAGTTGTTAATAAAAAAGATTTAGATACCGTAAAAGTTGAGATAAATGATCAGCTTCAAAAAATAGATAATGAACAACAAAAGCGTTTAACTAATATTCAAAACGATGTTTTAGATTCTATTGATGGCTTACAAGCAATTTTAAAAGAAAACGAAGACTTACGGAAGAAACTAACTTCGTTTAACAGTCAATTAGGCATTATGCAAAAAGAGGTTGCTAAAGGTAAAGAAATCAAGTTGCAAATGGATGATATGATTAAGTTGCAACAAGCACTATTAGAAAAAGCAGAAGCTAGAGAACAAGAATTATTATTAGAAAAACAGCAGGCAGAATTAGAGAAAGATAATATTTTTACTAGTTTATGGTTCATTGTTTTAATGGCGACGTTACCTGCAATCTTAATATTGTTTGTCGTTGCTCTTATTTTTAAACGTCGCAAAACAGAAACTATTGCACCTGAAGAAACACCTGAAAAAAAGTCTGAAGCTAAGCCTGACAATAAAGTAAAAGCACCGAACGAAGAAATAGAAGAAATAGATGAGTTATCTTTAGATGATGAACTATCACTGGATAGTGAGTTGTCACTTGATGATGACTTGTCACTTGATTTAAGCGAGGAAGAAGATAAGAATGAAGATGATGTTATTCATCTTGATGATGATGATGACGACGCTTTAGATGATCTTGATGATTTAGAAGATATCTTATTAGATGATGATAGCGAAGAGCTCCCAGAAAAAGACTTAGAGCCAGATGAATTTGATTCTTTTCTTATCGATGATGACCCAGCAGAAGAACTAAAAACTGATGAAAATGAAGTTCTAGTTGATAACCAACTAGATCAAAGTGATCTTGACGATTTATTGGGTAATCTTGATGAAGAATTAGCCGTTGA
>JAWUXK010000004.1:0-18744 GCA_034111385.1 Colwellia sp. | reverse complement strand
GTGCAGCAATTAGCGCATCGATTGTTTTTTGTACTGCTGAGTCTGGTGCAAAGTTGCTATTGGTGAGGGTTTTAGCAGTGGCAACCTCATCAGGATTATCAGGATTAACTTGTATAAGTTCATTAAAAATTTTGGGTAAAGAGTTCTCTACATCTAGGCCTTGAAGGTTTTTTAAATCTTGAATGACTGTTTCAGCCCTTTTAGATATAGATCCAGTTAGTCCGCCTAATTCTTGAAAATAAGCATTGAAAGTGAGAGTAGGTTGTTGGTTAATATCTTGGCGTAAACTGAACAGTTCATCTAAACAGAACTCTAATAAAGGTAAACTGCCTGACTGAGACTCTGTGTCGTTCCTAAGCTGCGCAGCAAGGCTCAGACCCTCATCATTTTCTTCAAATATTAGCCCTGCGGCCTGTGCTGGTTGGCGAATAATGAGTTCTATCTCGTGGCTATTGGGAGGCTGTAAATTATAACGGCCTTTTTCTCGCATCAACTCAATCAGTTCAGTGCCTTCCCCTTGACTTTCAAAATCGCTTCGCAGACTACCAACAAACCAAAATAATCCGCTATCAGTCAAAGTTTTAATACCTTGCCAGAAGGTTTTCTGTTGTTTTATTGTAATACTTTCATTGGTGAAAATTTCTTCTGATTGGTCTAACACTAGTTGTAGGCGAACCTGTACATCGGTATGTAGCTTTTCTTTGGTGGCAATTATTTTACAGACGTTTTTCAGTGTGGCCTGTAGGCTTTTTCGAGACTGTTTTATTTGTTCATACAGAGTTTCGGCGTCAATGCCTATCTCTTCGATTTCAGGTACTGCTAGAATAATTTGATGACATAAACCTAAGAGAGCGTTGCCTTTATCGCCTTTAACTTGGTTATTACATAAGCTTGGCCGAGTACGAATTAATAGTACATGCCCAACGACGTATTGCACCACTCTTGGGGTAAGTATCAGAGGTAATAATCCGGCATTGACTAAGGAGGATTTACCACTACCACTCATGCCAACCACCATGACAAACCCGTGGCCTTGATTTACTTGAGATTTTAGCTGACTCATCAGCTCGCCAATGGCACGAGTGCGACCAAAATAAACTCCTTGGTGCTTGGTATCAAACGCTGACAACCCAAGATAGGGTGAGCCAGTATGCCACGTAATTGTGTGTTTAGTTTCGATGCTTTTTTGTTTCAGTTGACGTTCAATTAAATGCTGTAGATGGGTTTCTAATTGAGACTCAAAGTCTTGAATTTTTTCAAAAGGGAAAAAGGCTCGTTTAAATGTATTACTCTCATCTTGGTTGTGAAAGTGCGATTGAAAAAATGCGTCAACCATTTTCTTTTGTCTAAGAGCACGCTGATTTTCCTCTTCATTACTTAAGCTGGACGCTATATCGGATGTTTTTCTATACATCAAAATTTCTGGTTTGCCTTTTTCGCTAAAGCCTTTAAGGCCAAACTCGAATTCCCACTCACTGCCAGTTAAGCCTTCACGTCCATCCACACCCTTAAATTTTTTAGGTAAAGGGGAGCCTAATCGTGACCACAGGATGCACACCATAATATCTGCGTTTACTGGGTCTAAGGCATCTTGAAAATGACCACTGGCTAGAAGGGGCTCTCGCTCCCAAAGAATTGGCTTGAGCTCTACGGAGTTTTGAAAACGCAAACTTAAGCGTTGAATAACCTGAAGAGATATTTGGCGCTCGACTTCTACATCACTGGGTGAGGAAATGAAGATCCTTATCGAGTCCATAAAGCGGTCCTTAAGATTCTCGTTGTTTATATTTATAGTACAATTAAAATTTACAAAAAAGTAGCGCAGAATTAAGTGATATTCCGAAACTTGATCTAAGAATATATTTAAAAGGTAGAACCAAAAGCACTATATCAGAGTAATATTGGGAAAATGTATGACCACTGCGGAGAACCTTATATTTCTTCAAAACATGAACTTTTAATTAAGCACTTTTGAGCTAATTCGAAGTCTATTGGACTTTTGAAATTCAAACAGTTGAATAGCCTAATAACGATTGCAGTAACCTGATTAGTTACACTTATTTGAAAAACTAAATTTGAAACCACAGAACTTCCGCTTTCATATCAATACCAGTCCTTAACTAAGTTTCAGTTTTAGTCAACTAAGCGCACCAAGAAGGCCTTATCTGTTGTAATTTACATCTGGTCTTTGATGTTTTTAGAAAGGTGAAATGTACGTGAACTGGATCATACTATCGTGCCTGCATATAAATACTTATGTTATATCATCCATTCACTGAAAGGTACTATCAATCATTATATCGATTTATTAGCTGGAACGATGAACAAAAATAGCTAGAAAATATTAGCATTTTAGTATAATATTAATTCTATGCAGAGCCTACTTGTTAAGGGCTGTATAGATTTTAACTATTATATTAAAAATAGATAACGAACAAAAAACAAACATTTTAAAGTGTTAGTCTAGCCCTACTCGTGCAGTGCTGGTGAAGATCCAGTCCAATGCTTGCGAAAGATCTAAAAGAGTCTTTGCAAACACCTCAAAAAATCCTTTAGAAACAGTTAGGGATGATCCAGCGTTATAATTGGATTATCAATTATTCAGATTAAGCCAAGTTAATTAATAACGTCCGAGCAGCATTTATATGATTAACAACCAATCTGACTCATGTAGTTCTTTGGATTATTTCGATCCAGTGAACAACAACTTTAATTTGTTGATGAACACCAATCGCTTTATCAGGAAAACTAGTTTTCAATTGTTCCTGTCCGAAAGTACCAATTGAGTAATAAATCCCACGAATCAAACCAATACAATAAGCATCATTCACATAACTTTCTTTATTAGTAACTATTGAATCCATAGATAAGTCAGCAGACTTGCAAGCTTTCAATAACTTAATGCCATCATTTGCAGAATGTGCTTCAAAACTAAAAATAATAAAAAGGCATACCACTAACAATTGAATTTTTATGATCTTTAATATCTGTTTATCATAAGCCGTCTTAGTAAATTACGTTTAATAATCTACTAATATTAATATCCCATAATTTCAATATATTAAAAACAACAAATAATCATTCTTTAATAATAAAAGTGTAACTTATGAGTCATCCCCAAGTATTACTAGAACCAAGAATTGATGCCTGCACTTCAAATAGAAGTACATCACGAGCCTCAAGATCTGTTTTAAGCCAACTAATAAGCCATTTGACCCAAGTGTCTATTGTTTCTGGAAGGTTTCCAACTTCATTAGAAACTTTTAATTTCAACCTTAATAGAACCTGTGGTGGTAATCCGCTTTGGGAAGCTAGAATTGATAGATATTCGTCAATTTCATCCGTTGCTTCTCGTTCAACTAATTGAGTTAATGCCCTCACCTGTTCTATATAATGCTGCTCATCGTTTTTAATTCTTGAGTGATATGCCGCAAATGAATGTTCTAAATTAAAGAGTGTGTTTTTATCAGTACCTGATTCATTTAGAATTTCCAATCGGTTGACCAAATAACTTACATCTCGATCTAAAGTTTCCCCTGCTGAAATTCTATCTAATATAACCTCAAGGGGATCTGAAACGTCAACACAACGGTATTCCTCAGGAACAAGTAAAACAATCCCATTAGCTAGATGCCCAGCTCGTACAGCCGCATTAAGTAGTTCGTGAGCTTCTAGTAATTCTCGGCCACCAGTTTCAACCAGAGCACGTTAACAGCTTAAATATTTATTAATGCTATATCGTATCTTTGTTAATATAGAACCAGTGAGAATTAGAGCCTTCTTCAGCTAGCCAAATATAGTCATTCAAGTTTTTGATAATTCTTGATCATAATTACAAGAATATTAGTTAATAACCTCTTTAGATAAAACAGCACTTAATATTTTTCTATATGCTTAGATAATTATGGCTTGGTAATTAGAGTTGCGCAGTAACGCTTTCTGAAAATCCGCTAATAATACCCAATTCTATAAATTTTTTGAGGCTATCATCGATGGAAAAATCAGTTTCTTTTTGTGTAGCGGCAACAATCGCTTTTTCAAACGTATATTTATTATCAAAAGCCTTTAATAAGACAAATTCACCTGCGGTAATTGGTAATACTACCGTCTTTAACTGTTGGCGAAACAGTACGATAAAAGTATCATTTCCTTGCTCATCATCAAACTCTACTTCAGTATCAGGTGACGTTTCATCTTGATTTAAGTGCCAAATTTTATCTATAGGAAAAGTAGAAGTAACCAATGATAAGGAGGGAGTTACTAAAAACTGTAACTGCAAAATATCACTGGCTTGTGCCAGTGTCGACCAGTCAGTAATGCGTGCATCATCTGCTAATGAACTTTGATGAAATGCCCACTCTAAACGAGCAACATCTTTAAGGTAAAGTAGATGTTTGGCATGTTCAAACTCGGCTAAAAAATCAGGAAATTCTGCACCGTAGTCATCCATATTTCCGCTTTTAGGCCAAGTAATATAAATAAACTCTCGGCACATTGCGCTAAAAAATTCTTCACCAACCAATTTTTCAATCACCGGATAAGTAAGTATGAGTGAGTTGGTAATATTAGCAATAGCGCTGTTTTGATAGATGCCCATCAAGCCTTGTGCTGAAATAACGCTACTATCAATATCTTTTGCCAATAAAATATTATCTTGCTTGAGCTTGCCAGATAAGCAATCACTGATAAAGTTACGTTGTAGATCAGCTAAAGTTGTCACTTGAGTAGGTTGGCTAGGCTGGGTAGATTTGGTCATTTAGGCAACCTGCTTATTGAGTACTTTAGCAATAATAGCCTCGGCTTTCTTTTTTTCAGCTAACAATACCGATAACTCGGGTACATCAGTATCCCATTCAATTAACGTAGGTACTTCACCAAAACGTTGTATGGTTTTTTCATATAAAAGCCATACGCCGTCATAAACTTTTTGACCGTGGGTATCAATATAGACTTCTTTACCTTCAACAATATCAATACTGTAACCCGCTAAATGGATTTCTTTAACCGCTTCTACTGGTAAACTTTCCAGATAGGTTAACGCGTCAAAACCATGATTAAACGCACTAACAAAAATATTATTAACATCAAGTAAAAGACCACATCCCGTCTTTTTACTTAACGCAGAAAGAAAATCCCATTCAAGTATTGTCGAGTCATTAAAACTTAAATAACTAGATGGGTTTTCAATTAAAATTTGCCTTTCCAATACGTCTTGTGCGTGGTTGATATTTTTAGTGACTGCCTCAAAGGCTTCTTCCGTATAAGGAATGGGTAATAAATCAGGTAAATAGTGAACACCATCAGAAGCACTCCATGAAAGGTGGTCAGAAATCATTGACGGCTGCAACCAATCAATGGTTTTTTTAATTTTTTGTAAATGTTGCTCTCTTACAGGGCATGCTACAGCCGCAGAGCCTAAAGACATGCCAACACAGTGAGCAGACATGGGATAGTCTTGACGAATTTTGGCTAAATATTTTGACGAGGTGCTGTGTTCACTGAAAAAATTTTCAGTGTGAACTTCTAACCAAGAAACATCGGGTTTTTTTTCGATAAATTCCTGAAAATGTTGGTGTCGTAATCCTAAACCTACACCTTTAATTTTTTTCATTTTCATTACTCCTTTAACTAGAACTTAAATTACACCTTGTCATTAATGGAGTAAACATAGCAAGATGTATAGTACATTACATCTTGCTTCATCTAACCAAGGAATAGTTATACCAATTGAATCAATTATTTTTTAGCGGGTTTCTCTGCTTTAACTACGCCACCGGTAATTTTATCACAGGTTCCTTTAGCGATATAAACCCATTCATTATCATCATTATCCGTTGTTGCTTGCCCTGCACAATTATGGCTGCCATTTAACGCACCACAATCATTTTTACCTGCTTTTGCAATGCCAGCACATTTTTCCCAAGCGGTCGGTTGATTAGGTACTGCATTTGCACTAGTTGCCGTTAAAACACCTAAAGCTAAAATGCTAGAAATTGCTGTTGTTGCGATTGTTTTAGTATTCATAATAATTCCTTGATAGGTTAACTTGGACTACATACCCGTCCATTTGAAGGCGAATGAATCAGCCAAAAATCAAGCAGAGCGGGTATATCCTTCATGATAAAAGATAGTTCTAACAAGAAAAAAATTTCAAAATAATTATTATTTTTTACTTACCAAAATTTTCATGCGAAATTATTACAAACCTAAATCACTCAAGCTAGCATGTTCTAAAGGCCGAGTTCCTAGTGGCCAATGAAATTTTCGTTCGCTTTCTGATATTTTTAAATCATTAATACTCGCATGGCGATGCGTCATTAGCCCTTGCTCGTTAAATTCCCAATTCTCATTACCGTAAGCTCTAAACCATTGTCCATTTAAATTTTGATATTCGTAAGCAAAACGAACGGCAATTCGGTTATCACTGTAAGCCCAAAGCTCTTTAATTAAGCGGTAATTACTTTCTTTTTGCCATTTACGCGTAAGGAGTTCAATTATTTTTTCCCGCCCAGTGACAAATTCACTTCTATTACGCCAAATACTATCTTTAGAATAAGCGAGCGCAATTTTGTCAGGGTTTTGTCCATTCCATCCATCTTCGGCCATACGAATTTTTTGTTTCGCTGTTTCACGGGTAAAGGGGGGTAATGGTTTTTTGATTTCTATTTCAGGGTTCATTTTATTCGTTCCTAGTTAGTTGCAAATAATTGATTGGTTAGAGAATAAGTAAATTAAATATCTAAGGTTAAATCAGCTGTTTTAGCCCTTGAAACACAAGGACACATGAGCTGTTGATTTTCTTGTTCTTCTTTTGACAAAACATTATCCAAATGCAAAGGATTACCCGCTAAAACCTTAATAGCACAAGTACGACACTCCCCTGTTTTACAGCTATAAATGGTGGGAATGCCTGCCTCAATCATGGCATCTAAAATTGTTTGTTTTGCCCCTACTTGAATTACCTTTCCTGATTGCTTCAAGGTAACGGTAATAGGCTTTGCATCATCATTAATGACAGTGTTAAAACGTTCAAAATGCAATCGTTCAAGGGAAATATTTAACCGTGTTGCTTCATCAATAAATCCATCAATTAAACGGTTTGGTCCACACAAGTAAAAGATATCATCTCGCGCTGAACTTGAAAGAAGTTTACGGATGTTAATTCGTTGGTTTTCTTCCGCTGAATATAAGGTTATTGCATCATCTAACGCTCTTTTTAGCCTATCACTAAACGCCATTTCTTCATTGCTTTTACCGGCATAATGTAGCGAAAATGGCATATGCTGAGCTTGTAACGATTGCGCCATCGCTTTAATAGGCGTTATACCTATGCCACCGGCAATTAAAATAGCTTTAGCACCAGCCTCATGCTTTTTAGTTTGGAGTTGAAAATAGTTTTCTGGTAACTGACACGTAATAACTAAACCTAATTGATATTGTTGAAAAATAGCTTTTGAACCACCTGTACCGTTAGATTCATTTAACACGGCAATTTCATAAATATCTCTACGCTGTGGGTTAGAACAAATAGAGTAATGGCGTAGTGTCAATTCTCCATTGGCTAACTTAACGGGGACTTGAAGGTGCGATCCCGCAGTCACTTCAGGCAGCTCATTACCTTGAGGATCTTTTAATTCAAAGGCGCGTACTCTAGGCGTTAATTGGCGAATCCCCGAAATAACGAGTTGTAGTGGGCCATCTCCTAAACTATTTTCGATATTATTTTTTTCTATGTCATTTTTAGCCTGTTGGGCTACTATTTGCTTTAACTGTGCATTTTCTTTTTGTATAGGCTCAATGAAACTTTTTATTTGCGCTTCAGTATATCGGGGCGTGATATATTTTGGGCAATTCCAGTCAAATCCTTCAATATGAATAATGAAACCTCGCTCAATAGGTGCGCTAGAGTCTGTACTTTCTAATGGTGCTATCGCTTGCGTATTATCCCCTTCAATAACACTAATTCTTCCAAGTATTTTAAGGCGAGATTTACTTGGATAATCCATAAGAAAAAGTGAGACGCGATCGTTATTTCTAAAGTTTCCCGTACTGATATATTGACGATTACCAGAGTAATCTGCAAAGCCAATTGTTTTTTCATCAATAACCTTTAAAAAGCCCTCCGGCCCACCTCTATGCTGAACATAAGGCCAATTTATTTCACTGACACTTGCCATGTAAAAACTATCTCTAGTCGTAATAAAGCTAGCTTCTTGTTCGCTAAGTAAGTAATTAACATCCACACTATTTTCCCAACGTGCATAACCGGCTCTGCTTTTTTGTTCACTTTGTACTTGTTTAACAGCTTTTGTGAACGTTATTTCCGAAAATTTATGTCCCATCATTTCACCTTTAAATTATGTTCAAACAACCCGTACTTAGCCCGCTTTATTCAAATAGTCTTTATTGTGATCAAAATAAAGTAGACAACCTTGTCTGCTTGAGTGCCAAGTATAGACAAACTTGTCTATAACTGTCAATATATGTTCATAAGTGAATATAAAAACACCTAAATGATATGAGTAAAAAACGTCAACAATTAATCGATATTGCCTTACAACTATTTTATGAAAGAGGTATTAACTCGGTTGGTATTAATGAAATACTTAGCGTTTCTGGCATTGCAAAAAAAACCTTATACAACCATTTCACGAGCAAGGAAGACCTTGTGTTAGCGGCGCTTGAACAGCGAAATAATAACTTTATAATTTGGTTAGATTTGATTCTTAAAGAAGCGAACACTGATAATGAAGTAGTAAATAATCTTTTTAATGGCCTATCTGCATGGTTTTCAAATACGGCTGTTGAGTTAGGTGATTTTCGGGGCTGCTTTTTTATTAATACGTCAGCAGAATTTAGCGATCCAAACAGTAAGATTTCACAATACTGTCGAGAGCATAAACAACAAGTACGATATTTAATTAGTCAGCGTTTATCACAATCAAACCCTGAACTCATAGACACTATCTGTGTGCTAAAAGAAGGCGCTATAACCATGGCTTATGTAAACCATGATTTATCAATGCCACTAAAATGTATAAAAATAATAGAAAAACTTTTATAAATGCCAATTATTGATTTGATAGCTTCGTTTCAAACAAGTAATCTACTGATAATTTACCACCACCAAAAACGACGATCTGCAATAACAATAATCCCCAAATAGCATGAGCATAGAGTGCAGCAGGCGCAATTTCTACTAAACTAATAACAGCAACAATATTAACAAAAGTTAAGCCTAATGCGCCTAAACGGCTAGCAAGACCCAAGACCAATATAATAGGTAATAATATTTCTCCTGCTGTACCTAAGTAAGCAGCTAACTCAAAAGGAATGAAAGGAACACTGTATTCTTCTTCAAACAAGAATAAAGTGGTATCCCAATCTCTTAACTTAGTAAGCCCCGCAGCAAAAAATACCCAAGCAACATAAAACCTTGCGGCAAGTAGCGCTAATGGTTGTAAATAATTAAGCAAATCACTGGCTTTATAGTATGGCTCGATAAAACGTCGAGTTAATGTTGTCATGGTAGTTCCTAATTTAATAAATGAGTGAGTAGAAAAGTTAAAGGTGCCGTCCTTGGCTACAAATAAATATCAAAATGCTTCATACGAGTTACCGAAAAAGCATTAATACATATTATGATCTTTCGGCTTTATACTTCTTTTTCGCATCCGCTTTCAATAAGCCGCCAAGATCTTCACAAGTACCTTTGGCAACCAATTTCCATTCACCAAAATCGTTATCAACTGATGCTTGTCCCGCACATGAGTGAGTTCCTGCTAAATTAGCGCAGTCATTTTGACCTGCCATAGCGATACCGTAACACTTCTCTTTACTACCAGCTTGTGCTGGTGCTGAAACTGTTGTAGCAATGGTTACAGCAAGTGCTGCGCTAGCTAATAATTGTTTTTTGTTCATAATATATGACCTCTATTTAGTTTTATAAAAAAATTTGTTTACGTTAATTGTTCCGATGTAGTATGAAGCTGTATATCCAACCAATCGGTGACCTGAGTACTTGTGACGCCGCCGATTAAACTAGATTTCTTATTCAATTCTTCTAACAACACCAGCGTAGGTACGCCCTTTACATCACACTCTCTCGCTAATTGCATTTGTTCATCAACATCAACTTTGACCACTTCTAATTGGTCAATATATTGCATTGAAATTTCGTCCAAAATAAGCGCCATATCTTTACATGGCGCACACCATGAGGTACTGAAATATAAGAGTACCCATGGTTGTTTATTTGCTAATCCATTAAGACTTTGCAGGTTTGTTTTATCTTCCATCTCACTCTCAAGGGTTAACACGATAATTGTAAGAAAATTATTCAGCATTTAACTGAGTAATAGATACACCTTGAATACCTGACCATACGCGATTTGCCGTTTCTAAATGCGTAGGTACATCAGATAACCATTTTTTCTGTACGGCTTTGTTAAGGTTTAAATAAAGCTTCTCATCAACAATTTCCCATGCTGCTGGGTCAATATCTAATTTTCTATTTAACGCTACGCCCATTGCACAAAACCCACCAAACTGTGGTGCAAACTTTTCAGGGTTGTCTTGAAAAAGCTCACGGTTTTCTTCACTGCTAAACTGATAGATAGCGCTTTTATAGGTTGCCGTGTATTTATGGCTTCCCTTGGATGCTTTACTCTCAGTAAAGTATGAAACAGCATCATACCCATGAATAGCAAGGTCATTCGCATTCGCATTAACATCAACATCAGCAGCAAAGCTGAAACTACTAATGACTAAGGTTGCAGCGACGGTGACAGATTTAATTACGTTTATGATTTTCATAAAAGCTCCTAGATGCTTTATTGTGCAATTGATGCAAAGATTTTGTTATGCATAAAAAAATTTGTATATAATGTGTAGACTTAAGGTGTGTATTTCACTGCCCTTCGCCATGGAATGAACTTTAGCAAGACTAATAACCACAAATGCTGCTAACTATCTTTAACTTGAAACCAATCGTCTAAAAGAGCTATTTATGGACCAATTAAGCCAAATTCTACAAAATTTATCTTTTAATGCTGATGTGTTTTTCAGCGGAAACTTATGCGGTATTCAAAGTTTAGGCGGTTCTGACAGTAAGAAAGGCCACTTACACTTACTTAGGACGGGGGTTTTAACTTTGGTATGTGAAGAAGGTCATAAAATAACGTTAGATAAACCGTCAGTAATTTTTATGCCTGGCCCGAGCAAACATCAAGTTATTGCCAGTGAATCAAGTCAGGCTGAATTAGTCTGTGTAGATATTGACTTTCATTCGGGTAGTGGTAATGCATTGGTAAACGCCTTACCAAAATTAATATGCTTGGATATTGAAACAAATAACGCCCTTGGAAAAACAGCACATTGGCTATTTGAAGAGGCCTTTAATTCACAACCAGGACAACAAATAATTGTGAATAAACTTGGTGATATTTTTTTAGTGCAAATTTTGCGACATATTCTAAAGAATGGGCTTGTTGTTCAGGGAATGTTATCAGGCATGGCACACCCACAATTATCCAAAACGATGAAAGCAATTCATGAAAATCCTGAAATGCCTTGGACTGTTGATTCAATGGCGGAAAAAGCCCTAATGTCACGTGCCAAATTTGCAGCATTATTCAAAGAGACGATAGCTCAATCGCCAAACGATTACCTGACAGATTTACGTATTGCTATAGCTCAAGGGTTATTAAAAAAAGATATGCCAGTCAGTATTGTAGCTAATGAAGTAGGCTATGAACATGGCTCTGCTTTGGCAAGAGTGTTCAGGAAAAAAATTGGTATATCACCGAAAGAGTGGTTATCAAAATTAAAAAAGCAACATCATTAAGGGCTGTTAAACCATATTTATAAGTGCCCTACTTTCACCAATATAATGGTTTCTTGTTCTACATAAGGACAATGTTCACTTAGATGAGGACTACGGATCCAAGTACCTTGAGGGTACCGCCCATATTCATCAATAAACTCTCCTTTAATAACAAATACTTCCTCCCCGCCAAAATGACGATGTAATTGAAAACGCTCTCCTTTTGGCCATTTTACTAGCGCGGTAGATTCGCCTTGGTAGCTGTGTAAAGGCATAACAGATAAACCGCCCATCCCCGGTGACCAGTCGGTTTTTTGAGTATCAATAACAACATGTTCATCATCACCGAGGATAAATTGATGTAACTTTACGAACAACACACACCCCTCTTTACTAAAGGGTGCATGTTTAAAGCCTTCGGGATTTCTAAAATAACTACCTGCCTGATAATCACCGCTGTGGTCCGAAAAAGTGCCTGATAAAACCAATATCTCCTCACCTAAAGGATGATCATGCTCGCTAAAGCTAGCACCTGCGTTAAACTTAACTAAGCTAGTCGCATGGCCTCGTTCTGCACTTTCTCTCGCTAAAGGTTTACGCCATACCCCGGCATGGGGGCTAGCAACCCAAGGTTGTTGATCAGTTTCAATAACCACTCTTTGCTCAAAATTCATATTTAGCATATTAGTTACCTTTATTATTAGTTTTTATACTCTGCTTATTACCAAGCACAAAAACAACAAATGGCACACAATAAGTCAATATCGCCGGTATTACCCTTATTTCCAACTCACCAAATAACGCATCAAATTGGTTTATACATAATAAAATACTACCAACAATAATAGCGACGACAAATGCTTTGATATACATATTCATATTTTTAAACCACAAGCCTTATATTGTTATTATTTATCATGATAAATTCATCCCTATCATTTTCATTTAGACTTAATTTACGCAAAGTATCTCTTAATGCGGTTCGTAAACCTTCTTCAATAACAGGATGATAAAAAGGCATACTGAGCATTTGTTGAATAGTCATTTTCTGTTGTCTAGCCCATGCTAACAAGTGACCAATATGTTCAGCGGCGGGACCAAACATTTCAGCGCCTAAAAATTCGCCTGAATGTTCATCAGCATAAACCTTAAGCAACCCTTTATTTTTACCCATAACTCGGCTTCGTCCTTGGCCTTCAAAGCTTACGTGTCCGGTAACATAACTTGTTTCATGTTGGCCACTGTACAAATGCTGTATTTGCGTTAAATTTAACCCCACAATAGCAACTTGCGGCTCAGTAAAAACCACTGATAAAGGCGCTCGTCTTTGCCCGTCTGCGATTATAGGATAGCTGCCCGCATTACTGCCTGCAACTTTGCCATCATCAGCGGCTTCATGTAATAACGTTAACGTATTATTAGCATCTCCTGCAACAAAGATATGATCCACTGACGTTTGTAAGGTTAATTCATCAAATACTGGACTGTACTTTTCGTCTAATACAATACTGGTGTTTTCTAAACCTAATTTATCAACATTGGCTTTACGCCCTGTCGCCGCTAATAAGTATTCAAATAATTCAACGACAGACTGTCCTTCCTTATCAAGGTAGTGCACTTCAACACCGTTTTCTTTTTCTTTTGTACTAATAACCTGTGCTTTGGCATCAAAATAAAACTCTTCGTTAAAAGTATGTTCCGCATAACATCTCATTTCTTCATCATGCAGGTTAGCAACTGAGCCACTACGACCAAACACTTTGACCACTACACCTAATCTGCTTAATGCTTGGCCTAATTCTAAACCTATAACACCAGGGCCAAATACGGCGATAGACTTTGGTAAATTACTGAGCTCAAATAAGCTGTCATTCGTTAATAAGCGACTCCCCGCAGAAGCTAATATTTGAGGAAAGTCAGGTCTGCTACCTGTTGCAATGACAATACGCTTAGCTATTACTTGAGTGTGATCATCAATAAGTAAAGTATGCTCATCTTGAAATTTGGCAAAGCCTTTTATCTTATGTTTTTCTTCAAAACTATCTACGGAGTCAAGCACAAAACCAACAAAACGATCACGCTCAGTTTGAACGCGTTTTAATACCGCTTTCCCATCAACCTTAACTCGATCCACACTGATACCAAACAACTCGGTTTGACTAGCATGATAAGCAGCATCACCGGCCGCAATTAATAACTTGCTTGGCATACAACCTACACGTGCACAGGTAGTTCCATATGAACCACCTTCAATTAATAAAACCTTGTCGGTATGTTTTATTGCTGCGCGATAAGCGCCCATACCAGCAGTACCTGTGCCAATAATGGCCACATCAACATTTAATTCTTTCATTGCTTATATTACCTTTGTTGCTTTCATTAGAGTGATACTGTTCAAACTATGCCATTCGAGTGATGCGGAACAATTCATTTTGTTGCTGAGCTAAGTAATGAATAATATCGTCAGATTCATACAACCACTGAGTTTCACCATTTGAGTCATCAATACGTAAGCAAGGTACCTGTGTTTTATCACCTCCTTGTTGTAGATCTATCCGGTGCTGATGATTTAATTGGATATTGCGCAATTCTACATCCACATTTAATTCATCAATACTTCGGCGTGTTTTAGCGCAAAAAGGACAGCTGTCGTAATGATAAAGCGCTAATGTTGTCGATTGTGATTTTGTCATGAAATATTCCTTTCAATGTTAATACTATTGTTTAAACATTTAGTCATGTCCTTTCGGACTATGATTGAAGGGTTAATATAAATAATCATCAGATAACAAAGGCAACTAAACGTCTAAACATTGAAACTATTTAGATAGTTGTGGGTATACACCCACTATCATTATGAAAATCAGATAGAAAAGCGTTGTAGCCTGAACCTGATAACTACAACGCAAGGGCAATCTAAAGATCTTTGATAATTTAATGCGTTAATAAACTTGAAAAATATCACTATTCTAATTATTTTTTTCCATGAATTTAACAATATGTTGTGCAATCACATCGCCATCTTCCTCTAGTGCAAAGTGACCCGTATCTAAAATATTAAAATCTAAATTTTTCAAATCACGTTTATATGGGTGTGCGCCTTCCTCAGGAAAAATATAGTCACCTTTACCCCACATTAATAACGTTGGTGGTTGATGCTCTCTAAAATATTTTTGCCATTCTGGATAAAGTGCTGGGTTAGTACCATAAGAGTAGAACAACTCTAACTGTATTTCTTTATTACCAGGTCGATCAAGCTTAGCTTGGTCAACTATCCAGTTATCTGGGCTAATAGTTTCCGCATTACGGGTACCATTAGTGTACTGCCACTCTGTAGCTCCTATCGTTAATAAATTATCTTTAAGCACTTTAGCATTTGCTGGTGTTTTATCTTGCCAATAGGCCTTAATTGGGTCCCAAAAATCACGTAGTCCTTCATCATAAGCATTGCCATTTTGGATAATAAGCCCTTGAACGCGTTCAGGATGTTCCACCGCAATTCTAAAACCGATAGGTGCGCCGTAATCCATTACGTACATGGTATATTCCTCTGCACCCACTTTTTCTAAAAAAGCGTCGGTAATATTAGCCAAGTTATCAAAGCTGTATTCAAATTCATTGAGTGCTGGCATAGAGCTGTTACCAAACCCAGGATAATCAGGAGCAATAACATGATATTTTTCTGATAATTTTGGAATTAAGTCACGATACATATGTGACGAGGTTGGAAAACCATGTAATAACACAATCGTTTCTTTATGTTCATTACCGGCTTCGCGATAAAAGATATCTTGGTTTTGCACTTTAATACTTTTGTGCATAGTTTGTGACGCTTCGACTTCGGCAATACCAGTAAAACTAAATAATAGAGCGCCTGTTGCTGCTGCCAATAAGTAACTTTTCAACTGATTGTTTTTTACGTTTTCTTTAATAAATTTTTTCATCTTATTTTCCTTTAAATGGTAATGTTATTTTGTTTGGTAAATTGCTAACAAACCCTGTTGCTCTTTTGCTAGTAATTCGGTAAATCCACCCACTGATATATTTTCAATAAATACTTGTGGGTATGTTCTTCCATCTGTACGTGCTTTTAGCTGATTGATATATTTTGGATTTTCATATACATCGTATTCAATAAAATCCAATTCTTTACTCTTTAGTAACCGTTTGGCGTGAGTGCAATAACCACAACCAGGTCTTGTGTATATTTCTATTTTTGACATTTGACTCCCTCTGTTTAATGTTTCGCAAAACGTCTTTGCTAGTTAGTAAAGCTATTATCTACCTCTATAACATATTGATAAACAGGCTTTACATTGAATGATTGTCAACGTAGTGTTGACAATAAATAATATTGAGGGATATTCATGGATACTTTAGATGGCTTAAAAACAGTGATCGCGGTTGTTGAAACCAGTTCATTTACAGCGGCAAGTGAAAGGCTTGGTATATCAAAAGCCTTAGTGAGCAAATATGTTGGCGAAGTTGAAAGTAATTTAGGGATAAGACTATTTAATAGAACAACGCGTCAACTCGCTTTAACCGATGCGGGTCGTCGTTATTATCAAGAGTCAGTCACCTTATTAGAGGGTTATAATACGCTAGTTGATAATGTCACTGGTGAACAAATAAAACCGCGCGGTTTATTAAGAATCAGTGCACCCGTCACTTTTGGAGAAATGAAATTATCATCATTACTGCCAAAGTTTTTAACTTTATATCCTGATTTAAAAATTGAATTGATATTGACAAACAGTGCTATCGATATGCTTGAAGAAGGAATTGATGTACGCATACGCATAGGAGGTGTTGATGATTCAAATATGATAGCAAGACATTTAAAAACTTTTCCTCTGATTTTATGTGCCTCACCTGAATATATACAGGAATATGGTTTACCTAAAACGCCTCAACAAATTAGTGAACATAACTGTATAATTGATAGTAATTTTAGGATAGGAAAACAATGGCCTTTTATTTCACCTCAAGGACAGGCAAATACCGTTGATGTTACATCTGCTTTGGCAGTAAATAGTCCACAGGCAGTACGAGAGATAGCCATTGCTCATGGCGGTATTGCAATGACTCCTGATTTTATAGTTGAAGATGCGATAAATGATGGCAGATTAATATCAATACTTCCTGAATATACAACGTTAGAATTTGGTCTTTATGCTATCTACCCACATAGAAAATATGTTGCTAAGAAAGTAAGGTGTTTCATTGACTTTGCGTTAGAGCAATTTTCAAAGCAATGATAAAAAATTTTCCGTATTACCTTCGCCAAAACATTTCAATGTACGTAAGTTTTAGAGCACATTATCCTTTACCAGACAATATAGTGTTGTGGTGCTTCATAGATAATCACCATTCTTTAATTGTAAAAGTGCAGTCCACTGAACAATCCCGAAGTGTTACTAGAATCAATAGATTCACGTTTACTCGTTGTCGTTGCTCAAGCTTCGCCCTCCTCCTTGAAGAACGCCCCACAGCCCTTAATAGGTTTGCTTGACTTCGCAGTATTACCACAATATGGATTGAAATTTAAAGTAAAAAAACCTCATGCGTGGAAGTGTTAATCAATTCGTTAACTAATTGATTAACTCGTTTCATATCTAATTGAAATGATCCCGATCAATGGGTGTCCTACCTTTCTACCTTTACAGCGTAAATTTCATTCAAAATCTATCCTTAGCGAATAAGATCATCTAATCAGTTACTTGATCATTTTTTAAACCTAAGTGTAAATTAAAGTAAGTACATTATAACGAGGTTTGCTAAAGTATAATTATAATGAAAGCAACAATAGAGGCTCACTATGTTCATTGAAAGAAGGTTTTATCCTAGAAAAGATGTAAATTTTTCGGTATCTATCCTCTTAAAAGGCAGTGAGCAACAGTTAACAAGTACTGCAATTAACATCTCTTTATTAGGAGTCCAACTAAGCGTAGACAAAGCATGTGTTGATTTCATTTTAAGCCACACCAATCACCCTCACCCTACTCAATTTCAAATTATACTCAACGAGGATAAAAAATTAGGGTTAATGACCGTACGCTTAATTGTAATTCGTCGTATATCTCAAAATGATTTTCTATTAGGTTTGAAATTTATCAATATTACTGTCGAGCAATTAGCTTCAATAGAAGCATTGTTAAGCCAACAGACAAATGTAGAGGTTCAAAAAAATTGGCCAACCTAAAATATTTTGGTTGTGGTTAAATGTCTTCTTTTAACTACAGAGGACATGGCTTAACAATCACATTTCTCTGACAGTTTTCTTATAGCTGACGTTCCATCATAGATGAGAACAGTTAGTCTGTTCGAGAATAAATCCGCCATTACGGTCATAGAACTTTAAACCAAAACTATCAACATTCTGATAAATGTGGATATTTTTAAAATTAGTGACAAACTTAGTACGATTATTTCGATTAATTTTTTTGATGGTAATTAAAGATAACTCATCGCTATTTATCACTTAAAACGAAGTGTTTACGTGTAGCTGAGTTAATGACCGTTGTTATTATATTTTAAGTTACTGAGTTGTGAGGTAACAAAGGTAGTTTAACTCTATGGTATTGACTTATTGATGTTCTTTTATTTGCTAATCACTAAGCATAAAAAAAACACCAATCATGAGAATTGATGTTTTCTAGAATAAAGTAACTTTCAATAAAATTTATATTTAATTATTAAAAATTTAGAGTGGTTACTTGACCAGAAATTACTTCTGTAAGAATTACGTCAGGCGTAATATCAGCAGTGGAAGGAATAGTTAACTCATCAAATTGAATGTTATCGTCTATGTCCGTTCCGCACGTTAATGCTATTTGGTAATTTCCCGCTTCTACAAAACCAATACTGTATGTACCATCAACACTTACCATAGTCGTAGCAAGTGGCGCAGAAGCGGTAAT
>JAWUXK010000003.1:0-25179 GCA_034111385.1 Colwellia sp. | reverse complement strand
TCCCCTTGGTAAGGAGCTCCTGCCATTGACCGCCCAACTAGGGTTAATGTTTTATTTTGCTGTAAACTTTCAAGCGCAAAAGCATAACCGTCCATCGCTGAATTATCATGATTAGGCACATTTAGCGGGCTTGTAATATCTTCTGCTAAGACAAAATTAATTGCTTGTTCTATTGCAATATTATTGGTTTGTGTCACAGGAATTATTTGTGACAACATATTTTTCAAAGCCTGTTCAAAAGGCAGTAAACCAGGAGCAGAACAACAATCAGACATAAGTACTCACTTAACATTTAATAAAATAACTATTTTCAATGGCGATAGTATCACCCACTTTCACACAAAAGTAATCACGATTTTTCTGTAGTTATACTCTCAATTTATTGACGCTAATCAAAATCAATTTCGATAATCATGTCTAAATGATATATGATTAGTCTTAGTTATAAGACTAAAAACAAATTACACCGAGCTGTAATTGCTAACGCCTAAATTTTAAATAAATAGGGTCAGGTAATTATGAGCCGTAGCAACTATTTTATAACAATAGTCTGCTGCCAGGGTTAACAAGGAAACGCGTTAGCCTCCCGACATTTGGAAAGGTGATATGTTAACAGACAACTTCGGTCGTAGATTTTATTATCTGCGCCTATCAATTACTGACGTATGTAACTTTAGTTGCAATTACTGCTTGCCTGACGGTTATCAGTGCGATCAGCCGCGCGATTTTATGTCACTAGCTGAAATAAAGCGTTTAACTGCGGCTTTTGCAACGTTAGGTACGGAAAAAATTCGTATCACTGGTGGCGAACCGGCTCTTCGTAAAGACTTGCCCGACATTATTGATCTTTGTAAACAAACCCAAGGGATTAAAAAAGTTGCCATCACAAGTAACGGTTTTAAATTACCTGAACATTTACCTCAATGGTTAGATGCCGGAATTGATGCCATAAATATCAGTATTGATAGTTTGGATCCTCGTCAGTTTCTTGCTATTACTGGTCATAACAAACTTGATACCATTTTAAAAGGTATTGACATGGCACTCGCCGATGGTCGGCCAAGCATCAAAATTAATACCGTATTGATGCGTGAATACAGTGGTCGAAATATTCAAAGCTATTTAGATTGGCTAAAAGACACACCCGTAACTTTACGCTTTATCGAATTAATGCAAACTGGTGATAATCAAAAATTTTTTGACGATCAACATGTACAAGGCTCTCGAATTAAACAAAATTTAATTCTCGATGGTTGGTTGCCTGTCATTCAAGACCGATCAGCGGGACCCGCTCAAGAGTTTTACCACCCCGATTACCAAGGTCGCATTGGCTTAATCATGCCCTATTCAAAAGATTTTTGTGAAAGTTGTAACCGTTTACGCGTCAGTTCTTCTGGCAAACTACATTTATGTTTGTTTGGTGAAAATGGACTACCTTTACGAGAACATATGCAGTCAGATAATATTGAACCGTTACAAGCGCAAATTTTATCATTGATGGGGGATAAAAAAGCCACCCATTTTTTACATGATAAACTCACTGGCGGCACTAAACACTTGGCTATGCTAGGTGGCTAACATGAACTCTTTTAATAATATTATGAACAATACTTTTTCATCTAATGAATGTTTAGGCGTCGTACTTGCTGGTGGCTTATCTTCTCGTATGGGCCAAGATAAAGCGAAATTATTGCGCAACTCTACTGATATGCTGAATTTCTCAAAACAGCTACTGATTAATTCGGGTGTCAATAACATCCTAGTCAGCGGTGATCAATATGACATACCCGACAAGATAAAAATGAATGGCCCTGTTGGTGGTATTCATAGCGTATTATCAAGCTTTCCTCAGGTTAAATCATTATTAATACTGCCTGTCGATTTACCTTTTATGACAACAAAGATGTTAACAAATCTTCGCATTAAAGGTGAGCTGAGCCAAAAAGCCACCTACTTTGACGGGCACAATATTCCATTATATTTACCTAACAATAGCTATGTTGAATTGTTTTTATCAAAAGCATTTTCCAACAATTCAATGGTAAAACAAGGTCAGCTTTCAGAGAAAAAAACGAAAAAAAATGGTCCCTCAATAAAAGCATTATTACAGCATGTACCACGTCAAGCGATTAAGTGTGGTGATAGTAAAGCGTTATTTAATACCAACACGCCTGAGCAATGGCAACAGGCAAAAAAACAGTTTACTTTTTAAACGCTTAATTAACTTTTTAGATTTGAAACAGGAAGAATTATGTCAGCACACGGCGGCAAAACGTTTATCCCTTTAAATATTGCAGTGTTAACCGTATCCGATACACGCAACGAGTCAAATGACACCTCAGGTCAAGCTTTGGTTGAACGCTTAACCGCAGCAGGTCATAACCTAGCTGATAAAGCCATTGTTATTGACGATGTTTACCAACTACGCGCACAAGTATCTAAATGGATAGCAGATGATAGAATTAACGTCATTATTTCAACCGGTGGCACTGGTTTTACTGAACGCGATAATACACCAGAAGCCTTGATGCCATTATTTGATAAAAATGTTGAAGGGTTTGGTGAAGTCTTTCGCCACGTATCATTAGCTGAAATTGGTACATCAACCATTCAATCGCGCGCTTTGGGCGGCATAGCGAATAAAACAGTAATTTTCTGTGTACCGGGATCAACCAATGCGTGTAAAACCGCATGGGATAAAGTAATTAAAGAACAGCTTGATGCAAGTCACAAACCGTGTAATTTTGTCCCTCATTTAAAGTTATCGGCTAAACAATGCGAGACACGCGGCTAATGAGTAATTCAACAACTTCAGCCCCTGAATTAAGTCATCTTAATCAGCAAGGTGAAGCCAATATGGTTGATGTCACTGAAAAAGCGATGACTTCACGAACGGCAACCGCGCAAGGCTTCATTAAAATGAATAATGAAACCTTCAAGCTGATCACAACGGGTAAGCACAAAAAAGGTGATGTTTTTGCAGTTGCACGTATTGCCGGTATTCAAGCCGCGAAAAAATGCAGTGATTTAATTCCTTTATGCCATCCATTAATGTTGAGTAAAGTACAAGTCGATTTCACTTTAGATACTGAAAACTCATCGGTAAAAGTAACCAGCTTATGCCGATTAACAGGACAAACCGGCGTAGAAATGGAAGCATTAACCGCAGTATCTGTTGCCTGTTTAACCTTATTTGATATGTGTAAAGCAGCCGATCCCGCGATGGAGATTTCTGGCATAAAAGTGCTGACTAAAGAAGGCGGTAAATCAGGCCATTGGCAAACAAGCTAGTTTCAAGTAAAACAGTAGGAGAAATCATGATCAAAGTTGTTTTTTTTGCCGCGTTACGCGAGCAATTAGCCTGTAGTGAACTCATGGTGAGTAGTGAAAATATTACGACTGTGGCTGATTTAAAGCATCAATTAGCTAATAAAAATGAGCAATGGCAATCTCTTTTTAATAATAGCTCATTATTGAGTGCCGTAAATCACGATATGGTGGATAACGATCAAGCAATTAAATCTGGTGATGAAGTCGCTTTTTTCCCTCCCGTTACTGGTGGGTAGATAGCGTAAAGAGCAAAATATGAATCAAGAAATATCCATACAAACTGCCGATTTCAGTTTAGCCGACGAAGTGGCTTTGCTTGAGCAAAATAATCCCATCGATGGCGCTGTCGTTACCTTTACTGGCCGTGTTAGAAATAATAATAACGGCCAAAATGTCAGTAGTTTAACTTTAGAGCACTATTCTGGCATGACTGAAAAGTCATTATCCAAAATAATTATCGATGCAAAAACACGTTGGAATATTGGTCGAGTAAAAGTGATTCATCGCATTGGTGAACTAAGTATTGGCGAACAAATAGTTTTTGTTGGCGTAACCAGTAAACACCGACACGATGCCTTTGCCGCTAATGAGTTCATTATGGATTTTTTAAAAGTTCAAGCTCCTTTTTGGAAAAAAGAACGATCAGAACAAGGCGAATCTTGGCTTGATGCCAAAGTAACCGACGATACAAAAGCCAAAAAATGGTAAGCTAAGCAATGCAATTATCAAAGCTATCTTCCCTAATCATTTTTTGCTCACTACTGTATATGAGCGCTAGCTTTGCTTCACAAAACAATAATCCTTTACGCATTGCCGTTGCAGCAAATTTTACCCCCGTATTAAAAGCATTGTTGGTCGAGTTTCACCAAAAGACAAATATTGAAACTCAAATTATTAGTGGTGCGACAGGGGCATTATTTTTACAAATAAAACATGGCGCTCCTTTTGATATATTAATCTCCGCCGATAGCGTTAGACCTAAGCGACTTGAACAACAAGGTTTAATAGTGAACGACAGCCGAAAAACCTATGCACTTGGTCAATTAGCCCTGTTCTCTATGGAGCATAAAACACAATTAACTGATTTAGAGAAACCGTCAAAGCATTTTGCGATTGCCAACCCCGATATTGCGCCTTATGGCAAAGCCGCCAAGCAAACATTGCAACATTTAGGCTTATGGCATCAATATAAAAAGAACTTAATCACTGGCATTAATGTTAATCAAACATTTGCCCAAATACGAAGCCGAGCAGTGAGTAGTGGCATAATAGCCAATAGCCAGCTTGTGATTAATAAGCTAGCCGGTGTCGTTATTCCAACGAGTTATCATCAGCCCATTGAACAACAACTCGTTATTATTAAAAACCAAGGTAATTACGATTTTGCCAAACAGTTAAGTGATTATTTACTATCGCCAAAAGTGCAGCAAAAAATAGTCAACTTTGGCTACGCTAACCACGAACTCACTGAATCGATAGCTAAACCATTAACTCAACAAGGGATAAGTCATGCCAAGCCCTGATTTTTTAGCGCTCGTTGTTACCTTAAAAATGGCAACAGTCACTACAGTGATTCTATTATTGATTGGTACCCCTCTGGCGTGGTATCTCGCTAAAATGACCAGTCGCTTTAAAGTGATTATTGAGGCCATCGTTGCCCTACCCTTAGTTTTGCCACCAACCGTATTAGGTTTCTATTTATTAATTGCCTTTTCACCGCAGCATTTACCCGGACAAATCTGGCAACAAGTTACCGGGCAACAACTTGCCTTTAGCTTTTCAGCGATTGTCATCGGCTCAGTATTATATTCACTACCGTTTGTCGTGCAGCCATTACAAAAAGCTTTTGAGCAGTTAGGTGATTCGTTATTGGAAGCAGGCGCTATGTTGGGTGCCGGTCCGTTCGATAGGTTTTTCACTATCGTATTGCCGTTAACAAAAGCCAGTTTTATTACCGCAGCAAGTTTAGGTTTCGCTCATACCGTTGGCGAGTTTGGTGTGATATTAATGATTGGTGGCAATATTCCTGGTGAAACACGGGTATTATCCATCACATTATTTGATCACGTAGAAGCATTTGATTATGCTAAAGCCCATATACTTGCGATTAGCTTACTTATTGGATCAATGATTTTGTTAGCTTGCGTTTATTTGTTAAATCTTCCGCGAAATAAAACAGATAAATTGAGCTAACAAATGACAACACTTCGCCTAGACTTCAATCTCAACTATAAAGCCTTTAATTTCACCATTAATCAAACCATAGATTTAACGGGAATCACTGGCGTTTTTGGTCATTCAGGATCGGGCAAGTCGACTCTGTTACGAGCGATTGCCGGTTTAGAAAAAAAGCTCACTGGCTCAATAGTTTTAAATGACAAAGCGTTACTTAACACTTCACAAAAATTATATGAAAAGCCTGAACAACGCGGTATTAGTTTAGTCTTTCAAGACAGTCGGTTATTTCCACACTTAACCGTACGTGATAATTTAAAGTACGCAGCTAAACGTTGCATTAATAGCAAACTTAACCCCACGGATATACTCAAGTTAACCGAACTAGAACACTTAGCTGATGCTAATGTAGATGAACTTTCTAGCGGTCAAAAACAACGGGTTGCTTTAGCCAGAGCCTTATTAACTGAGCCTAAATTATTACTGCTGGATGAACCATTAAGTGCCTTAGATCAAGCCAGTAAAAACAAGTTATTAAGCTTGATAGTAAAAATACAACAACAACTTAATTTACCTATTCTATATGTTAGTCACTCACTAGATGAGCTACAGCAAGTATGTGATAACATGCTGATTTTGTCACAAGGAAATGTAATAAATTATGGTAATATTCACCACACCATACATCAGTTAAACTTTTATTCAGATCACTTACCCAGTGAAGGTTTAATTCATCAACAAACCAGTTTGTCTTTACCTATAGCCAGTAAAGATAATGGCCAAGGATTAATGGTATTAGCACTCGCTGAACAAGAAATTTTCTTACCTAGCTTACCTAATCAATTGTTCAAAAATGAGCAGTTACGTTGCTTTATTCTGGCTAGTGATATTAGTATTTGCCTATCTGAGCCCCAAAATAGCAGTATTGTTAATCACTTATCAGGCTCTATTAGTGCTATAGAATCAAGGACAGTAGATGCAAATTCCAATTCAGTTTTAGTGACGGTAATTTGCTCTGAACAAGAGTTTTTTGTGCATATCAGTACTTTTTCACAACAAAAGTTAGCACTATATATAAATCAACCGGTGCATTTACAGTTTAAAGCCGGTGCTGTGAGAACTTACTTGTACTAAATTTTAACTTTTAAACTTCTGAAAAAGATTAAAGGAAAAGTCGTGTTAACAACCCAAGAACAACTTAAATACTCAAGACAAATTATGCTCGATAAAATTGGGCAATCTGGGCAAGTTTCTCTGCGTAACGCGAAAGTGCTTATTGTCGGTGTTGGCGGGCTAGGTAATCCGGCTAGCCTATACTTAGCTGCCGCTGGGGTTGGCCGTTTATTTTTAGCTGATGGCGATGCTATTGAATTAAGTAACTTACCGAGACAAATACAGTTTAATGAGCAAGATATTGATAAAAACAAAGCCGATACGGCTGCAGATAAGTTAAACCAACAATTTCCAGATTGTCATGTAGAAGCCATTGATGACATGCTAGATCAAGCGCTATGTGACTACTATTTACCACAGGTAGATTTAGTGCTTGATTGTTCAGATAACATTGCCACTCGCTATTTAATCAACCAAGCTTGTGTCACACATAAAGTACCTTTAGTTGTTGGCGCAGCAACAGGCTTTGACGGTCAACAGATGGTGATAGATCCAAGGGATGACGACAGTGCTTGTTATCATTGTTTATTTCCAGCCTCAGAAAAAGCGCCCGCCAATAATTGTCAAACCATTGGTATATTAGGCCCCGTACTCGCCATCGTTGCAGGTATGCAATCTTTACAAGCGATAAAGCTACTTACAGGCAATAATGCGCAAATTAACAAGCTAAATTTATTTGATGGTTTATCAAACCAATGGCAGCATTTCTCCATGAAAAAACAAAAGAAATGCGTGGTTTGTGGTGAGAAAAATAAGGATTGAAAATTGCTTAAATACTCGTTAGATTAAGTTGACCGTTACTGTTATTCAATGGTTTAATCGGTTGCATATAAAGACTATTAACTAGCTAAGGATTGCTGTCCCATCAAGTACACTACTCTTAGGAAGTAATAAGTGAATAAGAAATCATCTGATTCCGTAAATTCGGTATTAACAGCATTGAGTACCTTACCTGATGCTTTACCCGATTTGATTTTTTATAAAGATTTATATGGAACATATCTCGGTTGTAATCAGGCTTTTTGTGATTTTGTTGGGCGAGAAAACAAATCAAAAGTGATAGGTAAAACTGATTACGACTTATTTGATAAAGAACAAGCGGATTTCTTTAGCACAAAAGATTCAATAGTGCTTAACGCCAACATTAAAAAATATAACGATGAATGGGTTACCTATCCAGATGGGAGGGAAGTATTTTTACATACCCTTAAAGCACCATTTTTAAATAAGAAAGGTGATGTCATCGGCTTAGTAGGTATTTGCCGAGATATTACTACCCATCATCAAGCACAACTCGCATTGCAGGATAGTTTACAAAGATACCAATTGTTTTTTGAAGCTTCTCACGAAGCATTATTTACCTTGTCTTTAGAAACAGGCTGCTTTATCTCCGCCAATCAAGCCGCAATAAAGTTATTCGGAGCCTCAAAAGAGAGCCAACTTACCTTTCTCGGGCCAAAAGAAGTTTCTACGCAATACCAACAAGATGGAAGCCTATCAAGTAATAAGGTACAAGAACAGATTGATATCGTTATGCAGGAAGGGTCACATTTTTTTGAATGGCGACATCAAAAATTGGATGGGACACCTTTTAGCACCGATGTAAGCATGACACGTATGACAATAGCTGAAGATACTTTTATCTATTGTAGTATCCATGATATCAGCAACCGAAAAAATAACGAATTACTGGAGAAATGTCGCAGCGATATGATGGAAAGTATGGCCACAGAGGACAATTTCCATACTATTCTAGACAAAATATCTCTTAGTGTTGAACAACAAAATCCAGAAATGTTGTGCAGTATTTTACTACTCGATGAGGAAAAAAAACACCTACTCACGGGGGCTGCTCCCAGTCTACCTGATTTCTATAACGCGGCTGTTCACGGAATGGAAATTGGTATGGGGGCTGGCTCGTGTGGAACGGCAGCATTTACAGGTAAAAGTGTCATTGTTGACAATACTCAAACACACCCTTACTGGGTTGCCTTTAAAGAATTAGCAAAAAAAGCTGAACTGTTCTCATGTTGGTCTGAGCCTATTTATTCTTCACAAGGGAAAATACTCGGCACTTTTGCTATCTATCATCGCTATGCCCATCAGCCTACAAAAACTGACATCCAATTAATTGAGCAATCAGCGCACCTAACAAGTATTGCTATTGAAAAACATCAGACAAGGTTGGCGTTAAATTCGAGCGAAGAACGGTGGAAATTCGCCTTAGAAGGTGCCGGCGATGGCGTGTGGGATTTGAATCTAAAAACCAACCATGCTCTTTACTCTAAACGCTGGAAAGAAATGTTGGGGTATAATGAAGGTGATATTATTCCGAACAAGCAAGAGTGGGTTGAGCGTCTTCATCCTGAGGATAAAGACGTTGTCCGTGAAACCTTGCAATCATACTTGGAAGGAAGAATACCAACCTATGTAGTCACTTTTCGAATGCGCTGTAAGGATGGCAGTTATAAATGGATTCTAGCACGTGGCATGATAGTGGAACGCGATGTTCATAATAATCCTCTACGCTTGGTGGGTACACATCAAGATATTTCTGAACAAAAAAACAATGAAGAAAAAATGGCATTGACTAGTCTGCTTCTAAACGAATCACAGCAGGTGGGAAAATTAGGGGGATGGAAGTTAGATATCAAAACAGGTGATTTGTTTTGGACAGATGAAACTTATCGCATACATGAGACTTCTCCTGAAGAATTCAATCCCACAGTAGATGCTGGTGTTGATTTTTATTTACCTGATTCGAAAAAGGTTATTTCTGATGCTTTAGAAGAGGCTATTAATCATGGAGTAGGTTTTGACCTTGAGTTAGAAACCTATACTGCCAAGAGTAACAAAATAGATGTAAGAGCAACGTGTGTTGTTACTATCGAAGAAGGAGTGCCTATTTGTCTAACCGGCATTTTTCAAGACATAAGTACTCAAAGAAAACACCAGAGAAAACTAGAGCAAACTAATCTAGATTTAGCTAATGCCAATGCCGCTTTAACATTAGCAGCCAGTGTATTCAGTCATGCCGGTGAATGCATCATCATCACGGATATTTCAGGCACAATCGTTGATGTAAATGAAACCTTCAAGGCAATAACGGGCTTTAGTCGTGAAGAGGCTATTGGACAAAACCCACGATTCCTCAAATCTGGACGGCAATCATCTGAGTTCTACACAGAGATGTGGCAAACGCTACTCAAAGAAGATTATTGGACTGGTGAAGTTTGGAATAGGCGTAAAGATGGCGAGGTGTATGCTGTCATGACAACTATCAGCGCAGTGCGTGATAGGCAGGGTAACGTTACTCACTTTGTTTCATTAGGTAATGACATTACCCCGATGAAAGAGCATCAAAACCAATTAGAGCATATTGCTCATTATGATGTACTCACAGGTTTACCTAATCGTTCATTACTGGCTGACCGATTATCTCAAGCCATGTTGCAGTGCAAACGAAACGAGAAGTCACTTGCTGTTGTATTCCTAGATTTAGATGGTTTTAAATACGTCAATGATACGTATGGTCATGGCGTTGGTGATGAGTTGCTAATTGCACTTTCAGTGCGGATGCAAGAGTCGCTACGTGATGGTGATACTTTATCTCGAATTGGCGGAGATGAGTTTGTGGCTGTATTAGCAGATTTAGATAATGTTGAAGATTGTGAGCCGGTATTAGAGCGATTATTAATGGCTGCATCAGAGCCTATTCCTATTGGCAACATTGTACTAAAAATATCGGCCAGTGTTGGTGTCACCCTGTACCCGCAAGATAATGCTGATGCAGACCAACTTATGCGCCATGCCGACCAAGCCATGTACGTGGCTAAAGAATCAGGTAAGAATCGTTATCACCTATTTGATACTGCGCAAGATGACGCTCTTAAACTACAACGAGAAAGCCTAGAGGCTATTCGCAGTGCATTAGATAACCACCAATTTGTGCTTCATTATCAGCCGAAGGTAAATATGCGCACAGGATTGGTGGTGGGTGTTGAAGCCTTGATTCGCTGGCAACATCCTGAGCGAGGGTTATTAAATCCAATCGATTTTTTGCCTATTATTGAAAACCACCCAATGAGTATTGAGGTGGGCGAATGGGTTATCGATACCGCATTGACACAAATCAGCCAATGGCAAGCAACAGAATTAAGCCTTCCTCTTAGCACTAGCGTAAACATTGCCGCTGTACAATTACAGCAGTCGGACTTTATACAAAGGCTAACCACAATTCTAGCAGCTCACCCTGATGTTGAACCAGGCTATTTAGAGTTTGAGATATTGGAAACAAGTGCCATAGAGGATGTATCTCATATTTCGACAATCATGAATGACTGTATGGCGCTGGGCGTAAATTTTTCTTTAGATGATTTTGGTACAGGCTATTCATCGTTAACTTACCTTAGGCGATTACCAGCAAGCTTAATAAAGATAGACCAAACCTTTGTGCGAGATATGTTGATTGATGTGGATGACTTGGCCATTGTTGAAGGCGTAATAGCCTTAGCTAAATCATTTAAACGTGATGTGATTGCGGAAGGAGTAGAAACGATTGAGCATGGTACAGCTTTACTAAGACTCGGCTGTGATTTGGCACAAGGGTATGGCATTGCCAGACCGATGCCTGCGAGCGATATTCCTTTGTGGATTAGTGCCTGGAAGCCTGATGTTAGCTGGCAGTCCTGAATAATATAAAATAGTAACTGTTTCCTGAACTAGGATTATCAAGCTACTGCAATAGTACTTCTTGCCTCAGATATAGCTATGAAATATCTAAAGGTTCGATGATCTAAAGTTGTGTTTGACCTTTCAGTAAGGATGCAAATTCATTAGCTGGAATGGGTTTTGAAAAAAGATAACCTTGTCCATAATCACAATTCAGAAAATTTAATAGTTCATTTTGAGATTGAGTTTCTATTCCCTCTGCTATCACTTTAAGACCTAATTTATGTGCTAACCCAATCATAGCTTCGCATAAAATCATGTCTTGAGAATCAGAGGTAAGATTACTTACAAATGAGCGATCAATCTTTATATAATCTATCGCAAATTTTTTAAGATAAGATATTGATGAATAGCCTGTTCCAAAATCATCAAGGGCAATCTGAAAACCGGCTTCTCGCAACTTCAATAGTTTATCTAAAATATCATTTTCATTATCCATTAATACATTTTCAGTAATCTCTATAACAATATTTTCACTAGATAAATTTATATCATTAATATATTTCACCCAACTTTCAGCCTTCGATTCAAACTTAAACTGTATTGGAGATTTATTGATACTAATTTGTAAATCAAGTTTATATTTATCTAACCACTCTTTGGACTGTGAAGCGGCCTCTTTAAATACCCAGTCACCTATAGCGACAATAACACCACACTTCTCAGATAGCGGAATAAAATCATCTGGACAAACTAAACCTTTAGTTGGATGATTCCAACGTATAAGCGCTTCAGCTTTTATGATTTTTCCAGTTTTCATATCAAGTATAGGTTGATAAAAAAGTTCAAACTCTTTAAATTCTAATGCGTTATGTAAGTCACTAATCAGCGTTTGTCTTTCTTGTGCCAACGCTTGCATTGATGGAGTAAAATAGTTAAAACGACTACGACCTGTTTGTTTTGCTTTATACATTGCTTGATCGGCATTTCGCAGTAAGTCGGAACTTGTATTAGCATCATTTGGGTAAAGTGCTATTCCAATACTTGCAGAGATATAGACTTTATTCAAGCCAATATAAAAAGGCTTACCTAGTGCTAAAATAATGTCTTGCGCGACGCGATCTATACAGTCAGTATCTTTTATGTCCGGTAAAATGATTGTAAATTCATCCCCGCCAAAACGGGCAACTATATCTGTTTCACGTACGCTATGCATAATTCTAGTAGAGGCTTCTACTAAGAGTAAATCTCCACTTTCATGCCCAAAACTATCATTAACACTTTTAAAGTGGTCTAAATCTAAAAAAAGTAACGCAAAAGGTAATTTATTTCTATTTGATCTTAGTTTCTGCTTTTCAAGTTTAACTTGAAACATTGCACGATTTTGAAGGTGCGTTAATGAGTCAAAATTGGCTTGTATGTGAATAGTTTCCTGCGCATTTTTATGTTCAGTTATATCGTTAAACAGAGAAACGTAGTAATCAATAGCACCCAGTTTGTTTTTAACAACATTAATACTTAAATATTCACAATAGACATGACCGTCTTTGTGCTTATTGTAAATTTCAGAACTCCACTTTCCAGACGTATTAAGGGTTTCCCACATCTCATGATAAAATTGTTTATCATGTTTTCCAGAAGATAATATACTGGGATTTTTGCCTATAACATCGGTTTCGTTATAGCCTGTAATTTCAGTGAAGGCACTATTTATACTTATTATATTATTACTTAAATCCGTTATCATCATGCCTTGAGAACTATTACTATAGATAATAGAGGCCAGCTCCCTTTCGGTGAGATCAGAATGGGTACCAACCATTCTTAGCGGCTTTCCATTTTCGCTTCGACTAACAACCTTACCTCGGCTCAAAACCCAAGAACAGCTACCATTATTCTTCAATACTCGATGTTGGTTTGTATAAAATTCGGTTTTTCCCTGCAGATGATCTAAAAAATCACTTTTAACTGAATCTATATCCTCTGGATGTATTCGTGAAGTATTGCTCTTATTATCTTGAATAATATCTATAATCGAAATTTCACCTTTTGAAACGTATTTAGAATCATTTTCAAGATTTAAATCCCAAATATTTTCTTTATCTCCATCAAGTATAAACTTCCAACGTTCTTCACTAATATGAAGCGCTAACTCAGCCTGTTTACGCAGATTTTTTTCCCGCATAAGATCTAAGGTTCTAGCTGAAAGAGCGCTGTACATAGTTAAAACCGTGGCAATAACGGTTTCCATGGAGCCACGCATTCCTTCATCGGATAAAGCTTTTGCCTCTGCTAATGTACTACCTGACTTTAAGGCAATAACAGCCAGAGCCATGCGTTTATCTGTATCCAAAATATGATAAGCGAGCCATTTAGACAAAAAAGCGACAATATCATAAATGACATCATCCAAAGGTTTATCGACTTGGTTATTTTTTATATCTATGACTTTACTAATGAAAGAGCCATGAGTTTGTTCATGGTTAGTAAACCACTCATCATTTTTAAAATGCTCTGACCAAATAAGTTCTTCAGCCTTAAAATGATAGTCGGCATACGCAGCCAACTCGTCAAAAATTTCATTTAGAATAACGGGTGTTGATAAATTTGCTAAATTAGCGGCAAGACGATTTAGTATTAGAACGAGCTGTTTGTGTTGCTCGTCAATTAACTCGATGCCTGTTTCAAAATTTTCATTCCATGGGAAAATTTCAAAAAAATCTGGCTTATTAGTACTCATACGCTTCCATTTATTATCTATATGGTGAAATACAAAACACATTTACCGATGATTATTTTTATTGTATCTATCTTTGTTTAAAAGAATTTTTTAAACGTTAACTATGAGTATTTAAAGCCAAACCTATGAAAGCACTTCACAATAAAAAAGCAAAAGAAATGCACGGTTTGTGATGAGAAATAATAACGCTTCCGCAACAAATGAACTGTTTTTTCTTTCGATTTACGCTCATTTCAAAGATCAAACCTAACTTAATACAGTAGGCATATGTGCATGGAAACCACTATTGAGGTTCCCCTGCTTGAAAGGTGTTGAGTTGTTTTACCCAATATTTACTAATACCAAATTACAGATGTTCGTAAAGAAAATTATGACTGAGTCAATAACACTTTAATTTTTTCATCTTGTACTAGCATTAAAACAATCGCCTTATTAACTTCACGACGTTCCTTTGACTTATACCAACGATTCCAGCAAGTAACATTATCCCAGTTGGTGATAATCGTTCTGATATTGGGGTTATCAACATTGCTGTATGATGCGCCAGAAATATACCCTTTTGCCTTCGTTATTTCTGCTAAACTTTTGCGAATTTCAGAATCGTATGTACTTTGCATATCGTCATAGAGTACACGCTCAATAATTACTTTTATCATTTTTATTTCAGTTACCTAATAATTAAACTTACACACATCACATTCAACCGTGACTAGCCTATAGATATAACGCATTTTACCAATCATTGTAAAGCAGGATAATAGCTGTTTCTTAACCTATTCAACGATCTGGCTAAATAATTTACTAGATAGCAATATTAGGTGACACTCACATCACCAAAAGCACTCAGTCATATTTTTCTGGGCTCCGTAACTAAGAACAAAATTTATCCAACTAATCGTATGTTTAGATTCGGAATATAACAATAAGCGTTCTGCGTTGGCTAATCTGTTCTTAATAATGGCTTTAGCATGGCTTCTAAACCATTCAATTTAACTTCATACATCAATGCTAATTGCTGTCCTAGTTTCCCCTCAGGAAACCCTTTACCATGAAACCAAACTAAGTAGGGCTCTGGCAGTTGTAATAATTTTCGTCCTGCATATTTACCGAAAGGCATAGTTTGGTTAATGGCTTCAATTAACGCTTGTTGATTTTCTAGCACAAAATTCTCTTTATTTTCAGGTTACATTTTACTGGAGTCTAAGTATTCAAATAACTCCAAAACCTTGGTATTAACTCGTTTGAAATGACTTAAATAGTGACACAGTTTTATTGTCATTAATCTACCATAAATCTGACTTATTAATGTCACATATTCAATCTACCATAACTAAAATTTATGATGTTCAATATTATCATTAGCAAGGAAAGACTATGTCAATTATTAGAAAACGTAGTGCAGCCCATAAAAGTTACCTGCCTAGTAATGCTCGCGACAATCAATATATTTTAGCCGAATTCAGTATTACAGATGAGTTAATTAAAAAATTCTCAGCAATTAAAGTTGCTTCAAACAAAAAAAATTCACCTACTAATTATTGTACTTTTTATCAAAACTTAGCGAAGGTATTATTTGATTTATCAGAGCTTTTTGAAGTAGAAAATTGCCTTTTTATCGCCAATGATAAACTGACTAGAGTACGCTTTAATCAAGAAATGCACCAATGGCAGACCAATCAACAAATTTTATTTTATTACAACCCTGAAAGTCACCAATTAAAAAAATCTTTTTTTGATGCCAATAAACGCGCAAAAAAAATATCATTATTGTTTTTGACCACAGGAAAAGAGATTAGAGACAATGCTGCCCGATTTCATGCACAAATATCACAATTAGTAACAGAGTTTGCTAACAAAATTGCGATTGATGTAAGTGATATTCGTCTGCGTGATCACCAACATATCACTTATGATTTGTTCAACCAAAATAAGCTTGATAAAGACAATTCAACTCAGGATGAAAATTCAACAACGCAAACACATATGTTACGTCCTATTATTGAGCGATACGCACAGCAACAAGTTAGACTTCCTGAATTTCATAGTGCGATGACGTATGCGATAATTAATTTACCCATATCAAATAGACTGTTAAACATGGTTGATGTTGATCCAGATTCAAGCGATCCCTACAACCCACTTTACACTTTTATCACTGATACTTTTACCCAGTCAGCGAAACGCTACAATTTAAATAATGGTGCGTTAATCGCCAATGGATTAGTCCCTGTCGTTCGTTATAGTATCCACGAGATTTCTTCTCGCATGGGCGAATTACAGATGTTGGGTTATAACCCTGAACAAAACCCTTGTGGAATTGTCAGTAAGTGGGATGCGAGTGAGTTAGTTGATAATGTGCAGTTAGTTTTTGTTGCTACCGATAAGAACCAAACAGAACATGGGTTTGGTCGATTTCTCAATCAAATAGAGCAAGCAATAACATTAATGGCCACCGAGCTAGAAATGGAACCTCAGAAAGAAGAAGTGATAGTGAGATTTCATCAACATGTAGCATATAACTTCTAATAAATATCACTGCCAATAATTATTCCCAGCTAGTAATATTTCTCAAATTTTCAGTTAAGTATTACTGGCTAGGTTAAAAAATCATATCGTATTTTGCGGCTTTTTTTGCAGTTTCCTTTGTAACGTTCTTCGATGCATAGATAGCTGGCGGGCGGTAGCAGATATATTGCCATCATTGGCTTTCAATACTTGTTGAATGTGCTGCCATTGTACTTGTTCCGCCGAAAGCGTTTCACCATCTAATTCTACGTTGGTAGGAATTTCACACGCTTTACTTTCTTCCAATGCCGCTAATAAAGTTTGTGTATCAAGCGGTTTAGTTAAATAATCATCTGCGCCTAATTTTATTGCATCCACTGCCGTCGCAATACTGGCAAAACCCGTCAATAAAATAATACGACTTTTCGGACGTAATTGACGAATAGGGGTAATGATATTCAACGTTGTCTCTTGTGACAATTTCATATCTAATAAAATATAATCAGGTTTATGTCGGTGACAAGCTAACAATGCTTCTGAGTTGGTTTCCACATGAACGCAATCAAAGTCATGCTTGGTTAATCGACGCTTTAATGTATTAGCAAAAAGAGTATCATCTTCAACTATTAATATTTTTTTCATATTTTTAACTACTTACCGGTAAACTTAACGTAACTAAAGCGCCGCCTTGATGATGATTGGTTAATGTTAACTTTCCACCTAAACGCTCTAAACTCGCATGACTTAAAAATACAGCCATACCTAATCCGTGTTCACTATTTACGGGTTTTACACCAAGCTGTTTAAGTTTTTCAATGGGAAAGCCTACACCATAATCTCGAATAATAAATTGCCAGTTTTTGCCACTCACTTCACTGATTAACGCGATTTCATTAATGTTATTGGCTTTGGTTGCCCGTACCGCGTTATTAATTAAATTCAAAATTGCTGGCAGTAATGCAGCATCGGCCATTATTTCGGTGTTCTTTGGTTGTTGTTCAACTAATTCAACATTAATATCTGGGTGATTAACTTGCAAGTTATCTAACAAGTCTTCAATTAAATTATTCACTTGAGTTGCGACAATAGTTTTCTCTTTTATGTCAAATACCATAGCACGAAAAGCATCAAGGCTATCGCTACAGCGTAATAATTGGCTTTGTATATCACTGACTATATCATTATTAGGAAAGTCTTCCTTCAGCTCATCAGCAAGTAACTGTACTGTTGCTATAGGTGTTGCGAGTTGGTGAGTGACTTGTGCTGAGGCCACGCCCAAAGAAGTGACCTGTTCTTGTTTTAACAAATTCTCCCGATAAGCTGCAATGGCTAATTCTCGTTGATTAATACTACGTGCCATTTTTCCTACAACAATTGCCACAACTAAGGCAGAAAATAAAAAATTGATTCCCATGCCAATAAAATGCCCATCCATATTACCGTGCATAACACTCATGGGTAAATTCCATAATAAAACACTATAAGACAGTATGGCTAAAAAGGCGACTAAGGCTAATAAAGTAGACGTTAGGGTAACCGCCGCGATCGCAATGGGAATTAATAATAATGACACGAAAGCATTAGTTGCCCCACCACTAAAATACAGTAAGAAAGACAAAAATAGGATATCTGCACAAATTTGCATCAACAACCCTAACTGGCTTATTTGTGACTTATTACGATAAAAGAGATGACTAATCAAAGTAAAAATTAATTCTACGACAATCACACTAAATAATGGCAACCAAGGTAAGTCGTATGCTAATCCCAGATTAACAAAAAGGATCAATAATAATTGAATAATTATTGCAGCACTACGTAAGCCAAGTACCAGCTCAATTTGGTTATTCACTTTTGAATTTTTCAGCGCATTGCTTGCTTTAAAAAAAGGTGACATAAATTGTTTATTCGATAGGTCTATGTAGTTTAAGTACAATATTATACTATCGTTAATACTAACGATAGTAATGAGAGAAATCTTAACGATGACAAATTTAACTGACAATAATGAGCCACAACATGCCACTTTAGCGGGCGGCTGCTTTTGGTGTATTGAGGGGGCTTTTTCTCAAGTGGAGGGAATTCATTCAGCAATTTCTGGCTATATGGGAGGGCACACTGAAAACCCTACTTATGAGGATATTTGCACAGGTAACAGTGGTCATGCTGAAGTTGTCCAATTAACTTTTGACCCTAAAAAGATTTCTTACCAAGAGATTATTGAGATCTTTTTTACTTTACACAACCCGACCCAATTAAATAGGCAAGGAAATGACATTGGTAGTCAATATCGCTCTGCTATTTTTTATCATAATGAATATCAACAGTCTATTGCTGAAAAAATCATTGACGAAATGACCGCGGTAAAACTTTTTGACCAAGCTATAGTTACACAGGTATGCCCTGTTGAACATTTTTATTCTGGTGAAACCTATCATCAAGGTTATGCTAAAAACAACCCTCAGAATCAATACTGTCAGGTTGTAGTTTCCCCCAAACTCGCCAAGTTTAGACAAACCTTTCTTAATAAATTGAAGTAACCAATCAAAAGCATGCGCTTATTAAGTTATTTTCAGATCTACAGTTGACAACTCAGTCAATTTCCAAGATTATATAGACATCTAAACGTCTATATAATCAATTTAACAAGAAGAGATATTTTGAATAAGCAGTCAGAGCTTCGAGCTAGGTACAACGATATTAATCGCGGTGTTTACTTTATTGGTACTACACCACCAAAAAATGATACCCCATTAGATGCGATTGAAACGATTGCTGAAAAGTTATTGGATCGTGTTAGCGATATCGATTATGACGGTCTAATCGTATATGACATTCAAGATGAAGACTCTCGGACAAGTAAACCAAGACCCTTTCCATTTAAATTGACTCACGACACGCGCTTATACTCATCCTTACTGAACAAAAAATCAAATCGTCCAGTAATTACTTATAAAAGTGTTGTTCAGTCTGACGGTGACAGTTTTAATGAGTGGGCCAATGAAGCTTGGCAAGAATATGGTATTAAAGATGTTGTCTTGGTGGGTAGTCCTTCAAAAAACAATAATATCTCGCTACCATTAGCTGATGCTTACAAGACACTTGTAGATAATGAACATGATTTTTTTATTGGCGGTGTTACCATTGCAGAGCGTCACGCAAGTAAGGGTAATGAACATGAACGCTTAATAGAAAAACATAAGCAAGGATGTAATTTCTTTATTTCTCAGGCTATATATAATCCGCAAGCAACAATAGACATGCTAACCCGCTACGCTATTGAATGTAAAAAACAAGGGTTAAAACCGCAAAGATTAATTCTTACCTTTTCGCCTTGTGGAAGTAAGAAAACATTAGAGTTTATTGAATGGTTAGGGGTAAATGTACCCGAAGCAACAAGTTTGCGAATTCTCCATTCTGAAAGTCCACTTTATGAATCAATTCGTATTTGTACCAACAGTTTACAACAGATTTTAGACGCCGTAATTCCTTACGATTTACCATTAGGTTTAAATATTGAAAGTTTAACTAACCGTAAAGAGGAAATAGACGGTTCTATTTTACTTTATAAGTTATTACGCTCAACCATGGAAAATTCTTTAGCAAAGAAAGAATTGAGTGATCTTATTAAGCGATAAACTGATAACCGCGCAAAGTGAGTGAACTATAGAATAACGATGTTATGTCAATTTTGTTTATTCTAAGCTCGCTGATAAAGCGCTGGATCGAGAATAAATTTAATCAAATAAATGTGATACCCAAACACATTCATACGGCTCGATTCAGAGTACTTGTAATGAGTTTGGGTATATCAATAGTAATGCCTATTGATCTATTTAAATCGCATCGATAAATCAATGGCTTGCACATGTTTAGTTAATGCGCCTGAAGAAATGAAATCAACCCCTGCTTTCGCGTATTCTCTTAAAATTTCTATGGTCATATTACCCGAAACTTCTAATTTGGCTTTATTTCGCGTTGCAATTACTGCTTGTTCAATCATGGTTGGGGTAAAGTTATCTAGCATAATAATGTCTGCCCCTGCATCCAGTGCTTGTTGCAACTCATCCATTGATTCCACTTCCACTTCAACCGTTTTATCCGCATGATTTGCCTTTGCTGTAGCAACCGCCTGCGCTATGCCACCACACGCAGCAATATGATTCTCTTTAATTAAAAAAGCATCAAATAAACCAATTCTGTGATTAACGCCCCCCCCACAAAGAACCGAATATTTCTGCGCACTTCGTAGGCCAGGTAATGTTTTACGTGTATCTAACAATTTAGTATTACTACCCGCTAACTCTTTCACATAGTGACTAGTTAAGGTTGCTGTACCAGACAAGGTTTGCAAAAAGTTAAGCGCGGCACGCTCACCTGTTAATAGTGTTCTTGCATTGCCTTCTAATTCAAACAAGGTGGTATTTGCTTTCACCATTTGCCCGTCATTAACGAACCACGTAATTTTGGTAGATGATATTTTGGTTGCTCGCTCCCCTGTACTGTTAAGTGATGCATCTAATTGCTTAAATACTTCATTTACCCAAGCGACACCGCAAATAATACAATCTTCTCGTGTAATAACGGTAGCAACTGCCTGTTCATGTTCAGGAATTAACATCGCAGTAATATCTTGATCTGCACAGGCGTCTTCGCTGTCAAAGGCACCTAAATCTTCTTTAAGTGCCCAAGTGACTGTGGCTGTTATATCACGCTGTAGCTTAGCTATTTGAGAAGTGAGCATTTACTTTATCCTGTTAAAGAGGTTCTCGCAAAATTAATTTTTTGCCTGTTTGTTGAAAATCTAACTGCTTTAAAGCACTCATACCTAGCAAAATTTCATCATTCTTCATCGCTGGGTTGATATGTGCGGCAACATTATATAGGAAAATATTACCAATGCTAAGCTGATCTAATTTAGTTTTATAGACAGTAACCCTACCATTTGCTGTTTGCACAGGGTAACTACCGAAACTTTCAAGCTGTAAGTTATCTGCAACATGCGCAGGAATAGAAACTTGAGTAGCACCCGTATCAAGCAAAAAAGTCACAGATGCTTCATTAATAGTACCCTGAGTAACATAATGCCCTTGCCTATTTTGCTTTAATATCACTTCTGCTTGACCTGAACTATTCAAGGTTACTTGTGGTTGGCTATTTGGGTTATATTGTTTTTCAAGTTCGTCTTCAAAGAAAAACATTAATAAAGCGATGGCTGTAATCCACGCAAGCCAAACAAAAATTTTCCCAATTTTGTTTGTCGAGTCATCTTCAGTCATAATAGGGTACGATTTTAATTAAAAAGTTATTGTATGTGGTTAACCGACAAGAACAAAGCCTCAAAAGGTAATAATTTGCAACCAAGTTCCTCTCCCGAAGAGTTGAAGCAATTAATCATTAAAAATGGTTGGCTCCAAAATACTGATCATCAATACTCTACTTTTTTTAGTCCAAGAGAACCACAAGATAATATTAGCTTGCTTGTTATTCACAATATATCTTTACCCGCGGGATGCTTTGGCGGTAACCATATTACAGATTTGTTTTTAGGTAAGTTAACCGCTGATGCCCACCCTAGCTTTGCTGAGATTGCCCAACTTGAAGTCTCCGCCCATTGCTTAATTAGGCGTGATGGCAGTATCATCCAATACGTATCTTTTGATAATAAAGCATGGCATGCAGGAGTTTCTTGTTTCAATAATAGAGAAAAATGTAATGATTTTTCTATTGGGATAGAACTTGAAGGTACCGATGATATACCTTATGAGGATGTACAATATCATCAATTATCTCTATTAACGCTCAGTCTACAACAGCATTACCCGTTAATAACTAATGAACATATTGTCGGTCATTGTGATATTGCGCCAGATCGAAAAACCGATCCAGGGCCAATATTTAATTGGCCTTATTATCGTCAAGCTCTACAACAACTAACAGAAATCAATCTCTAGAAGCTATTTATATCACGCAAGGTTTTACATGAGTTTACTGAGTTTATTAATTGCTCTAGCAGCAGAAAAGTCACTTTCTTCGTCTCTCTGGCGTTTTGATTATTACTATAAAAAGTATGCTAATTTTTTTAAGCAAAACTTCCTGTTATCTAAACTTAAAGGTGACACATTTAGCTACACCATTTTTTTATTTGTACCTGTTGCAGTGCTTTATGGGATTCTATTTTGGGTTGGTGAAGGGGGTATTCATTTCATGATATCAACTGTTGTACTCATTGTTTGCTTTGGCTGCTCCACTACTCGAAATAGCTACAAACACTACTTACAAGCCGCTTTCCGTGGTGAGCCAACAACATCAGATTTATTTCATCAGCAACTACTTGTCGATAAAAATTTACCCCCCATAGGCTTTGGGCAAGCGCTCATATGGCTTAATTACCGTTATTACATTGCTATCATGTTATTTTTCACTATTTTTGGTGCTGTGGGTGTGCTTTTCTACCGTTTACTGACTGCAGTAATAGAACAACAAAATCTATGTACATTAGATCAAAGTGAGCATTCCTCAGCTAATGACAAGCCAGATAATATAACAGAAAAAAAACACTTGGAAGATAGCTCCCTCGATGTAGACAGCCAAAGTAGTGCTTCTACCGTTTCATCTGGCTGTAGAAACTATCATGCTATTTTATTTTATGTTGACTGGTTGCCTGTACGAATAACTTCATTTGGCTATATGTTTGTCGGCCATTTCTCTAAAGCACTGCCTGTGTGGTTAGCGAGTTTTTTTGATGGTAAAAAAGCAACACACCAAATTTTAATCGATGTAGCACAAAAATCTGAAGATGATATGGTTGACAAAGATGACTGCACAGCAGAGCCTTGCTTATTAGTACGATTATCTAAACGTAATGTCTTATTATTACTGGCAACCATAGCTACTTTTACGCTGTTCGGTGTTATAAGTTAACAGGAAATATCCAATTGAACTGCTTAAAAACACCTTAGCAGTTCTTCCTCACAAATTAAAACCTTCCCTTACCTGTAACATAAATCAACTTATATAATATAGATATTTTGTTTAGTTCTAGCCCGCTTTGAATATTAAAAGATAAATATTCGTTAACCTATATCTAAACAAAATATATCTTAATGTATTAAATCTATAACTGTACCTAAACACTTTACCCTAAAAAATCCCCCCTAAAGGCATTAAAGCATTTAGAAAATACTGATTATCAACTTACCCAACACGCAATTAGAATTACACGTAACCAACTGAAAAACAGCTCTTAAAGTCTATTTTTAGTGAAAAGCCAGGAAGCTTGTGTATCGCGTAACATCCCCCAAAAACCAAGAAGATCAATTGGTAATACCATTGTAAATTCAAACAGACGTTTCGAGTTCTAGCTCTAATATTGTCTATAAAATAACCTTGATTTACGGTTAAGCTTAAACTATATTACATTACAAATGTTGTGGTCTTTGTTTTTTTTTACCGAAAAAGACAAAGGTAATACCAATTTACCAAAATATGTTACTATAGTTAAACACTTTAAAATCAATACAAATAAAAATAATTTAAGGTTACCGTTAATGACAGAACTATTTAAACAAAAACTGATTCCACAAAAACTCTCAGATATTATTTTAGCTAAATTAGAAGAACTCATTATTGAAGGTAGTTTGCAACCAGGCGAAAAATTATTACCTGAGCGTGAACTAGCGAAGAAATTTGACGTATCAAGACCCTCGTTACGTGAAGCCATCCAAAAATTAGAAGCTAAAGGACTAGTTACGCGTAAACAAGGAGGCGGAACCTTTGTTAGCAATCAAATAATGAAATCCTTTTCCGATCCGATGTTTGATTTACTGGCTAATAGCGATGAATCACAATTCGATTTATTAGAATTTCGCCATGGTATTGAAGGCATGGCTTCTTATTATGCAGCTATGCGTGGCACCGCCGCTGATTTTGCACAAATACAAACCAAACACGAAAACATTGGTAATAACCAATTAGAAGATAACTTTCAACTAGAAGCTAAAGCTGTATATGAATTTCACTTAGCGATATGTGCTGCGTCTCATAATGTAGTGATTTTACAAACCACACGCAGTATGGCTCAACTGCTCATAGACAACATAGAACAAAACCTAACTATTTTAGCTAAACGTCCTGAGATATTTAGCAAGATAACCGATTATAGAAAAAATTTACTTGACGCTATCATTAGCGGAAAACCTCAAAAAGCTTGGGGTGCTAGCCACCGACACTTAGCTTTTATCGAGGAAATACTGTTAAAACTAACCCAAGAAAATAGCCGCATGGAAAGATCCATGCGCAGAATGTAAACCTAATTTAATGACTATAAAAAAACAATATTGGAGATAAAAAACATGTCAGATCTACCAAACATTGATATCGATTCATTGGAAACTCAAGAATGGTTAGAGTCAATGGAATCTGTATTAGAAAACGAAGGCCCAGAACGTGCTCACTTTATACTTGAGGCATTAATTGATCGTGCCCGTCGCGGTGGAACTCATTTACCTTTTGAGGCAACGACTGCTTATGTAAATACTATTTCACCTGGACAAGAACCTCATATGCCAGCTGATCAAACAATT
>JAWUXK010000002.1:0-55452 GCA_034111385.1 Colwellia sp. | reverse complement strand
TTTATGTGGCAGAAAGCAAAACAAGATGTTGGGATTGCAGATAGCGATGCTCATCAACTTGTTATTGGTTCAATGATGTCAATTTGGGATATAATTTTACAAGATTGGCTTAAAAAAATTCATCGTAATTTTGATGATATAAGCTTGATTACTAATACGTATTCTCCGTTAGATCTAAGGAAGAGTTTGCTTAGCCGCGTTATAGATATCGCTTTTTTATTTGAGCCTCCCTACGTGGAAGGTTTAATCTCTGAAAAAGTAGCTACCGTTCCTTTACACCTTGTAACGACCAACGAAAATTTAATCAATGAAACTTCTTCATTAAATAACCATATTATGGTGGATTATGGAGAGTCGGTAAATACGCAGCACAAAAGAGAATTTCAAGATTCGCCACCAGCCAAACATCATATGAGCCAGCCTAGAATTGCCCTAGATTATTTATTAGATGCTAGCGGAAGTGCCTACCTACCTAGGCAAATGACCTTTCAATATATTGAGAGTAACGAGCTGTTTGTGGTAGAAAATGCCCCTGTTTATTCACGAGAAATTTTCGCATCATATTTAGCTAAGAGTCATAAAGTAGATATAATTGAGCAAACTATTCAATTATTTCCCTATGTTACCATTTAATGCAATATGACTTGGCCCAGTAGCACTTAACTTAAAACTTCAGTATTGATAAATATGGAAATAAAATAAAATGAGAATAAGCATATACCTTTTTTTGTTATTCAGTCTTTTAATCAGTAAAAGTTATGCAAAAGAAAACGTACTAGAGAATCTAATTGAGATTGTTATCGAAAAAAAATTACCTTACTTATTGTATCAACATACTGATAAAAAATGGGATATGGGAATATATAGTTTAACAATAGAAAGGTTAGGTAAGTCTGATTTTGTTAGCACAAATGAAGATATAAACCTGTCATTTCCTGTTAAGGCAAAAATTGAGGGGGAAATAAAAAAAACTTTATTTGGAACAAAGATAGCTATTGATTGTAAAAGTGAGTTTATTTCAGAAGCAAACATAAAGATAACACCAATAATAAAAGCGACTAATTCTAAATCGAAAGTGATTTTATCTATTAATATACCTCCCACAAACTTAGACTGTGATGGATTAAACATTCCAATAAAGCCTGTATTAGAAGCATTAATTGAAGATAAGAAGAAAACTTGGGAGCTAGATTTAGAGTCCAATATAAATAATCTATTTATTCAAGCCGGTATATAAAAAGCTTTCGCGGATGCTAAAATCAATCATAATAAATAAAAACCTACATTCATAATCACTATAGGTTTTTTATTTAAACTTTTATAGCCATAAAATCAACTTATGAAGTATGTATTAGTGATAATATTATCGCTTGTCTTTAGTTATTTTAATTGGAAAAGGATCTGTATTATTTCCGGTATATAGCGACATATGAGGGAAAGGGATCTCAATATTTTCTTCGTCGAAGGCATTTTTAATTTGTTCATACATACTATTTTTCAACTCTAAAAAACTTTCTCTTTGTGCCCAAACTGAAAACTGCAACGAGAGTGATGAATCTTCAAATCCTAGGAAAATATAAAGCGGTTTTGGCTCTTCCAAACAAAGGGGATTATCAAAAGCGACCTTTTCCAAAACATCTTTAACTTTAGCTATATTTTCTTTATATGCGACACCTATCTTCATATCTAAACGTCGAATTGGAAATTTAGTCAATGTCGTTACTTCTGACTTTATTAAGGCTTCGTTGGGTAATCGAACAAAAAGATTGTCAAATGTTCTCACCTTTACTGATAATAAATCAATTGATAATACTTCACCCACAGTATTACCAACTTTGATTACATCACCAATAACAAATGAGCGTTCGGCCATTAAAAATATTCCGCTAATAAAATTTGATGCTGATGTTTGTGAGGCAAAACCTATGGCTACTGTCAGCACACTGGCTGCTCCTAATAGCACATTTAAATTAAAGCCTAATTCAAGTAACGCTGAAAAAATAAAGAGTGTAAAAATCAAGTAATATGTACCGCGCTGTATTAACTGGCTTGTGTGCGCTGTAAAAATTTTACTAATAAATTGTAAACTAAAACGGCTTATTACTTTTGCCACAATAAAGCCAATAGTGAGTAAAGCAATGGCGCGGCCTAGCTTGAGTAGCATTTCAGTGTTAAAAAGATCGTTAAGGTATGTCAACATTTCGTTCATCGTATTTCTCTAACTAAATATTTCACTAAAGGCTCGTATTAATTGCCCGTGGCCTAACTCAACTCTTGGTCCATTAATAAAGGTCGAATCGGGTTGAGGGCGTCCTAACTTTAATTTAGCAAAGTCGCCATCATCTTCTCGAATTAATGAAACATTTTGCGTCCAAAGTTGCCCTGATTTGGTGGAAAATAATGAGAGAGAGGGGACAGGCAATGCTATTCTTTCAAAAATCAAATCATTATCTGCTTGGTTTTCAATAAGCAAGGGGGTTATAGCTCGCTGTCTTCTAAAGGGTAGTTTATCAATATCTAACCTACCCACGGTTTGGCTGGCATAGCATAATTCACCTTCTCTGGTTGACGCACCAAACCATGTGTCTGACAGCCGTTGTGTCGCTACTTCTTTCAATAAAGTGTCTTTATTACCAGCCAAACCGATTGTTAACCAGATAGGCGTACTTAAATAAATGACAACGCTTGCACCAGGTACTATAGTGATAGGAGACTTTGGTCGACAAACCACCGTTCTGTCAGCCAAGCTTCGTTTTATCTGTAAAGCGTTGGTATTACCGTTTACGATATGACGACTAATATCACCACAATACACCGGAGAAAACTCTCCTACGAAGTGTTTGTAGTCTTTATCATTTTCTTCAACGTTTGACTCACTGTTTCTTTTTACATGTATACACCATTCTTTTGCTTTATGCTCGACAGCTAAAATAAAGGTAGCGCTATTTAACATGTAACTATTGTTTTCTGGAACGTTTAATATTCCCCACCATTGTGACTTTTGCATATTTACCAACCTAACCAAACATAGTTTTTATTAATCATTATGTTAGCAAATTAAAGCTAAGTAATTTTTAACTCTTGTGGCTGCATCCCTTTTAGTAATAAACCAAAAATATCTGCACCCGTAATGATTCTTTTACTTTCTCCCCACACAAGCAGTACATCACGTTCTATTGCCCCGTCAAATGTTTTGTCTGTTGACTCACTCATTTTCATTTTGATAATAGCATCATTTAACATCGTCGATTCATCCGTAATAATGGTTGGTCGATGGCAATGCTTGTAAGGATCAAAAGTATCTGGTTCGAAAAACGCATCGCGTAAAAACCCATCGGAGTCTACAGCCACTAATGGCTCACCTAATTCATTTGTTAAGATAACCCAACGGTGCCCTGACTTGTTCAATAATTTTAAAAATTCATTGTCTGAGCTAGAGCTGATATCAGGTATAATAGGTAAATCCATTTTTGTGGGTAGCGCAATTATCGAGTCAGGATCAATCAATTCACCTTCTTCTGCAACTGATATTTTATCAAGTTTAAAAAAGTTTAATGCGCCTATCCCTTCAACATGATTTATATCTGTTTCTTCAGATTCTATGTGTTTACGTATTATGCTGCTTAGCTCACTTTCTGCTAAATAGGTAATACCTTCTTTACCTAACCAAGCGTCCAGTATTAACGCACTAGGCTTGGCGACAGGGTAAAATAATATTTGATAAAATTTAATAACGGGTGATAGTAGGCTCCCCATTTTTAATGCATTTCTTGAAAAATAAGCTTGCGGTGTAATCTCGCCAATCACTGTGATTGCAACAGTAGAAAACAAAAAGGCACTAATACCCGCCAAGGCTGAATCTGACAATAAGGTTAGCAATACATTAATACCAACATTTCCCCACAAAATAGTGGCTAATAAAAAATTAGAATCATTTCTCAACGCTAAAACATTTTTGGCAGCTTTATTCCCTTTACTCGACTCAACTTCAAGTTGTAAACGACTTAGCGAAAACAAAGCAATATTTAAGCCTGAAAATATTGCGGATTGCGATATACATAAAGCTATGGCAATCCAAGTAATAGTTATATCTAACGACATGTTCCCACCCAGTTAATTGCTAATGTTTGTTGTGTCAATTTATACACCTTTTGGAGTTTATAGATTAACTACTGTTAAAGATAATTAATTATTTTCGCGTACATAACAAAAATAATTGGTTGAACTAATCTCTAATTATCACTAGATATCTAGTAATATTGAGTCTATAAATCATGTGTGAGCATTAAAAAAGAGAATCTGATGATTAAATGTATGTTGTTAAACGCTGATAAAACCGTTGTTTATGGAGGAGAAGAGCTAATTGATAGTTGGCGTGAAGAGCCAAGCTCTTATTTATGGGTAGATATTGATTCACATGACCAAGAGCTTGAGAGGATAATGCTACAAGAATTAGGTTGCCATTCATTAGCGATAAAGGATGCGCAACGAGAGCGTCATCCCCCTAAAATTGAATTATTCAATAATTATATTTTTATGCTGTATCGCGGTATTTTCCAACCACAAGACGATTTGTTATTTGAGCATTTACAAATCAGCATGTTTGTTGGTACTAATATATTAATTACTAGCCATACAAAAAATTCGATGTCGGTAGACCGATTATTCAGCGCAGATGGTGAAAAATATTTGGGAAAAAGCCCAATCACATTAGCGTTAAGAATATTTCATTTCAGTTGTGGTATTTACCTTCAAAAATTATTTGAGTTTGAAGATAAACTTGAGGCTCTTGAAGATAAATTTCAACTGGGCGGAGACGACAAAATGATGCAAGAGATCACCTTGTATCGCTCTAGACTAACCAAATTAAAGCGAACTTTTAGTTACCACAGTAATATAGGCAGTGAGCTTAAAACATTAGTAGCCGATGATACAGAAATCATCAATCAAGCAGAGCTTCATACAGTAATAGATGTGCATGAAAGGATAGAGAGGTTACTTAGTTTAGCTCAGATGCACTATGATATTTGTAGTGATTTAATTAATGGGTATTTATCGGTTACCTCTCATCAATTAAATGCCACGATGCGAGTGTTAACAGTGATCACCGCTATTTTCATCCCTTTGGGTTTTTTAGCTGGCCTATATGGGATGAATTTCGAATATATACCAGAGTTAAAAGTAGCTAATGGTTATTATTATTTACTCGGTTTTATGGCACTCATATCAACTAGTTTGATCCTATTATTTAAGAAGAAACGCTGGCTTTAATCATTAAATATAATAAAAATCAGCTTATGGGTTTGGAAGGATAATTACGTGTTCTTCAATATATTTAGGTCATATTCTTTAAGGTCAATAGCGACATGAAAACAGAACAGTTAATTTGGTTTATTGACAGTCGATTTTACTTCCATGCATCATCGCTGGATAAAATGGTTCGTCTTGCTAAAATTCATAATAAGCAAGTTACCGTTATTATCGATGCTAGCCCACAATTGACGGGACATGGCTATTGGCATTTATTTGTTGAAAAAGACACCTTGACTAACAATTTGATAGCTGATTTGGATGAAAAGAAGACGCAATTACTTAAGTTTTTTGCAATGAATGCAATTAAAATTGATGTGATAGTGAATCAATCAACAAATTATCTCTCTTTACTTGATAGTGAAATTGCAATCAAGGAAAACTGCCTTGTCGTTATAGAAGATTCATCCATTTCAAAACGCCACCCTATTTTTCAAAAACTTACTAATATTAAAGCCTCCATTTTGTTGTTGCAAAAAAAAATATGGAAGCACTCTGTTAATATATTAGCGGCTGTAGACCCATTACATGAGCATGTAAGGCCCGGACAAATAGATGATGATATCGTTTCGTTAATACAGTTATTGGCTACATCGTTAAAGGCTAAATGGGCAATAGCGCATTGTTATTATGTAGCATCAGTATTAACTCAACATAAAAATAAGTTACTTTTAATGCATCGCGAGGGGTTAAACATTTTTGCTAAGAGACTTCGACTTCCTGATGAGCATTGTATTTTACTTGAAGGTACCCCCGAAGATGCTCTTTCATCATATATTCATAAAAACCAAGTTGATATTCTAGTGATTGGTTTAGTTACTAGAAGTAAGCTTGAACAGTTATGGATTGGTAGTACAACAACGACACTACTCGGTGAACCACCTTGTGATTTATTAATGATAAACATTAATAACTAAGTAACTCAAATTGAACATTTACGTCACCTTAGCTCTACTGGTTTTATATTTAATTTACTTGTAGAGTTCGTTGCATACTGTCTAAAATAAAAATATTTAATATTGATAATGTTCAAATAGGCATTATAGTTAGCGCTTAAATCGTTTTAAGGTGAATAGCGAGTAACCGCCAACTAAGGTTTAGGCGTTTATAAATCACCTATAAAAAAGCCCAAATATTGCTATTTGAGCTGTGTTCATACAACGAAGTGCTATGTGACTTTACGCTGTATTAATCTTTTGTTACTACAGCTTTAACTGTTGATTTGATTTTTGCAACAACACGACGGTTTAATTCATGATCTGCTTTAGTATTGCCAGTTGAAATTAATTGTTCTTCACCAAACCCTTTTGCAGATACACGGCTTGAATCGATATCAAACTTATTAATTAATTCACTTTTAACTGCATCAGCACGTTTTTGTGAAATAGCTAAGTTGTATTTTACTTTACCTACAGCAGAGCTGTGGCCTTCAATAACAACACTAGTTTTGTTGTGTTCGATCATAAAATCAGCTAAGCGTTGAATATCGCTCATTGCTTGTGATTGTAATTTAGCGCTGTTATTTGCAAACCTCACGTCTAAATTCATTTCTACAACTTTATTTTCAACTATTGCACAGCCTCTTGAATCAACTTTCGCATTTTTGATTGTATTAGGGCATGAATCATTTACATCAGCAATACCGTCGTTATCAGTGTCAACAAAAGTGACCACAGGAGCAACTGCTTTGGCTGGCATTTTTACTGACTTTTTTGCAGCAGCTTTTACATCGCCAAAGGCATACTTTAAACCAAGTTTAATTCCTTGATCGGTATTTCCATAATCAACATCACGGTAGATAGCTGCTTCACCATACAAAGAGAAACGGTCATTTAATTGAACATTATAACCAGCACCTACATTAATGGCATTGTAACTTTTGGCATTGTTAAAATGCTTCACACCAGTGAAAAAGTATAGATCTGAATCATCAACTTTATAAATTGCATCAACGCCCACTCGTGCGCCGTTAGCTTTATCAGTGCCATTATCAATATCGTAACGAGTTTTCGCTAATTCTATACGCGCATTCCAGTCTTCATTAATTATTTTTTCTAATTCAATACCAACGCCTCTGCCAGCTTCAACACGTTGCCAGTCAGGTTTATCTTCTTTAGAAGACTGTGATTTGATGTATTCACCAAACACACCAACTTGCCACGTTTTATCAATAGTTTCTGCTGACAATGGGGCACTGATTAAAGCCGCTAACAGAGTGATTTTAAAAGTTTTCATGGATAAATCCTTGTATAGTTTCATGTAATTATATTTAATTTCTAATTCTCGAAGGTAAAGTAACTCAAACTTTACTCTTCATCTACGTTTGAGTTACTTAACCCTATTGTTCTTCTTTGGGTAATACTTTTATATGTTTGTAATAACCTGCTTCTAATTCATTATTGATGCATTTTAATAAATAGGAATTCAAATCAGTTTGAGTAATTTCATCATCTTGTGAATAGCCTTGGCATAACCATAAAAGACGTATCGTATAGTCTTCATCCGCTAACATTAATTCAGATTCCAATTCTTCGCTATAAGCTAAGTTTGAGGAAAGTATTAGTAAAGTTAAGAGTGATATTATATTTTTCATTACTTGACACACCGTAAATATATATTTATTAAAAATTCCAATAGTCACTAAACGAATCTAGCTGTCTAGCCAGTGATCTTTTTTCATTTATCGAATCCAACTTTTGCCTTATGTGATATTTATTCGTTTTCGTTTTTCTTATCGCTTTTTTATTAGTGGAACTATAGGCGATTTCAAAGCCTTCAATATCAGAATTGTTATCAACATCTATGTCGGTATCTTCGTATATATTTCTGTTCATCTTTTTACCTTAAAAAAATTACGAGTTAATTTTCACAAGATAATGTGCCAAATTTATTAAATTGGAAAGCGAAATGTTTTTGTTTTATTAATCACTTTTTTTTATCAAACCACCTTTAAATATAATATTTTAAATCAAGTTAAAGTAATAATAATGTGCCACAGCCAAGAAATGCGATAAAGCCAAAGATATCTGTAACTGTTGTGAGAATAACTGCTCCCGATAATGCAGGATCGATATTTAACTTATTCAATATCCAGGGCACCCAGACACCAGAAAGAGAAGCGACAAGAATATTACCCAAAATTGCGATGCAGATAGTAACGGATAACATAGGGTTTCCAAACCAAAAGAATGTAATAACACCTATTACTGCTGACCATAAAAGGCCATTAATCACGCCAACTTTTAATTCTTTTTTTACAATGTCTTGTCTGTTTGCATCCGTGATTTGCCCTAATGCTAATCCTCTGATAATTAGCGTTAATGTTTGGCTGCCTGAGATCCCGCCCATTGAAGCAACCACTGGCATCAGTACGGCTAAAGCAACAACTTGTTGTAATGTCGCTTCAAATAACCCAATAAACCATGAGGCTAAAAAAGCCGTCATTAAATTAATACCTAACCAAATTGCTCGGTTTTTGCTACTCAACCAAACACTTGCAAATAAATCTTCTTCTTCACTTAAACCTGCGGATTGTATTAATTGGGTATCTTTTTGTTGTTCTTTAAATTTAAAAGCAGAATGTAAATCTAAACGGCCTGTTAAGCAGCCATTTTCATCTAATATAGGTAATGCCGACTTTCCTGAAAGTATCACTTCATCAGCAGCTTCTACTATATTTTTACTGGCATCAATAGCCAATATTTCGATATAAATAACATCCGCTAATGGCTTATCATCATCCAATACTAATAATTGATTTATAGATATTCCACCTAATAGCTTAGATTGATTATCTATAATATAAATGATGTCTGTTAGCATTGACTGGTCTTGTGCACAAAGTTTCTTTGCGGCTGATACTTTTAGCTTTCGTGATACCTTGATTTCGTCGAAACTTTGCCAGTGCCCCACTTCATCATCAGAATAATCTTGCGCCTTTTTAAAAAGCTCTTTTTGTTTAGCTGTCATTTTAGTTACAGCGTATTCGATAAAGCGTTCACTTAAGTTTTCAGTAAGCTCAAGTAAACTATTGGCATCTAAACGATCAAATAAAGGAAAACATAAATCATCATCCAACGCATTTAATATCATTTGTCTAGATTCGTTTTTCATTTCCAGAAAAATATTTTGCTGGAAATCATGACTAAATAAGTCCCATAAACTTAACCTTCGTTCAAGAGGAAAAGCTTCTAATAAAATGGCTACATGCTCTGGTAATAATTCTCTTTCAATTTCTAGTGCTATGACATGTAAATGTAATTCATCCGTAAATAGTTCATCAGCTTTTTCAATGTATTCCGTTAATAACTCTAAAGACATAGTTTATCCTAGGGTAAGTGTTTGATAAATTTTTTGGATTAACCCAAGTAAAATTTTGCGTTTTATATTAATACCCATTTAACTATAGAATGTCTGCATTCACTATTAATAAAGTTATAAAACGTTATGGAAATGCCCAAATTGCAGCCTTACGCAATAAAAACGCAACAGTTTTCATTTGTATCAAAATTATGGCGATTACTTTTTAGAAAGCGCCAATGGCAGGTTATTGATGATTGGCACTATGTTTTACCAAATAAAAGAGAAATTATTATACCTAAAGGGTTTATATTTGATGGAAGTTCATACCCTGCAATTGTTTGGTTCTTTTTCTCCCCTACAGGTTTATTATTAATTCCCGTCATTCTGCATGATTTTTGTTTTCAATATAACTACTTATGGGCGGTGCAAGACGATAGAGTATTCAAATTTAAGCAAGGCAGTGGCTTCTTAAAATGGTCGGCATTAATACGTAAAGTAGGTATAGAAAGAAATGAATTACTCTTAATTGATTATTTAACTTGGCTAATGTGTATCACTTTCGGCTGGATTAATTGGTTTGCTTTTCAAAAGAAAAATGAGGTTGATATATTTCCAAAAGATTATAATTTCAATCAACAATGAAAAGGTTAAACTACGCTCAAAAGGGTACACAAGAACTATGGCGTTATGTGCCCCAAAGTGCCTTAGAATTATTAATTTTATGTCAGCTTTATGATCATAAAGCTGACCCTCTTTGCAACTGATTTTTTATGTCACCAAACACAAATTAAGTATTAAAGTAGAATTTATATTTTGTTCCGCTTTCGTATCAGAGAAGACCTTTTTGGTGCTGATTTAGGGTGTTAGGAAAGGTCTCTTTTGTGGCAAAAGTTAACGTCGCATTAACTGATTGGACTCACAGCTTGAAGCTATTTATCAGGTTTAGTTGAGCCCTGACATTGGGAATCGAGAGATAAAATCAGAGCTACTACATGTTATTACTACAACACGTTATTATTTATTTGATAGTCTCGAAATTAAACTCTAACTGATTGGTGCCTTTCAAATCATACGGTCCCAAGAACCTGTATTTTAGAGCTTTTGATGTTATTGATTTACCATTTTGATGTTTCTGTTTATCTATAAGTTTCATTAAGTCTTCTGGCTTGATATAGATAGAAGAGCTCAGGTCAGAGCCTGATTTATATCCCACCGTTAAATTTCCTTGACTGACAGATAATAGTACGACGCTCATGCAAATATTATGATTAAACATACTATTTTTCTGTTCTGCAATTGATTTCATGTCCGGATCTATAAAGTTATTGGCTAGTAAGTCAATTAGTGGTGAGATGTCGATAATTGATTTGTAGTTAAGTCTCTGTCCTTCTTTCGATATGAGCAAGTTATTATCTCGTAATGTTTTTATTGCTTCAAAGGACATTCCTAATAGTTGACTAGCTGTTGAACTAGTCACATGAAATGGCTCTATTTCAATATTGGTATTAGTACGCTCGATACTATTAAACTGTTGGAGTACGCAGCTTACAGGCCAAATAGCTTTAAGGTTACTGAATAACTGGTTTATACCAACTGCCGCAAAGCTTATTGGAAAATTAAATGAGTGGCTATTGATGCTTTTTTGCATCCAATTTCGTACAGCTGAGTGGTCATTGAGAAATTCAAATCCTTCTCTGAGCTTTTCTTGATAGTTAGGAATGTCTGGATGTCGCTGTTGTTTTATCAATGTACTCCCACTACTATTTAAAAGATATGACGCGAGTAAACAATCGGAAACTTGGCTTTCCATTAGTGTAGGAAGCTTCTCTTGAGGGTGCTCAATTAATGGTGCACCGCAATGTTTTGATGTACACCTCCCTTTGAGAAGTGCCACATCCCAAGTTAATTGACTATGACAGGTATAACATTGGTCAATTAAAGGTTCGTGATGTGCTGAGCATTGATGAATGAATGGACTTTGTACTTCTACATTAATAAATCCCTTTTCCTGAATACACCTTAAGCAAACTTTTGGCTCAATGTGAGTAGGAAATTCGAATAACGGGTTTGTGGTATAAGCTTGCTTAGACATATAGGGCTTAGGAGCTAGTATGATCTGAGGGTTGATGGTTACCGACCTACCTTTAATGATTTTATTTAAGATTGGTTTAGAAAATAACCTGTCAATATAAGTAAAGCCATTGCGAAGAGCTAATCGTAAAGCATAGCCAATATTGCTTTCATCAGAGTGTGCTATCGGTTTGATTGCAATTAACATTTTTTCAATCCACATCTTTTGTATGAAGTAATTCATCAAGAATCGTATTGACTTTATCGTCTGATATATCTTTTGTACGAAGTAATTCATCAAGAATCGTCTTGACTTCATCGTCTGATATATCTTTTGAACAGAAAGGGTTAGTTTTAGATTTTCCATATATATCAAAGTTATCTTTTAATCTGGCTATTAGCTCTTTTTTATCTTGAATGCCTGACATGTCTTCTAATAAAAACAAGCTTTCCAATGTACTAAAGCTTCGCTCCATATACGCGATGTAAAGCCTATTTAATAAAGGGCCGTCCTTATAGTTTAAAAAAGGGAAACGAATTTTATCTATGAACCAATTAACGCACTCAAGCCATTCATCGGTTTTGGGTTCAATATGCTCTAGCTTAATTGGGCGCATCATGCGGCGACTCAATTGTTCATTATCATCAACAGTTTTATCTGTCTTTCCAAAGTTTAGTAATCGCATTGCTCTGTCACTGCCGATAAATACTATTGAAGCACTAAGTCCATCGAGTAAACTACAGAAGTATTTAAGCGTATTAAGTGCTGTGACACCATCGGAGTTAGGTAAAATCTGCTGGATTTCATCAAGAATAATAACCTCAACTCCTAATTCTTTTATTAAGTAACAAAATTGAGCATCTAACTCTCCTGGCTCTGTCTTGCCCCTAGGAGGCGTTGTTCCTAGTGCTTTAATCAATAGCTTTAAAATATCGTCTATGCTCTTTTTAGATTCTTTAAATCGATAAAGAAATACAGGTTGAATAGTTTTTTCACGTATTTTTTGAGGGGGATGTAAATACGCGTATACCTTACCTACCTGCGACTTTCCAATGCCAGATCCTCCATAAATAAGTAAACCTTTCTTATTTTTAGATTGTGAATGCATGGCATGTACACGACATATTCGTTTCCATGCTATTTTAAGAGAATCATGTTTAACGAGTGAACTTGGCATTGCGATTGGTTCACGTTTTGATTTTGTTATTGCTGCTACCATTTTACTTTCTTTCCACTTGGTGTTGTCGTTATTGATTCTTTTGGCCTATTAATTTTGGGAGTTGATTGATCGTTTATAGATTCAAGTTTTGCAAAAAAGGATTTGGATTCTTTTGGTTTTGCGCTATGTGATTTTTTGATCCGCTCTTCAACACTCAATCCTTCTTTATTATTCTTTTCGAAAGATGATGCTGTTGTCCCACTTCTCATTGCGCGTGTTTTTTGAGGGTAAAAACTTTCGATATTGCCTTGATAATAACCAGTAATTTCATGCTTTTTTGTTTGCAAAATATCATAGCTTTTGGGTTTAAACCCTTTCAATTCATCGAATGAAATCATATTGGGCATAATGTCTAAATCGATGTTACAAGCTAAAATATCAATTTCTTTTTTTGTTGTTGGATCGATAACACTAACCGTGACATAGCGTGCATCGAAGGGGTCAAAAAACACCTCAACATCAGGATTGTTACCTTTATCCGCGTATTTATTCATTTTTATGTAAAGCAGTTTAAGATCGTCACTAAAGAATTTTTGCCCAAGTAAGTGAACAGTTCCTCGTTTTTGTAACTTATTTATTTTCTTATCTTTGAATACATGAAAGCCTTTTTTTGCTTGGAAATAGCCAATATATGGTCGTGGTGTTCGCTTAATGGACTCATTCCACGCCATTATCGGAGCAACTTTAGTTTCTTTATGCACCTTATGGGTATACTCAGTAAGGAAAATATTTAATAAACGTAGGAAGTCGCTAACTTTTATATCTGCATATTTTTCTAGTGTCTTTTCAAGCTTTTCACTATCAATATCTGTTCTTTTTCCTTTATAGCTATTAAAGCCGACTGTTTTGTTACCCTTGCTATCTGTGATAATCATGCCTTTGAAGAAGGAATTACGAAGGATATTATTGAACGATTCTACAAAAGGCTTTTTTGAAGGTTGATTTGACGGGGTGTAAACAGGGGTTATGTGTAACCGTTTGCAAGCTTTCCATATTGCCGCATTGTTAAAACCTGAGCCATTATCCATAACCATTACAACAGGCTTTCCTTTAGCAATAAGGCTTTCATCTGCTAAGTAACACTGTCGAATAAGGTTTAAAACATTTTCTTTGTTTTCTCCTTTGCCATAATCAACAACGATACCTAATGGCATTCGTGTCATGCAGTCTATCGCTATATAGATAGATATTGGTTTAGTTGGCTTAAGTGTTTCGTCATCAACGAGGCACATGTTTATGTGGACTCTGTCTAGCTCCACTCTCTGCAAAGCAAAATTTGTACGAATATGCCGCCTTAAAGTAAGAGACAGTTGATTTTTTGTTGCGGCTGAAACAATTGGGCTATTAAGTTTATCCTCAATTTCATTCAAAGCAGCAAGTCTTCGATAAAATGTTCGTTCACTAGCAACTTTTATCGAGGGATTAACCTGAAATTTTTCTTCAACCCCTAACTTATATGCCGAGTAATGAGCTGTTCTCAGTTTTGAATTACTGTCTGACCAAAGTGTTGCAATATGGTGTTGGATTTGAGCTTCTGTTTCTGAATTTAAGCGAGTAGGAGCAGTTCGTCGCTTACTCGCAAGACTGTCATTATCAAACCCTGATTGTACCCAAGTTCGCCAATGTTTAGCGACGGTTTTATGAGCTGGATGCTTACGTCCTTTAGTTTCTGGGTGGCGTTTTTCAACTTCCAAGATTAAAGCTTTATAAGTATCTTTTGTCGTGGCTTTAAGACCTTGTTCATGGACTAAGTCTCTTAACGGCAGAATATATTTTAAACGCTCATCCCTATCAACTTTTTGGTAATCAGATAGTTGAAGGTGTGGTTTCTCTGTAGGTTTAAGAATGTATTTATGTTGTTCAATATACTTTTCAAAAATATGGGATTCAATAACATGTTTTTTTGTTTTGTCTTCATCCTCTTCAAACAGGTAGCTATAAGTATCTTGGTATATAAGGGTTTCAATGCCACCATGAGAATTCTGAAACTGTGAGCCAATACTGATACCCTCTAACATAGCGACACCCTAATTAACGCTGTATCGCACTGTAACAATGAAGACATATTGAATTCATAATACCCAATTCCTATTAAATAATAGGCTTCCTCAATAGGCGTATCGGTGTGATGGCTTAGAGTCTCGATTACCTCATTCAAAGTGATATGTTCAGGTAATTCACAATCTTCAATTGAAAAAGATAGCGCCTGCGCCATACAATCAGAAATAAGTTGGTAATTAACTCGGATTAAAGGAGTTAACCCAAGCTCAGTTACTATACGGATTCTAGATTGACCTTGTGAGGAAGAATAATTAGAAAAATGCTCTATTTTGCCTCGATATTCCGCATCAACTTTTTTTGACCAGTGAACTTCAATATATTCTGAGCTACCATCGACATATTGCACTAGAAAATCAGGTGTTTTTTTGTTGGTTTTTTCGTCTTCGGCAACATATGAATGCATTGTCTCTACTTGGCTAGCAAAAGATATTATATTTGGATCACACTCAAAAATACATGCGTAACAGTATTCTAAAAACGACTCGATTTTAATGCCACAACCATTAATACCATTGCCATTCTTTTTTGAGTTAAACCGAAATATGTGTCGGCCTCTATGTTTATTTGCATTGTACTTATTGCTCATAATGTAAATCCAAAATTTTCAACAAAAAATAATCGTTTACTTTTTGTACGATCAAGTGTAGTATGAAAGATTCGTTTGTCAAAATAGTGCTATAGGGGTTTTTCCATATTTATGCGAATAGCTTCCTCTATTTCAATTGTGAAATATTAAACATGATAAAAAAGTGAAATGACATAGCAGATTCCGCGCTATTAAAATTCCATATAAAAAACAACGTTTTTACTGCCTTTAAGTGGTGATATTTTCTTTTCTTAAATGTAGAAATATAGGCTTTATGAAAGAATTAATTTATACACCTGATAAAATTTTCTTTTTATTAGATGAATTTCAGAAAAAAACGGGTACAAGTGCAAATTTTTTTAAAGAACACAAGATTGGAGATTCAACATTTTATCGATTAAGGAGTGAGTATGGTTCAATGACGGTTAAGCAAATTGAAAAAATGAGCAAGCTAGTAGTAAGTAACTCTAAATTAAAGTCTGAAAATGAGCTGTTATTAAAAAAATGTAATGCTGCAACCGTTTTTATAAAAAAAGAATTTTCCTCTGAAAAGGTGAGAAGAAATTTTGCTTTGAGTATTGTCCAAAGTGAGGATGTTGGGCCTAAATCTACTTGTGAGATTTTTTCGATTAAACATAATAGCCTTTGTCATAATAATCGGAAAAAAGAAGGAAAAAAACTTATTCTGAAGTGGTATCGTGATTTAACAAAAAAGGAATTAGTTTTTTACTTTTGCTTTGAGTCTGACGTGGGTTTTGAGCGCTTTCTTGACTCCGTTAAGCAGAAAAAATATATAGAAATTGATGATAAAACTGTAAAAAGTATATTTTTAAAGCTTTATGATGCTAATCGAGACCTGAGGGATGAAGAGAGAGCTCAACTGTTGTTTGCGAACTTAAAAAAGAAAAAAACTAGCTTTGATTGTGAGCGTTTTCTTGAATACGTAAGAAAAAATACAGACACAAAAATTGATGATAATATAACGGCAAAGGTATATTTTAACAATCAATGACCTTAGCAGCATCTTATTAGGCCTGTAGTTAGTGACCTTTAAATGGGGATATTAAAAGGCTTAACTTGTTTGGCACTTGCTTTTTTAATAGTGAGAATAATCAGTTTTAACTCCATCACCCTAGCTTTTGTTGACGATGTATAAGCTACCAAGAATCAAAACTAGCAACGGTAATATAAATATGATGGCATCCATGTTTGGTAAGTCTCAATTGAACAATTATATTAAGAGTATAGCGTTTAGTCTGTTAATCTCAAAATAACTGAAAGTTATTTCTAGAGGAAACCAATGATTGCAAATTTCACCTTCACAAATCACCTGATTACCCCACAAGAGTCAGTTTAGTTGGAACAGGAGTTTCACCTAACTGGATTAACCTTATATATTTTGCAATTATTGGACTTTACGTTCGTTAATCATTAATCACGCCCCCGCACAAATAGAGCCTGAACATGTATGTAGCCACCAATATGTCGTTCACATAATTGCGTTGGCATGACTTCAAAGTGCCATTCCTGACATAAAAATGATCACTGATAAATTTTAATAATTTAAACTTTTTGGAATGATTACTAAGTGCTTTTGCCACACTGCTGACCTAAATGAGTCCTCAAAATTAGGCAAATTTATGTTCACTTAGATACGAATATAGACCTTAGCTCTGGCTTATCTAGCGACAAGTGATCCGACACAGCTGCCATTAACATCAATTAATATTTTATGACTTTATTTCGCTAAAAGCTGTTATTAGATTTAATGCCTGTCATGCCAACTTGAAGCTTAGAGCGTCTTTCAACAACAGTAAATCAGTTCGCATTTTCTGATTAACTGCGAAACACAAAGATGATGAATTTTATAAACAGTTGTCTAGAATTAGTTGACCACTGCAACAGTATGTCTACAATAGATAAACGCACCACCATAAAGCAAATCTATCCTGATGAAAAAGGAAATTAAAATGGCTAAACGAAGTCCTTCCTCTGACTCCAGTCGATTGCCTGTTGTGAATACTCCAATAATTGTAGGTATCGGCGCTTCTGCTGGAGGCTTGGAAGCCTTAGAAGATTTTTTTTCCCATGTGCCAACCCCTTGTGGCATAGCCTTTGTAGTCATCCAACACCTTGACCCAACTCACAAAGGCATCATGCCAGAGCTGTTGCAACGTATAACGCAGATGAAAGTAACACAAGCTCGCAACCGCTTAAAAGTAAAGCCTAACTGCGTGTATGTGATCCCACCTAACAAAGACTTGTCCATTCTTCACGGCTCATTACTTCTGCTTGAACCCGTGGCTAGTCGAGGGTTACGGTTACCCATTGACTTCTTTTTTCGAGCACTGGCTGATGATCAGCATGAACGTGCTGTGGGTATTATTCTGTCTGGCATGGGCTCTGATGGTACAATAGGTTTACGCGCCATAAAAGAAAATGCTGGACTGTCTTTGGTGCAGTCACCTGAGTCTGCAAAATTTGATTCAATGCCATGTAGCGCGATTAACGGGGGGCTGGCTGACATCATAGCCCCTGCTGAAGAACTACCAGAGCAGGTGATGGCATTTTTCAACTATAACCGACAAGGCGCCACAAAGGTTATTGAGCAGGGATTGGAACTCAAGTCAAAAAGTGCACTAGATCAAATCGTCATCATATTACGTGAACGGACTGGAAACGACTTCTCACTCTACAAGAAAAACACTATATATCGCCGTATTGAACGACGTATGAGCCTACATCAGCTTAAAACCATCGCACTCTATGCACGCTATCTGCGTGAGAATCCACAAGAGCAAGACCTACTGTTTAAGGAGCTGTTAATTGGGGTAACCCATTTCTTTCGTGATAAAGACGTGTGGGCGCAGCTCAAGTCAATTTCACTGCCAGCACTCTTAGCCAATTATCCACAAGGTAAAGAGCTGCGAGCATGGGTAACAGCTTGCTCTACCGGAGAGGAAGCCTACTCTCTCGCCATGACAGTAATGGATGTATTGGATGACATTAAGCCTAAAGGGCGTTTCAAACTGCAAATATTTGCTACCGACCTTGATGAGGATGCCGTCAATATTGCACGAAGAGGCTATTATTCAGCGAATATTGAAGCTGACGTATCTCCACAGCAATTGACTCGTTACTTCGTTAAAGATGAACAGGGTTATCGCATCAACAAGCAAATACGTGAAATGATAATTTTTGTACCACAGAATATTATCATGCATCCACCGTTTACTAAGTTAGATATACTCACTTGTCGTAACCTGCTTATTTACTTCGAACCAGCACTTCAGTATAAGCTACTCCCATTGTTTCACTATTCACTCACTCAGCACGGTATTCTGTTGTTGGGTAATGCTGAAACTATTGGGAGTTTCACCTCATTATTCAAACCGATTAATGAAAGTATTCAATTATTTACTCGCATCGATAATCCTTCACAAAAAATAGATGTCGACTTTCCCACACGAGTATTTCCCATTGTATCTTTGCTAGATAATCAACCAGAGAGCTTCACAGAGATGAATACAAATATCACCAATCTTCAAACACAGGCAGATCAAATTATTCTACAGGGCTACTCGCCAGCAGCGGTATTGATTAATACTGACGGCGACATTATCTACATCAATGGTCGTACCGGAAAGTATTTAGAGCCAGCAGCGGGCAAAGCCAACTGGAATATTCACGTGATGGCGCATGAAGCATTACAACACCATCTTGACGTTGCTATGAAGAAAGCACAAGAGCAAGTAGAGCCCGTTATTATTAAAAATCTGACGCTAGATACAGTCACTATTAATCTGACAGTACAGGCCATTACTAAACCAAAAGATTTGTGTGGCTTACTGATGGTAGTGTTTACTGATGTTGTAAAACCAGCCAAGTCACCACGTAGAAAGCTCGGGGCTGCTGAGCAAGAAACTAAGGCCGAGCTGCAACAGGCACATGAACAAATCCAAATGCTTCGCGAAAAAATGCAGTCCTCGCAAGAGGAGCTGAAGTCCACCAATGAAGAAATGCAATCGACTAACGAAGAGTTGCAGTCCACCAATGAAGAGCTGACCACGTCTAAAGAAGAAATGCAGTCGATGAATGAAGAGCTGCAAACAGTCAACGCTGAGCTACAATCCAAAGTTGATGATTTATCGTGGGTCAACAACGACATGAAAAATCTGCTCGATAGTACCGAAATCGCCACTATATTTCTGGATAACGAGCTGCATGTACGACGTTTCACCGCCCATGTGTCCCATCTATTCAAATTAATATCAAGTGATGTCGGTCGCCCACTTTCTGACATTTATACTAATCTAAACTATCTCGAACTAGAGCATAATGCGAGGATGGTGTTACAGAGTTTGTCATCCATAGAAGAAGAGATTACGGCGAGCGATGAACGCTGGTTCAAAGTCCGCATCATGCCATACCGGACACAGGAGAACGTAATTGATGGTGTGGTTATTACCTTTATTGATATCACCGAAAGTAAACGGGCAGCAGTGGATATTGAAGGTACCCGAAAAGAACTGGTGCTTATTAATGAATCTGAGAATCAAGCCCATCAATTTGCAGACTGCCTCATCAATACCGTGCGTGAACCCTTAATTTCTTTGGATCAAAATCTCAGGGTGGTCACCGTCAACCGTTCTTTCTATGACTTATTCAAAGTAAAGCCGGAACAGACCATCGGGCAATTTATTTATGACTTAGGCAATAAACAGTGGAATATCCCCAAGCTGCGAGAACTGCTGGAAAAAATCATCCCTGAAAAGAACAGTTTTGACAACTATGAGGTTGAACACGATTTTGCCATCATAGGTAATCGCACCATGCTTTTGAATGCTCGACAGATTGAACAAGAGAAGGGACATAAGCGAGCTATTCTGTTGGCTATCGAGGATATCACCGAGCGAAAAAAGAGAGAAACGGGCCTTGAAAACACCCAAAAATAACTGGAGAACAGTTTAGAAGACTTCGAGATGATTTTTAATTTGTCAGCATAATTAATTAAAGCATATTAATCATTATAACGTAATAACAGTAAATCAGGAGAGCATTTTCTGATTAACACCGAAACAGAATATCGAGGCATTCTATAAAAAGTTTTCCGTAATAATCAGTTGACCACTTGTAGCATGAAGTAGTTTACAATGAATACATTCATTGTAAAGAAAATTTATCCTGATGAAAAAGCATAGAACAATCGATGGCGTAGTCATTATCTTTATTGATAGTAGCCAAGCTACAGAACGAACTAAGTTTAATAAGGCCTAGTGAATAGTCATGCAATCAAAGTCATATAAGCCACCCTCAATAGCGATTCGCCAGCAAGCCGAAGCGAAACTGAAAAAACAAGCTCAGGTTGGGCGTAACAAAGGCGACTCAAGCGAAGAGAATGCCAAGAGGATGCTACACGAGCTGCAAGTGCATCAAATTGAACTGGAGAGGCAGAACGAGGAACTCCAACAAGCACGAATAGCAGAAAGAGAATCTTCTCTACGCTATATCGAGTTATTTGAGTTTTCTCCGATTGGCTACTTTGTTCTCGACTCTAGTGGCTTCATCAGTCAACTCAACTTAAAGGGTGCTAGCCTATTAGGTATTGAGCGAGCCAACGTGGTAGGTAAATCGTTTTTAAATTACATAACACCTCAACACAAAGAGATATTCAATAAATTTCTGGCAGCAACATTTGAAGGCGAAGGTAAACAAACCTGTGAGATATCAGTGCAGGTTAGCATGCACACTGTGTGGCTCAGTATTGAGGCTAATCGAGATAGTCTCGGTACTGATTGTCTCACCGCTATGGCTGACATCACCGAACGAAAACAAGCCGAAGAGACTTTAAAACAAAGCCAAACTACCATTCTAAACAAGCTCAAAGCGATATTAGAGCCAGCTGCTGACATTGATGCATTAGAGCTATCCGATATTATTGATACAGCGGCACTTCAATCTTTGATGGATGATTTCTACCATCTTACTGGTATGCTAGGTGCTGTACTTGATATCAAAGGTAATATTTTAGTTGCCGTGGGGTGGCAAGATATCTGTACTAAATTTCATCGTTGTCATCCTGATACGCAAAAAAAATGCATTGAAAGTGATACGATTCTTACACAGGGTGTGGAAGAAGGCACATTTAAGGCTTACCGTTGCAAAAACAACATGTGGGATATGGTCACTCCACTCATGATAGGAGGTAAGCATCTGGGAAATGTTTTCATTGGACAATTTTTTTATAAAGATGAAGTCCCTGATGTTTTGATATTTAGAGAGCAAGCAAATACTCATGGCTTTGATGAAAAAGAATATCTTGCAGCACTCGATAGAGTCCCTCGATTTACCCATGATGAGGTGGCTAAAGGAATGCGTTTTTATGCCAAACTTGCTGAGATTGTTTCAACGTCGAGTTTCAGTGCAATCCAACAATCAAGGTTGCTTGCTGAGCGAACACTATCAGAAGAAAAACTTAAACTAGCCGCCAGCGTATTTACATACGCCCGTGAAGGCATCGCTATCACCGATGCTGCGGGTATGATACTTGATGTAAATGATACTTTTTCACGTATCACAGGTTACAGTCGTGAAGAGTCTATTGGCGAAAACCCACGCATCCTTCAATCTGGACGGCAATCACCTGAGTTCTACGCTGATATGTGGAAAGCTCTGCTAACAGAAGGTTATTGGTCTGGTGAAGTATGGAGTCGTCATAAAAATGGTGAAGTATATGCTGAAATGAAAACTATCAGTGCTGTTCGTGATGAACAGGGTGCTACCACCCATTATGTCGCCTTAGGTAACGACATTACCCTAATGAAAGCGCATCAAAGCCAACTAGAGCACATAGCCCATTTCGATTTACTGACCAACCTACCGAATCGTGTATTACTTTCTGACCGATTATCTCAAGCCATGTTGCATTGTAGTCGCAATAAGCAGTCACTCGCTGTCGTATTTTTAGATTTAGATGGTTTTAAAGCCGTTAATGATGCTTATGGGCATGATATGGGGGATGAGCTGCTAATTGCACTGTCAGTCCGTATGAAGAAGGCGTTACGTGAAGGTGATAGCTTAGCCCGTATTGGTGGGGATGAATTTGTGGCGGTATTAACTGACTTAAACACCGTTGAAGACTGTGAGCCAGTATTAGAGCGATTCTTATTGGCATCGTCTGAGCCTGTCACAGTCGATGATGTGGTATTAAATGTATCAGCCAGTATTGGCGTCACCCTCTACCCGCAAGACAATGTGGATGCAGACCAGCTCATGCGCCATGCAGACCAAGCCATGTATGTGGCTAAAGAATTAGGTAAGAACCGTTATCACTTATTTGATATCGTTCAAGATGACGCGGTTAAAGTGCAACGAGAAAGCTTAGAGGGTATTCGCAGCGCATTAGATAATCATCAATTTGTGCTTTATTATCAGCCAAAGGTTAATATGCGAACAGGGTCGGTGACGGGCTTTGAGGCGCTTATTCGCTGGCAACATCCAGAAAAAGGTCTATTAAGTCCAATGGAGTTTTTGCCTGTCATTGAAAATAATCCCATGATGATTGAGCTGGGTGAATGGGTTATTGATACTGCACTGACACAAGTCAGCCAATGGCAAGCAATGGGGCTTAATCTTCCTGTAAACACGAGTGTAAATATTGCCGCAGTACAATTACAGCAATCTAACTTTACACAAAGGCTAAAGACACTGCTAGCAGCCCACCCCAATGTTGAACCACGCTATTTAGAGCTAGAGGTACTGGAAACAAGTGCTTTAGAGGATGTAAGTAATGTCTCAACAACCATGATTGCCTGTATGGCGCTGGGCGTAAACTTTGCCTTAGATGATTTTGGCACAGGTTATTCGTCCCTGACTTACTTAAGACGATTACCAGCAAAAATAATTAAGATAGACCAGACCTTCGTACGCGACATGTTACATGACGCTGATGACTTAGCCATTGTTGAAGGGGTAATAGCCTTAGCTAAATCCTTCAAACGTGATGTGATTGCTGAAGGTGTGGAAACGATTGAACACGGTACTGAGTTGTTGCAACTGGGCTGTGATTTGGCACAAGGTTATGGCATTGCCAGACCAATGCCTGCCAGTGATATTCCAGCGTGGATTAATGACTGGAAGCCTGCTGCTAGTTGGCAATCCTAAATAATAGAAAATAGTGGGTTGTTTTCCGAAACCTAGATTATTAAACTATTCATTTTTTATAGAGCATACTGAACGGCAAGTATTAGCTTAAACAGCACCATAAGTAAGCAGAAAGTCTTACCTAATATTGCCCTAAATATACAGAGGCTTAATGTCAGCACTACGCTCTGAACTGCCGTTAGTAACTCAAAAGTTAAGGTCAGCTATTGGCTAATCAGTGACCTAAAGAACAAACCACAGCTAATGTCAGGAATGCGCACCAAGGGAACATTAGCACTAACAAATTTTAGTGCTAAAAAATGAAGTAACTTGGGGATTTGGATTAATCGTCACTTATGCCACAGAGCCTACCGAATACATTAGCTTATAACACTCAATATCAAGTCCGCTATCGATATGAAAGGAGGCATAAATATTTTAGGTTTTAGCTATTCTAAAGTTAATAACATTTCAGGTTAATGTCTCTAATATCATTGAAGTACCTAAATCCTACATTTTTAGCTCTAAATCCTATATATTAAGTAATGAAAAATTTTCTAACTTATTAATTTTGCTTGTAAAGGATTGCTATGGCGCAGATTGTTCACATAGGTATTAAAAACTTCCGTGGTATAAAGTATCTTGAAACGAATATTACTTCTGACTTTAACTGTTTAGTGGGAAGAGGCGATAGCTGCAAAACGACAATTCTTCATGCAATATCATCAGCTCTTTCTCCATCTTGGAATCTAAACTTTTCAGATTTAGATTTCTATAATTGCGATATAACAGAACCTTTCGAAATTACTATTTCATTAATCGATGTACCTCAAGAACTTCTTATTGAAAATAAATTTGGTCTATATATTCGTGGATTCAATAAAATAACCAAAAAAATAGTGGATGATTTATTGATTGATGATTTTAATGGTGAATTACAAGAAGCATTAACTATAAAGCTATTAGTAGATAGTACGTTAGAACCTAATTGGTTTGTCACAAATGATAGGGAGCATGAAGATAAGCAGATTTCTGCGAATGATAGAGCCAGATTTAATTGTTATATGGTTTCGGATTATGTTGATAAACATTTTTCTTGGAATAAAGGTAACCCTCTGTACGCTTTATTAAAAAACAATTCACAACAAGAAGAAAACTCTAGTAAAAATATAGCAATTGATGCATTACGACATGCGAAAGAAAAAATAAATGAACATGATTTTGAAGAATTAAGCTTTACGATTGACCAAATTAAAAGTGAAGCTGCATCAATTGGTTTAGATTTAGGAAATACCAATACAACAATTGATTTCAAGGAACTTCTTTCTAAAGAGGGGCGTTTATCACTACATGATTATCAAGTACCGTTTAGGTTGAAAGGGAAAGGATCTAAACGTTTAGCTTCAATAGCAATTCAATCTGCATTAACTAAATCAGGTGGAATCATGTTAATTGATGAAATTGAGCAAGGACTAGAACCCGATAGAATAAAATTATTAAGCAGGGTTTTGAAAGAAGAAAATCATGGGCAAATATTCATGACGACTCACTCTCGTGATGTCATTACTGAATTGGATTCAACGGACTTAATTATTATACATCACAATCGTAGAACCAGTGAAATTATAATAAATAACTTTGAACAGAAAATAGAAAATCTTCAAAAATGTGTAAGGGCATGTCCCGAAGCCTTTTTTGCTAAGAAAGTTATAGTCTGTGAAGGAGCTACTGAAGTTGGTATTTGTAGAGCCTTTGATCAACATAGACAGCTAGTAGAAAAAAAACCACCATTGTCATTTACTGATTGCGCTTATATTGATGGCACTGGGAACGAATTAGAATCTCGTGCAGTGCAATTAAATGATGCAAATTTTAAGGTCGCTATTCTATGTGATTCTGATCAAATAGGTTTGAATTCTCAAAAGACTGATTTAGCGAATAAGGGTATCAGGCTATTTGATTGTGAAACTAACAATGATATTGAAACACAAATATTTTTAGATTTACCGTGGAAAGGAATTAATGAGCTGATTGAATATGTTATTAAGGCTAATGGTTGGAATGAGAACGTAATAAAGTCAAAAGTCCAAAAATATTTTGATTCAGAACTTCCTGAAAATTGGTTAGAAAGTGATACTGTAGGTATGAGGATCGCTTTAGCCGAAGCATCAACAAATAAAGAAACTGATAAAGATAAAAAGAGCAAGGATAAGGATAAAAATAAGAAGAAGAAAACTGATTGGTTTAAGCGAGTGGATCATGGCGAATTTTTAGGAAGCATAATCTTTAAATATATCGTTGAGCTAAAAAAACAAAGAATAGGTGAAATATTTAATGGTTTGAGTTCATGGATTGACGATTAAATGGATGCACAAAAGTTCATTGAATATAAAAAGATTTTTAGAATCGCACCTGCGGGGTATGGAAAAACATACTCTATTGTGGAAGCGCTAAAATTTACTCAAGGCAGGCAGTTGATACTTACACATACTCATGCAGGTGTTTCATCAATTAAAGAAAAAATCAAAAAAGAAAAGATAGAATCTAGTAAATACAAAGTTGAAACAATTAGCAGTTTTGCCCAAAAGTATGCTAATTCATTTTATATAGGAGAAAATAAACCCTCTGAAGATAACCCTAAGATTTACCATCCATTTGTTGTTAATTTCTCAATTGAATTGTTTAAAGATCGCTTAGTCAGTAAGGTTTTTACTTCTACCTATTCAGGCTTGTTTGTCGATGAATACCAAGACTGTACTGAAGAACAGCATAGTTTGATCATGACATTATCAAACTTAGTACCGACCAGGATATTAGGAGATCCGCTTCAAGGTATTTTTGAAGAAATTAATAAAAGCAAAATAGACTTTCCTCTAGAGCTATTGAATAATGACTTTATTGAAGCCCCTAGTCTTTCTATACCCAACCGTTGGTTACACAATGGTAATAATAAAGATCTCGGAAATAAATTCATCAAAATTAGAGATGACCTCGAAAAGAGACAGCCTATAGACTTAGATTACTTACAATGTGATGGAGTAAAGATTTTAGAAATTGAAAAAGACGCTTCTGAAAATGAACGGATAAATATTTTCAGGGAAAAAATTAATCTTTTATTGAGTAACCAAGCATTTAAAAGCCTTTTAATAATCATACCTGAAGGTGAAAACGGAAAAGGTAATATATACGCAAGAGCGAATTTTAAGTCACGAATTGATCATGGCAATAAACTTACATTAATTGAAGCTATAGATCATGAAAGTTTTTATTCGTTAGCTAAGTCGCTTGATTTAATGGTTTTTGAAAATAGAAATATTAAATTTATGAAGGAAGAAATATTAGTAAAACTCTTTAACAAAACTAACGTTAATGAATGGTTCAATCTAAAAGGGGTGAAAAAAAAGCAAGGAAAAGATGTAGTAAAAGGAGATATACTAAATTCAATAATTACAGAACTTCTATCAGATATCAGTCTAGAAAAGGTATTGGATGTACTGATATTGCTTAATAAAAAGTATAAATTTAAAAGTAAAAGACCTAGTTTATATTATCAAGTATTGAATGCGATTAAAACTGCTATCCATACTCCTTCGAGTGTCTTTGATGCTATGACTGAGCAGAGAAATACGGTGAGGCGTATGGGGAGAAATATTGACGGACAATGTATTGGTACAACATTGCTCACCAAGGGCTTAGAGTTTGATAATGTAGTTATAATAAACGCTCATGAGTTTGCATGTTCGAAACATCTATATGTTGCATTGACTCGTAGTTGTAAACGCTTATTCATCTTTAGTGAAAACAAGATACTCTCACCTTATAAAGCACCTATAGTGACTGCTATTAAGCCTACAGCGGAAATTTGAATTTAACTGCAACTCACTTCCGCTTGGCGCACAAAGAACTTTAGCACTAATAAATATTAGTGCTAAAACACTACACCGTTTAAGGAATTTGCTTTAACCGCCACTTTTGCCACTTTGTTAACATTAAAATGTAACGACGAATGACCGCTGTGGTGCCTGAGCAGCTTATTTCCTGTGATGAATTTAATAAAGAAGAATAACTCATTTGTTATAATTTGCCTGTCAAATTCTTATTATGTTATAGAAGAGGGTTTATGCTGACACTCCAGATGTTTATTACACAACATAACAAATAGGTAGGTATGGCGAGTTTTATACTGCTGGACAGAATTTAGAAATAAACTGGAACCCACACACATAAGTATTTCTACTAGCTATGATCCCGTGTGATTAGTATCAACCTGTACATACTGACATATATAGAACGTTGGGTATAAAAAACAAATTCCAAAATAAATTCTCATGTTGCCGTGAATTCTCAACTTAAGTGGCGGTGATCAATATAAATAGTGCACCTATTTTGCCCAAGGCACAATTAACTGCACCATATCAGTACATTCTTTCAATATTTATAAAAAACCCTCTTTTACTTATTATTATATTTTCAACACAAGTAACTGTTTAATAAGGGAAATTATTTTATTAATTCCAGTATGAACCATTCGGGCATTATCTTTGCAAAATACTCAATAGATTTACAACTTTATAACAATTAAGAGAGATTAACATGAAAAAATCACTATTAAGTATCACACTATCTTCACTATTAGCGACATCTGCATTCGTTGCAACTTCAGCATCAGCGACTGATATTGAAGGTTTAAGTGCCAATGTTGGCCTAGTATCACAATACTTCTTCCGTGGTGTTGCTCAAACAAGTACTGCATCAGCCAGTGCTGGAGTTGATTATGAAAGCGGTAACTTTTCTGTTGGTACTTGGATTGCCGATGTAGAACTCGGGTTAGAAATTGACTTATATGGCGCCTACAGTGACACATTAGACAACGGCCTAGGTTACTCTGTTGGTTTTGCTACTTACCAATATACAGAAAACGACTTTGACACGGCTTACAATGAAATTAATCTTGGTGCCTCTTATGATTATTTCTCTATTTCGTATAACATAGGTACTCGTGACGGTGATGGCGCTGCAGATACAGATTACTCATTCCTTTCAGCTACTGCAGAATACGAAGGATTTTATGCCACTTACGGTACTTGGGGTAAAGATGCTGACGGTGACTATATTGAATTAGGTTACGGTACTGAAGTTTCTGGTTTTGATTTAGGTGTTGCTGTGATTTTAAACTCTGAAGAGTTACAAGCCGGTTGGACTACTGAGCCAGCAGGTAATGAAGAATCTTTAGTATTTAGCATTGGTAAATCATTCTAAGCTAAAAACTAAAAAAGAAATGTGACATTAAAGTGTTAATTGGTTAAACCCAACCGATTAACACTTTTTTATTTCTAATACATTTATAAATGTCACTTGGTCATTAGTCACTCATGCTTCCGAAAACGAGCACCTTCAAACTCAGCGCATATGGATTTAGTCAAGTTATTGCACTATAGTTTCCACTAGTTTATCGCTTATTGGTCACATAAAATGCCTGAAGAAAATCCATCATTGATTGCCACCATTAAAAGTGTTGCCGCAGCATTTTTTGGTGTTCAAAGTAACAAAAACAGAGAAAGAGATTTTGGCCAAGGAAAATTTAGTCACTTTATTATTGTAGGAGTTATCGGAGTGTTCATTTTTATTGCCGTGCTTATTGCAGTCGTTTCTTTGGTAATAGAAAATTATTAAAAATAGTATCAATATAACCCATTGAAAATTTAAATTAATTAAATCAATACTATTCTTATATCCGAGCGATTATTTAATAACAAACGCTACCTTGTAAAACATTTCATATCATCCATAAAACTTCTACGTTAATGCTTTCTGATCTTGATATGCTCTCCAACCTTTAAATTCACTTATATCGTTTCCAAATTCTTTCACATATCCCTCAGCAATAAACCCTGTGACATATTCATCATTCTCAAGTTCAACTTTGCCAATACCTAATGGTTGAGCAATACCTTGTACAAAAGAACCAAACTCGCTAATAGGTAATGACCAAACTTCAACAACAAAAGACTCACCATTTTTTTCATCACGAATCATAGCAGGGCGCTCTACCTTCCCTGCTACAGCGTACATACGATAATTAGATGAAGATTCAGTCACTTGTTTTAATATTGCACCTCGATCTGTTAATTGATGGTTAAGTACCATGCCAGATAAGTGCGCGCCACAAACCACCACATCAATAAACCCTTTGCTATTCTCTATGGCATTTCCTGTTAGTTGATAGCTATTTTTAGTTGCCCCTAATGGTAATTGATTGTGATCTTGGATGCGCTTAGCAAAAGTTAATAACATTTGATCGGTCATCGCGGCACTAAATAAGGTAACACCAAAAGGCATATTGTTATCTGTAAAGCTAGTAGGAACAGCAATGGCAGTAAAGTCTAATAAATTCATAAAATTAGTGTAATAACCTAACTGTGAATTACGTACAATTGGCTCTTCTGCTATTTCAGCCAGCGTGAAATGTCGCCCCGCTGTAGGAGTTACTAACACATCGACGCTACTAACGAGTTTGTCAGCTAATTGTTTTAAGTCTTGTAGCTTATACAAAGCTTCAAAAGTATCAACCGCAGTCGGTTTTGCGCCTGCTTCTATAATCGTTTTTGTTACGGGCATCATTGCCGATGGATTATTTAATAGAATATCTTTGGTTGCAACATAGCGCTCTGCAACCCAAGGTCCATCATATAATAATTGTGCCGCATCAAGCATAGGTGAAAAATCTAACTCGACTTTTTTGCCCCCTATACTTTCTAGTTGCGCAATAGCGGTTTGATAGCCCTGTTGATATGCATCGTCACCGAAAAATTTTAATTGTGATTCCAGCGGCACTGCAAAAGTAAATTTGTTGGCAATGTCAACACAACCTTGGTTGGTAATAGGGTTTGGTCTGGCAAACCCGTCTGTAGGATCAAAATCAGCAGCAACCGAAAATACTGTACGAGCATCATCAGCGGTTAAACTAAAAATGCTGATGCAATCTATACTGCGACAAGCGGGTACTAGGCCTGAAGTTGACAATAAGCCTTTACTTGGTTTCAATCCGATCAAATTATTAAAACAAGCAGGTACACGACCAGAGCCAGCAGTGTCTGTGCCTAATGCGAAACTAACCACGCCAGAGGCAGTTGCCACAGAAGATCCTGAACTAGAACCACCAGAAATATAATCTTTATTAAATGAATTTGGCGTAGCGCCATAAGGTGACCGAGTACCCACCAAGCCAGTTGCAAACTGATCTAAATTCGTTTTTCCTAGCGGAATAGCGCCTGCTTCAATGAGTTGCTCAACAACATGTGCTGATTTTTCAGGTATATAACTAGTCTCTGGACAGCCTGCGGTGGTAGGGATTCCAGCTAGGTCAATATTGTCTTTAATTGCAAAAGGCACGCCCCACAAAGGACAATTTTCTGGCGACTTTTCCATTAAATTATCTAGATAAGGCTGAAGTTCACTAGCTGATAACAAATGGATCCAGACATTTTCTAACGCTTCAGCTTCTGCTCGTAAAGTAGTCGTTAATTGTAATGGTGTAATTGTGTTCTTTTGATACGCATCATTTAATGCGGCAATGGTTAAATTCATGACTTTCTCACTGTTCTCAATGTTATTAATTTGTTTTTAATATGGCTAATGGCTGTCCCGCTTGTACTTGCTGACCTGCTTCTACGAGTATTTTCACAACGTTAGCTGATTCAGGTGCCGTAATCGCAATTTCCATTTTCATCGATTCTAAAATAATTAGCGTTTCGCCTGCGGTAATTTCTGTTCCCTGTTGCGATTCAACCAACCAAACGTTACCCGCAGCTGATGACTCAATTACAAACTCACCATCGCCAAGCTGAAGATTAAGATCTTCTTGTGGGGCGTCCATTTCAGCTTGATAATTTAATTGGCCTGTAGTTTTCCAATCTTCCATTTCTTGCTCAAACGCCCGTTCACGTTGTTCAACAAACTTATCTATATCTCTTTGCTGTTTTGACCATTGTTTAGCTAAATCTGGCATTGAAATAGTGGTTTCTTCTATTTTTGGTTGCCAGTTGCCAATAGGAAAGTCGGCACGAATGGTTTCTAATTCTTCGTTAGACACAGGATAAAAGCGAATTTGGTCAAATAAACGTAATAACCAAGGTTGAGTAAATACATCGGTTTGACGATATCTATTCCACATTTGAGCGGTACGCCCGACAAATTGATAGCCACCAGGACCTTCCATGCCATACACACACATGTATGCGCCGCCAATGCCGACAGAGTTTTCTGCAGTCCATGTACGCGCAGGATTATATTTAGTTGTAACTAAACGATGGCAAGGATCAAGTGGTGTCGCTACCGGAGCACCTAAATAGACATCACCTAGCCCGAGTACTAAATAACTAGCGTCAAAGACAATATTTTGCACCGCTTCAATATCAGTTAAACCATTAATACGGCGAATAAATTCTAGATTAGATGGGCACCATGGCGCATCTTTTCTTACCGACTGCATGTACTTTTCAATGGCTAATTGACAAGCTTTGTCATTCCAACTTAGCGGTAAGTGCACCACTCGTGATTTAAAGCTCAATTGGCTGGTGTCTCCAAGCGCAAGATCTACTGATTTCAATCGAGCAATAAGCGTTTCTACCGACAAGATTAAGTTGTCGTAATGAACTTGTAGTGATCGAATACCCGGTGTTAGTTCTAACACACCGTCGATATTTTCTTGTTGAACGGCAACCAATAAAGCTTGAACTCGAGCACGTAATGAAAGATCTAAAACGAGTTCACCGTATTCTACTAATAAAAATTTGTCTCCTGCTTGCCTAAAGACTACATCTGGTTCACCGTCTTCAGTTATTAAGGTGTCAATAACGGGTGTGCTTTCTTGATCAATAGTGACAGGAACATAGTCAACAGCTTGCTCAGACAATGATGATAATTGCTGTAATTGAGCGACCTCCAATTTTTTTGCAGTTGTTAAATCAACAACTTCAAATGATAATTTATCACCTGCTTTTAATTGGCCTAATTTCCATAAATCGGCAGAAATCACAGTCAATGGACAGACAAAACCACCAAGACTTGGACCATCAGGACCTAAAATAACGGGCATATCGCCAGTAAAATCGACCGTACCAAACGCATAAGCATTATCGTGAATATTAGAAGGATGAAGTCCAGCCTCTCCCCCACTTTCTCTCGCCCATTCAGGTTTTGGTCCGATTAAACGTATACCTGTTCTGCTTGAGTTATAGTGAATTTCCCACTGGTGTTGGTTAATGGTCTTAATATCGTCTTGGGTAAAAAAGTCAGGTGCACCATGAGGGCCGTAAACAACCCGTAACGTCCAATTATTTGTCATGGAGGCAGTAATTTTTTCAATGACTTTGTCGTTATTAATTTCAGTTGAAATTAGCTCACGGCTTAGAGGAGGCAGCACAAGAAAATCGCCAGTGCGTAATGCGCGACCACAGTGTCCGCCAAATTGACCTAATGTAAAGGTACTTTTACTACCTAGATAATCAGGGCATTGAATACCGCCAGCAATAGCCAAATAGGCGCGAGCACCGGCTGTTTTAACATCACCAATAGCGAGGATTTGCCCTGCTTTAATTTGAATTATTTGGTTATTAGCACATTCTTCACCCTCTAACGAAATTGCAATGTCAGCACCACAAATCACTACTTGCGTGTCAGAATAAAAATGTAAAGTAGGACCTGAAATTGTTATTTCTAATCCAGCAGCATCTCGCTCATTATTTAATAAACGGTTGGCTAAGTTAAATGAATAAAAGTCAAATGGCCCAGATGGTGGAACCCCTATATCCCAATAACCTGAACGAGCAGGGTAATCTTGAATAGTGGTCATAGTGCCGGGTTTTATTACTTCAAAACCCCTATAACTGGCAGTTAAGTCATTAAGGGTTTGAGTAAATATCTTCCCTTGTTTAAATAAATCAGTTTGCAAAATTTGTCGTACATAATCGACATTAGTTGCAATACCATATAACTCAGTATTTGCTAAATGTTTGTCTAGTGCTGCGCTTGCATGTGCTCTAGATTCGCCATGCACAATCATCTTAGCCAGCATAGGATCAAAATAAGGAGAGATTTCTAAACCTGCTTCAATCCAATGATCAATTCTCAGCGTTTCATTTGCATTTTTTTCTAATTGTGGCCAGTTAACTTCAGTTAATAGACCAGCCGAGGGTTGAAAGCTTTTAACTGGATTTTCGGCATAAATACGGGCTTGAATTGCATGACCACTAGGTTGTAAATGAGCAATTGAAGATAAGTCGGTAGCTTCTTCATAGGCTATTTTCAACATCCATTCCACTAAGTCGATATTAAAACAAGCTTCTGTTATTCCGTGCTCTACTTGTAAGCGAGTATTCACTTCTAAAAAATAAAATTGCTGTGTTAAATCATCATATATGTATTCAACGGTACCGGCATTCAAGTAATTAATGGATTTCATTAACTGCTTGGCTGTTGCGAACATTTTTAAGCGAACTTCATCTGTTAAATTAGGTGCAGGACATTCTTCTATAACTTTTTGATTTCGACGCTGGCTTGAACAATCTCGTTCACCTAAAGTGACAACTTGACCGGCACCATTACCTAATATTTGTACTTCTATATGACGTGCTTTTTCAACAAATTTTTCTAAAAATACGCCATCATTTGAAAAGTTTTGTGCGCCTAAATATTTTACGTTAGTAAAAGCTTTTTCTAATTGGCTTTGATCATCACAACGCTGCATACCAATACCACCACCACCGGCGGTACTTTTTAACATCACTGGATAGCCAATGTTGTTGGCAACTTTAATGACTTCTTCAACACTGTCTAGTAAATCACTACCTGGTACTAAAGGAACACCCGCTGCATCAGCCAATTCTCTTGCTTGGTGTTTTAATCCAAAATCTAGCATTTGTTGCGGGCGTGGACCAATAAAGCATATACCCACTTGTGATAATTTATCTGAAAAGTCAGCATTTTCACTTAAGAAACCGTAACCTGGGTGAATAGCTTGCGCTCCGGTTTTATTGGCGATGGCAACAATTTTTTCTTGATCTAAATAGGTTTGTGCCGCTCCACCTTCACCTAGGCTATAAGCTTCATCTGCTTCTCTGACATGAAGAGATTCGCGATCGGCTTCGGCGTATACCGCAACGCTTTTAATTCCTAATTTTTTAAGTGTTCTAATGATACGACTGGCAATGGCGCCACGATTTGCAATTAAGACAGTGTTAAACATAATATTTAGCTCTGAAAATGCGGGTCGTCCCGCTTAATATTATAAGCCGTAGGGTCGTCCTTACGGCTCAAATTTGTTGGTGAAATGGTTATTGTTACCAAATCAATACTTCAACCGGCGTTGGGTTATAAGCATTACAAGGATTATTTAATTGTGGACAGTTTGAAATGAGAATAATGGTGTCCATTAACGCGGTTAATTCAACATATTTACCTGCACCACTAATACCATCAGCGAAGGTTAATTTGCCATCAGCGGTAACAGGAACGTTCATGAAAAAATTAATGTTATGGGTAATATCAGCTTTGTTTAAGCCGAGTTCTTCATTTTCTGCAATGGCTAGTAACCAACTATCACGACAAGCATGCATACATTTTTTTTCTAAGGCGTAGCGCACGGTGTTACTTTCTGTTGCGCAAGCGCCACCTAAAGTATCGTGACGCCCACATGTATCTGCCACAATTTCAAGCATTGGATTGCAGTCATTAGTCATTAACACGGTACCAGCGGTTAAATAAACATTACCTTGTTCGCGAACGGTGTCGATGGCACTGTACCGCTCACTCACATCATTGGCGTTATAAAACAAGGTGTCTGCTGCTTGGTTACCTTCTAAGTCTAATATGCGTACGGTTTGACCCTTTTTAATGGCCTTTAAATAATAATCACCAGCATCAACGGTATCAATAATAATAGCGTCTTGAGATTGTAATTTACTTTCAACTATCATGGAAATCTCCTATAAACCTAAATAATACAAACGATTATTTTCAAAACCACGTTGATTTTCTGAGCAGGCGTTTTTACATAAATCATCTTCGCTGACGGCTTCAGAAGTCATTATTTGATATTCAACTGGTTTAAACGGGTAATCTGTCGCAGGGTTTAGTGGATGTGGGCATGTATGTAGCAGGACAATGGTGTCCATTTCAAAACGTAGCTCAATATAATCACCCGCTTTTGATGCGTTTGATTTAAATTGAAGGTCGCCAACATTATTGGGTAATACACTACTGAAAAAGTTAACATTGGCTGCTAAGTCTTTTTTACCTAAACCGTATTTGGTTGCTTCTACTAAAAAGGCATTATTACCATTTTGTAACCATTGGTTTTGGTCGTGTTGGTAACTTTGTTTTCCCCATTTTTTTTCAACCATACTTAGGTTGCTATTTCCACAAACGGTGTCGTGCCAGCCCATTGAATCGTCAGTAATTGAACAAAAAATTCGGCCCATATCAGAAAATAAGCAGTGTCCTTTAGTAAGCTTAAAAGTATGTTGGCACTTTAGTGTGTCTGGGGCGTTGTATTTTTCCAACAAATTTTCTGGGTTGTAAAACAACATACCGACATTTGCACCTCCTTCAATATCAATTAATTTTAAGCTTGTTCCACGACGCATTCGCATCGACCAGTGTTTCCCACCTGGGAGAATGTCTTTATATAAAGTTTGATCTGACATGATTAATTAATTTCCATGTTTGCAATTTTTGACTTGGCAACTGTTTTACAGCTATCTGTGTTAAGGGGTAGATCGTAAGTTATTTCAGCTCCGTAGGCATTGGGCGCTTGTGGATCGTGTCTTGTTTTGTCAAAAACCCACAAGCGTGATCCAAGTTCAAAGCCTTCTTTAATATCATGAGTGACCATGAAAATGGTCAGGTTGTTCTTTTGCCAAATATCGTTAATAAGCTCGTGCATGTCGGATCTTATACCGGGATCTAATGCACCAAAAGGTTCGTCTAGTAACAGAACTTTAGGTGACTTCATTAATGCTTGCGCAATGGCTAAACGTTGTTGCATTCCACCTGATAATTCATGTGGGTATTTACTGATTGCAGGACTTAAACCAACGGCCTCGATAAACTCATGGGCTTTGTTTTGTATTTCTTTTTTAGTATTGCCAAATGTCCAACCTAACCATTTAGCTTTACTAAATTCGTCAGCAATCATGACATTTTCCAGCACTGTTAAATGAGGAAATACTGAGTATTTTTGAAACACTATGCCACGTTCAGCATCTGGCTCTTGTACTAATTTCTTACCTTCTAGGGTGATGGAACCTTTACTTGGTGATTCTTTACCTAATAGCATATTTAAAAAAGTAGATTTACCACAACCAGACGCACCTACCATTGAAATGAACTCACCTTGTTCAACAGTTTTATTTAACCGTTCGAGGACTAGGTTATCGCCATATGACTTAGATAGATTTTTTACCGTTATAAAGCTCATATTTGGCTCCTATTTATCATTGTCATTGGCGTGATACCAAGGAAATGCTACTTGCGATAATTTTTTCAAAGCAAAGTCCATTATAAATGCCAATAATGTGATCCAAATAACATAAGGAAATATCACGTCCATAGACATATAACGTCGAACCAAAAATATTCGATAGCCTAAACCCTCTTGTGCAGCAATGGCTTCAGCAGCAATTAAAAACAACCAGGCAGAACCAAGCGATAAACGCATCGATGCTAGTAAACGCGGTAATATTTGAGGTAAGACAACACGTATGGTTACTAGCCACGTTGAAGCGCCTAATGTTTGGGCTTTGATTAGTTGCTCGGCGGGTAATTGTAATACTCTCGATTGCATATCTCTGATCATTACAGGCGCAGTACCAATGATAATTAGCATCACTTTCGCTAATTCACCCAAACCAAAGGTTATAAATAAAATGGGTAGAATAGCCATAGGGGGGATAAGCGAAATTATTGTTACCATTGGGGATAGATTAGATCTCGCAAGTGGTATTAGCCCTGTGAGCAACCCCATCAATAAACCAATACTAGCACTGATAACAATCCCTAAACTTATGCGAGTTAAGCTGGCAGAGGTATCTTCCCAAAAAATATATTTACCTGTGCGCTTGTCTTCATTAAAAGCTAAGCGGTCAACAGCACTGCTAATTTGCGTAAAGCTGGGCAATAATTTATCGTTTGGATTCTCAATTAATCTTTCATTTGACGCGATCCAATAAACAAACAAAGCAACCAAAAATGGTAACATGCTTAAAAAAATCGCTAACGGTTTGTTCGGTGTTAAATTCATCAATCTCTTCATCAACTTAGACCTTAATTGTGTAGTTGAATGAGTACGTTTTCTTCAAATATCAGCCTGATTTAAATGGATATAAACTCAAGCTGATATTATTAAAAACCAAATTTAAAGCTTTCCTTCTGCGGCTAGCTTCATATATTTAGGATCGAAACGTAATTTGATGTTCTTTTTATCTCCAACAATACCGGCAGGAGTTTCTATTCCAATAAAAGATGAATCCGCAGCACCTTCACCTAATAAGCCATGTTCAAACGAAAATTTTGCTATGTATTCCATGGTAGTTGGTAGTTGAGCACTATTGGTAAATTCAACAGCGGCTTTTGGTGTGTATAACATAGTCGTGCTGGCAAGTTGAGATTTGAAGCCTGCTAAATCAGTACCTGAAGCAACAGCCATTTCGGTTAATACGTCATCACTGTCTTGCATTTTTCCCATAATTTCATACCAAGCACCTACTAATGCTTTACCTAATTTAGGGTTAGCTTTTAACGTTTCAGTATTAACCACTAGTAGATCTATTATTTCACCAGGAATGTTTGAAGAGTCATATACTTTGGTAGTTTTTGGCATAGCCGTGATTTCTGATAGTAACGGATTCCAAGTAACAACTGAGGTTACGTCAGGGGTAGTATAAGCAGCAACAAGATCAGCATCAGAGGTGTTAACAACAGTTACGTCACGCTCTGATAGACCAATACTTTCTAAACCACGAGCCAATAAATAGTGAGAAACACTCAGTTCAACTAAATTAATTTGTTGGCCTTTAATGTCTTTTAATGAGGTTTTGTTTTTTAAGACAATACCATCGTTACCATTTGAAAAATCGCCAACAACTAATGCTGTGCTATCTACAAAGCTTGCAGAAGGAATAGTTAACGCATCCATATTGGTCATGGTACATGCGTCAAATTGGCCAGCGGTGTATTGGTTAATAGATTCTATATAGTCGTTGATTTGAACAACATCTATTTCTATGTCGTACTTGTCGGCCCATTTTTTTACGATACCGGAGCTTTCACCATAATCCCATGGCATCCAACCAACATAAATTGACCAACATATTGAAAATTTGTCTTTTGCCAAGACATTAGTAGACGATAGTAGAGTGAGGGCGAGTAAAATTACTTTTAGATGTTTCATGTTACATTCTCCATAGGTTTAAGCGGTTTTTGGGCGCAAGAGGTACAATAAACTGTCCTCCCGGGCTTTTATCCCTCCGTGTAACCTATTGCAGATGCAACTTGTATTTATAAAAATACAACGCCAGGTTGATAACTCTCGGTCCAGACATTCTGCATGTAAATGAGAATCGGAACCCTAGATATCCTTTTGGCAAAACTCGGTTCAATCGTTATTGAACTCTCGCATAATTAATATAAAGCAAAAGCCACACCAAAACTCAATAAACAGCATAAGCATCTGTTTTAATTAATTAATATTTTATTTTTTATAATATCCCATATACTTTATCAAATATTAGACGATCAATATTGATGCATTTTTTTTAAAATATCACCATAATTGGGCAGCGAGTTTAAACATACTCGAGCAGAAAAATGCTAATACCTCATTCAGATCAAGGTGTGCAATAGTAGCATTTGAATTAAAAAGCATATTAGAAAAGTTAAACATAACTGTCTGTATGAATCGACAACCGAAATATTGGATTATCTAGTAAGGGAAAGATTTTAGAGGTTTAAAAGCTCTCCAAGTTTGGTTAGCCATTACAACTTTCTGATTGTCAGGTTAAATAAAAGGACTATTTATATAAAGCCAAAATTTCTTTAACTTTAATTCGCCCTTTTCCTTTTTGGCTTATAGAACGCTGTACTTGAAACAGTGTTTTCTTAGTTGCACCTTTATATAACTCACGCGTAAAGTCCACATAATGATTGGATATTAATGTTGGGATATTTTTACTTTTCGCTAATTCCGCACAATCAACTAACCGTTTTTGATCTTCATCTGTAAACGAGTTCCCCGCATACGCTGTAAAATTTGAAGTTGGGTTTATCGGCGAATAAGGTGGATCACAATAAACTACATCATCACTTCGCAGTTCAGAGAAGGCTGTTTCAAAATCACCTTGCATAAACGTTGCTTTTTGAGATTTTTCAGAAAAATACTCTAACTCCTTCAGGGGGAAATACGGGTGTTTATAACGCCCAAAAGGTACATTATAGCCACCGCTTTTATTATAGCGACATAAGCCATTGTAGCCGTGTCTATTTAGATATAGAAATAATAACGAACGTTCATATGGGTCGGAAGACAGATTAAATTGTCTTCGTAATTCATAGTACCTCTCCGACTGATTATTATCCCCTTTAAAGAATTCCTGAGCATCCACTATAAACTCAGCGGGTTGATTTTTAATAATGTTGAACAAGTTAATGAGATCTTTGTTCATATCTACTAATAGATATTCTTCAAACTCTAAATTAAGAAAAACAGAGCCACCGCCAACGAAAGGTTCAACTAACCTTTTCTTACCCTTTGTAGGTAACAAGTTAGCTATATCATTGATAACTTTTTTTTTCCCGCCAGCCCATTTCAAAGCAGATCGCATACTAACTAGTGACTTAACTTGAGACACAAAAAAACCTATAAACTATTCGTAGCTAAAGCTAACATGATTGTCTGGCGATAAATGGAAGATATATCCATTTTCATACATTTAGAAATATAACTGCGCAGAATAATCAATCGAGGGTAACGACACATAACATCTCGGCCTTAATCTAGCGGATTACTGGTACTGCTATATTTATTTTAGAAAGAGATTGTAGCTTGAATTACTGACTAACGGTATTTATTTCACGCTTAATTGTAGAAACCGACTTTAAAAATGAACCGAGATCTTTTAGGGCTTGTGGTAGTTTATTCATTGCGGCTCTTGCCTGCGTTTTATCGCTATAAATTTCAGATGTAAGCACAAAGAATTTTTGAGAATTTAAATTTTTCTGATAACTATAATACTCTAAATCGTTATTATTTTGAATGAACGCTTCTAGTCTTGATATCTCAGAAAAACCTGTGATTTGTACAACATAACCTGCGTCAGAATTCAGGTAATATTGTTCATTTAATAATTCTGGCAATGCCGTCAAACTAGTAGGGGTTACTGGCGTCAAATCAACAGATTCAACCTGCTTAGGCGTTACTTGTACCTTTGATGCTAATAAAGCTGACTTTTCAACATTAACTGCTAGCTGGTTATTATTTATAGTCGACTCAGTTGCTATTAATGCTTGTAATATATCATTTCTTTGTGCCGTCACTGAAAGTAAGTTTGCACCTTTGTCTTGCCCAAGTATGGCGAGTTGAACATCAGAAACGCTTGCCAAATTATCTTGCGGAGTGATTGCCTTTACTGCGGGCTGAACTATTTTAGGACTTTTATTTACTGATGGGGGAACAGGTAAAGCGGCAAAGTTAACACTTTCATGATCACTTAATAAAAACCAAGAAGCGAGTATAATAATTAAGCTGATGAGCGATGCTATAGCTATTTTCAGCCATATCTTATTTACAAACACTGATGATTTATTATCAAACCGAGAATGGTCTAACGCTATAACTTGTCCGCTACTTGCGTCTATTATGCTTGTTTTTTTATCAAATATAGTTTTATTTTGTCCGATCTCTATGGCAGCTTGTTCTAAACCAAAAATTACAACATTGATATTGTTTTGTGTTTTTTTGGCTGTATCAACAAGCTGACAAAGTTCATACTTAATTTGTAATGATAATGCTTGAGCATGTTCAACAATAACCGTAATAATGCCATCATTTTTTTTGGCTAAACGTAAAATGCTTACAGCTAAAGATTGTTCTGGATCGAATAGGGTATTGGCAAATAACTGCTCTATCAAACGGCAACGCATTTGAATGTCATTTATTTTGCTTGATGCGGCAACAAAGGCAACATTTGCGTCTTGATTTCTAGAAGTTTGACCTATGTTAGCCAAATATTGACGCGCTACTTTGGAGTAAACAGCTGCATTGTTATCAACAACAACCGTCATATGTTTTGAAAAGCGTTGTATATAATCAATACGAGCGATGACACTAATGCCTTTAGTGGATATGTTTACCATGTCATCCTCAACACGATTATCAACCTGCTCATTAATTTTTTTCATATTTACTGGTGTATTCGCTGCTGCTGACATACCCAACCCTTTCTATAATATTTACTTCCTATTACCTTTAAGAAGCATAAAAACTTATAGAACTTGTTGAAGCATCTCTTCAGTTACATCATCACGAATCTCTGATTGTCCGATAGCGGTAGGGACAATAAAACGTAATTTTCCACCGATGTTCTTTTTATCACGGCGCATATGGCGAACAAAATCATCTAATCCCATATTTTTGGGGGCTATCAAAGGTAAATCAAATTCTTTGATAAGTGACTCAATTCGACAAAGTTCTGACACTTCAAGCAAATTCATTTCTACTGCTAGTTTAGAAGCAAGCACCATGCCAGTAGCAACAGCTTCGCCATGAAGCCAGTTACCATATCCCTGCTCAGCTTCAATAGCATGACCAAAGGTATGACCTAAATTAAGCAATGCTCGAACGCCCGCTTCAGTTTCATCGCATGCGACGATATCAGCCTTACATTGACAACATTTCTCAATCATTTGAGACAGAGTATCTTTATCACCCGCCTTAATTAATGCAATATTTTTCTCTAACCAGACAAAAAAGTCATAGTCACCTAAGATACCATACTTGATGACTTCAGCCATGCCAGCATTAAACTCTCGCTCAGGTAACGTTGATAAACTATCAATGTCAATAATGACGGCTTTGGGCTGATAAAAAGCACCAATCATATTCTTACCAAGGGGATGATTTACTGCAGTTTTACCGCCTACAGAAGAATCAACTTGTGACAAGACTGTTGTCGGAATTTGTATAAAGTCAATTCCACGTTGATAACTAGCCGCAGCAAAACCAGTAATATCACCAATAACACCACCACCCAAAGCGATTAACGTGGTATCACGACCATGCTCATTTGCTAACAAATGCGACATAATTCGTTCAAAATTAGCTAAATTTTTCTCTGCCTCACCATCGGGTAATATAACTTCATCAACGTCGAAGTTTGCTAGTCTTTCTTTAATTTTAGCAAGATAAAGTGGCGCGACAATCGTATTAGTAACAATACAAATTCGCTTATTTCGAATATGGGAAGAAAACAGATCTGAATTATTAAACAGACCTGAATCTATATAAATAGGATAACTTCTGGCGCCTAAATCAAGTTGAAGTGTTGGCATGGTATGTATCTACTACTGTAAGGACTATATATGAAATTAAAAGTCTAAACGCTCAATTATTTTGTGCGCCACAACTTTAGCACTTTGATCATCAGTTTTTATGATTACATCAGCAATTTCTTCATAAAAAGGATTACGTTCAACGGCTAATTTTTCTAATACTGTGCGAGGTTTTTCTGATGTTTGTAATAATGGACGACGACGATCTCTTTGGGTACGAGCCACTTGTTTATCTATTGTCGTTTCAAGATATACCACGATTCCGCGTGCAGATAAGCGATTACGAACTTGATCGCTAATTACAGAGCCACCACCTGTCGCTAAGACAATGCCTTGCTTTTCACTTAAGTCTTCAATAACACCGACTTCTCTTTTACGAAATCCTTCTTCGCCTTCAAGATCGAAGACCCAAGCAATGTCTGCTCCAGTACGACGTTCAATTTCTTGATCCGAATCAAAAAATTCAAGATGTAGTCTGTCAGCAAGCTCTCTACCTATAGTGCTTTTTCCTGCGCCCATAGGCCCAATCAGGAAGATATTACGTTTTTCTGCCATTTGATTTACTTAATACTCGTTTGTTTCAGATCATACCAAAGGGCTTAAACAGTCGCTGTCTAAAAACCTTTTGACGTTATAGAGGTCTCCCTCGGAAATTTCAAGGGCGTAATTATCGCAATTGTTAGGGTAAGAATGCAAGTAACATTGTCGTTAAGTAAGATAAAAACCTAACTTAACGACAACAATATGACAAATATCAGCTAAAAGTGCTCGGTTACTATGCGAGGAGTTACAAATATTAGTAATTCTTTTTTCTCATTGAACTGATTAGTATTTCTAAATAACCAACCAAAATAAGGAATATCGCCTAATACTGGCACCTTAGATACAGTGCTAATAATAGACTGCTGATAAATACCACCTAGCACAATTGTTTCACTGTTATTCACCAAAACTTGAGTACCGATACGTTGAGTATCAATTGCAGGAGCAGACCCACTTGTAACATCTGAAACCGTATCTTGAGTTACCACTAAGTCTAAGATAATTTTGTTGTCTGGCGTAATATGTGGCGTTACCGTCAAACTGAGTACTGCTTTTTTAAATTGTGTTGATGTCGCACCACTTGAAGCGGCTTCTTGATAAGGAATTTCAACACCTTGTTCAATATAAGCTTCTTTCTGATTTGCCGTAGTGATACGAGGACTAGCAATAATTTCACCCTTATTTTCTTTTTCCATCGCACTTAATTCAAGATCTAAAATTGTTCCATCCGCTAATCTAGCCACTTGGAATGCTAAAACCCCTGCAGGGTTTGTTACAGGCAAATTAACATTCAATCGATCTGCTAGCGCAGGAACAAGACCACTATTAGCAGAGTCAGTCCCCTCTAAAGAACCAGAAGTTCCATATTGACCATCTGTATCAGTAATACCCCAGCGAATACCTAATTCTTCATTTATATTATCTTTAACGGTTACCATACGCGCTTCAATGATAACTTGACGCACAGGGATATCTAAAATATTAACCATGCGTTTAATATCTTCAATAATCTTCGCTGTGTCACGAATTAATAAAGTATTTGTCCGTTCATCAACTGAGACACTTCCACGAGCTGATAAAATACTCGTATCTTCATTTTTGATTAAATCTGCGAGCTCATTGGCTTTAGCATAATTTATTTGTACATATTCAGAGTACAATGGTGCTAGCTCTTGAACCTGCTGTCTAGCTTGTAAATTTTTGGCTTCGCGCGCTGCAAGTTCATCGCTTGGCGCAACCATTAAAATATTACCTTGCATGCGTTTATCAAGACCTTTCACTTTCAAGATAATATCAAGTGCTTGATCCCAAGGTACGCCGTCTAAACGTAAAGTAATATTACCGGTGACTGTATCACTTGTAATTAAGTTAAATTCATTATAATCCGCGATAATTTGTAGCACGGTACGAACTGGAATATCTTGAAAATTTAATGAGATTGTACGACCGGTAAAGTCTTCGCTATCACCTAAGTAACCTGGCACTTTCTTTTCTTTTTCTTTAACCGTTAATATAAATAAGTTATCTGTTTGGCTATGAGAAAAAGTAAAGTGCGTATCAACATCAATCACTATACGAGCGTTACGACTTTCTTTAAATGTTTCTATGCCCGAAACTATTGTACCGAAGTCAGTAACATCCAACTTATAAAGTAAATCGTCAATTATTTGTGTGTTATGAAATTCAACATTAATTTTTCCTAATTTATCATTTACATCAACAGCAACCATGCTGTCTTTTAAATACACTAAAATTTGGGCAGCATTATTTTCACCTAAACGAAAATCAAGAGAGTCTATATGATTAATAAACTGCTCACCTGCAGGGCTTAATGTTTCAACTATTTCAGCTGATTGACCATAATTAAAGGTAATAGAAAATTCTTTGCCATTTAAAGCAACATCAAACACAGATAATTTATCTAAATTAATTAATGCTACAACTTTGCCAGAACTATTATCTAGCACAACATTAGTAATACCCGCGTGATTAATCAGCGTTTCTTGAATATTTTTCTCGTAGGTATTTACGTCAAAACTAATTTCAACATAAGCAGGGTTCATTGACGTTTGAACTGCCGGTAGAGAAAGAATATCATTTGAAAATTCAAAGACTAATTCAATCTGATCATCTTGAATTGTATTATAAGAAAGAGCTAATAACTTACTTTCACCCTCTTGCGCTGCATTGAGGTTAAAAGAAGCTGTAACAAGTGCAAGCATCGTTAAGCAAACAAGCCAAACTTGTCTTATTTTAGTTACTCTAGAAAATATTTTATAATTTTTCATTTCATTAAATAGCATTATTATTTCCCTTTACCCTTCAGAGTCTGACAGAGCAATTTTAATCACGGTTTCACGTTCTACCCAGCAACCTGCGCCATCAGGTGTTAGCTCAACTAACTTTACGCTTTTCGCATTCACTTCTTTTATGTGGCCATTAAATAACCCCATATAACTGCCGATAGATACCCTGTGCAGGGTGAAATCGGAAGCCTCAACCAGAGCCCAAAGTATACCATCATCTCCCATAGTCCCACGCATTGTTATATCATTCAGTGCAAACTTTTCTAAAGGTTGCTTGCGACGACGTGGATCTGGGCTTAAACACCCTGACATTTGTTGTATCTTTTGTTGAATAGCTTCCGGCTTTGGTAACGAGAATGGACTTCTCAGATCAAATGCAGCGTAATCAAAGTGGTTAAATGGGTGTACTTCTGGCATCGGATCAATTTGGCTAACTGTGGTCGCTTTCACCTGTTGAATATGGGCGCTAAGATCACTCGTATCATCATAACAGCCACCAAGTAAGATTAAAGTAATTAAAGCTAATTTTTTCATTTTATTTTAGCCTCTTGGTAGCGGTAAGTTTTCGCTTCAAGCTTTAAATTTAACGTATCTGTAGTGTTCGGCATAATATCTATTTTAAAGTCATGCAGGGTAACAATACGTGGTAAGCCTGCAATTTTACTAACAAAATTACCAAACGAGTGATAAGAGCCATTAACTTCGATATCAATAGGTAACTCTATGTATATCTCTTTACTTATTTCTGGTTGCCATTCTAACTTAACAAAGTCTAAACCACTTATCGTACCAATAAAGGTAATGTCATCTAATAAACCAGGCGTTTCATGGCTGTTAGGTAAACGCCTTAATTGGTTTGAAAAAATGTCTTCTGCTTCTAGCATTTGTGCTCTAAACAATTCTAAATTTGCAGCAACATTGTATTTGATTTTATAAGACTGCTTTAATGTTATTTCTTCCGCTACCACCTGATCGAGCTGCTTAATTTTGTCGCTAACTAAACCGACATATCCTAAGCCGATAACAACAATTGATAAAAAAACAGTCAGGACTAACTTAGCCGCCGCAGGCCATTGACCAATATTTTCAAGCTCTAAATTTTCAAATTGTGATGCATCAAACTTCAAAATACACCCCCATTCAGACTTAGCTCTTCATTTAGCAGTTGGACTTTCATCACTTAACACCTCCATTTGCTGTGTTAGCAAGTTCAGTATTAGAATCATTTATAAGCCCTTTAATCTTCACTCGCATTTTAAAACTACTAAGCAGCTTAGGCGAGCCATCATCAGAGGTAATTGATTCTGGTGTAGCATCTGTGAATAAATCCGATAATTCAATCGCTCGAATCATATTAGCTAAATGGTTATTTGATTCACTTTTTCCCGTAATTTGAATAATATTGCCTGCTTTATCAATTTGAGTGATATAAATTCCACTTGGAATTATCGTGGCTATTTCATTAAGGACTTGCGTGCCAACGTTACGGCTGCGTTGTAATTGTTCAATAACATCAATTCGCTCTTGTAATGCTGCTTTTTTATCATTTAACGTTTTTATTTCTGCTATTTGTGAATCCAATAACTGAATTTCATTTTTTAAAAAAGTATTACGTGCCAACTGTCCATCGACACGCGCCTGAAAATATAAATTAACCAATAAGACTAAAGCAAATGCAATTACCCCTGCAGCAGCTAACATGATAAAAAATTCTTTTTGCTTAGCCTTGAGTGCTTCTTCGCGCCAAGGGAGAAGGTTTATATATGCCATGGCGTAAAACTCCTCAAAGCTAATCCTGTTGCTACCATAAGTTGTGGCGCTATTTTAGCTAATGCATCCTTATTAATTGTGTTACCTATTTCCATACTATTAAACGGGTTAGCAATAATGGTATGAATACCTAATTCATCGGCGAGCAATGTCTCTATACCTTCAAGCGAAGCCGTTCCACCCGAAACAACTATATAATCGACTTTATCTGCACCACTTGAGGTCAAATACATTTGAATAGCTCTGCGTATTTGTTGCATTAATATAGTGTGAAAAGGAGCCAATACTTCAAAAGTATAATTAGGTGGTAAATCTTGCGTTATTTTTGCTTCTTCAGCCTCTTCAAATGATTTATTGTAATATGAAACAATTGAACGGGTGTATTGTTCTCCACCGAAGATTTGATCGCGGCTATAAAGATGCTTTCCCGCTTTAGTTACAGAAAAAAGCGTCATGGTTGCGCCGATGTCTACAATAGCGACTGTTTTATTTTCCGCATCTTCAGGTAGTTGCGATAAACACAATTCATGTGATCTACTCACCGCATAAGATTCAACATCTATAACCTTTGTATTAAAACCTGCTGATTCTAATGCCGCCACTCTTGCTTCAATAGACTCTGTTCGAGCTGCACTAAGTAAGACATTGACTTTGCTAGGATCTGACTCATTAACATCTAACGATTCAAAGTCTAAACTTACTTCATCTAAAGGATAGGGAATTAAGCTGTCTGCTTCTATTTCAATCTGGCTAGCTAATTCATCTTCGCTTAGCGTAACATCCATATAAATGATTTTAGTTATCACCGTTTGACCTGATACCGCAGCAGCAGCTTCTTTCGCCTTCATCGATATTTTTTGACGAATTTTAGCAATAACATTACCCACTGCTTCAATGTCTTGAATTTCACGATCCACAACTGCGCCACGTGTCATCGGCTCAATTGCAAAGTCCTCAATAATGTACCCCTCACTACCCTGACCTAGTAAAACAGCTTTGACCGCATGAGACCCAATATCGATCCCAACCATCATCGTTGTTTTCCTTTTCCATAGATTATCCAGCATAACAGTCCACTAAATTATATTGTTGTCATTATTTTAGTCATTTTTTCACATAAATACATTTATTACATGGTTTTACAAGATATACTAGTCTTATCTGAAGATTTTACCCATATTTAGAGAGAATATAGTGTTTTCTGTCAAAAATTTATTCAAGCTTACTGTTATCTTAGTGTTTATTATTGTTTTTGGCATATTTATTTTGTACTTAACTTTGCGCGATGAATTACCCGATACTGATTCGTTAAAAGATGTACAGTGGCAAACTCCCATGCAAATCTACAGTATAGATGGTTCACTAATTTCTCAATTTGGAGAGAAAAAACGCAAACCACTTACCTTTGATGAAATTCCCCAACAGTTAATTGATGCCTTATTAGCCACCGAAGATGATCGTTTTTACTTTCACTTTGGTGTTGATCCTATCGGCATGGCTCGTGCCGTTTTTGGTCAAATAACAGGGAATAGTAGGGGCGGTGCTAGTACCATCACTATGCAAGTCGCTAGAAACTTTTTTTTAACACGTGAACAAACCTATATTAGAAAAATCAGAGAAATATTTTTATCTTTTCATATTGAAAGTTTATTAACTAAAGATGAAATATTGACGCTTTACGTTAATAAAATTCCGTTAGGCCATCGCTCTTTTGGTTTCGGTTCCGCTGCACAAGTCTATTATGGCAAAGAGATTGATCAACTTAATTTAGCGCAAATAGCCGTATTGGCAGGCCTACCAAAGGCACCTTCTACCTACAACCCTATCCGCTCTGTTGAAAAAGCCACATTACGTAGAACAACAGTATTACAGCGTATGTTAGTAAGTGGCTATATTACCGACCAAGAATATCAACAGGCAAAAGTATCCCCAATTACTGGTAGTCGCCATGGGGCTAAAATAGAATTAGATGCGCCCTATATTGCAGAAATGGCTCATAAAGAAATGCTTTCTCTCTACGGCAAAGAACAAGCTTACTCAGGTGGCTATAAAGTTTTCACAACCGTCTCTAATAAATTACAACAAGCCGCACATAGCGCTGTCACAACTAATTTATTGCGCTATGACCAGCGTCATGGCTATCGAGGTGCAATTGTTTCACTTCGCCCTGATGAACTAACTGATATTGATAGTTCACCAAAGAGTATTAATGCTCAATCATCTTCTAAGCCTTTACCATTAACATCAGAAGAAATAAAAACAGCACTTAACGGAGTAAATTATTACCAAATGTTAGAACCCGCTGTTGTGACTCAGGTAAATGAAAAATCAGTTAATATTATCCTGCGTGACGATGAAGAAGCGATGATTCCTTGGGCAGGCATGGCTTGGGCAAGGCCTTATATAAATGACCAAAAGCAAGGCCAGCCTCCACAGTTTGCAAATGAAATATTTCGTTATGGGGATGTCATATTAGTTAATAAGTCATCTACTGGCGAATATCGTTTAAGCCAGCTTCCTTTGGCCAGTGCAGCTATCGTTTCAATATCACCAGATAATGGTGCAATTAAAGCCGCAGTTGGCGGTTTTAGCTTCAAGCAAAGCCAATTTAACCGAGTAACTCAAGCTAAACGTCAAGTAGGCTCTAATATTAAACCGTTTCTTTACTCTGCAGCATTAGAAAACGACTATACTCTCGCATCATTAATTAATGATGCTCCTATAAATCAATGGGATAGAAGTAGTGGTGTGGTATGGCGACCAAAAAATTCGCCAGAAATCTATGTTGGACCAATAAGAATGCGCTTAGCCTTAGCCCAATCAAAAAATGTTGTTGCGGTAAGATTATTAAAAAGCATTGGTGTTGATAAAACCATAGATCATCTATCATCTTTTGGCTTTGCTCCAGATGAATTACCACGAAACGAATCCTTAGCTTTGGGTTCAGCTTCACTAACACCATTGGAGCTAGTTACCGGCTTTGCTACTTTTGCCAATGGTGGTTTTTTAATTAAGCCTTACCTAATTGAGCGTATTGAAAATGCAGCAGGAGAAGTAATTTTTCAAGCAAACCCTGAACTAGCCTGTGACCCATGTATAACGGACTCTACCTTTGAACAAGGGTTGGAAGATATCAAAGATATAAATGCACATAGTGAGATAGACGAAACAAATCAATTAATTGATGAAAAGGCAATTGTAACTCCAAAAATATCGGCACCCAGAGCAATTTCCTCACAAAATGCATTTTTGATCACCCAAGCACTTAACAGCGCCATATGGGGAGCTGATTGGTCTGTAGCTGATGGTTGGCAAGGTACTGGCTGGCGCTCTAGATCATTAAATCGTCGTGATATGGGTGGTAAAACAGGTACAACTAACGAAGCCAAAGATGCTTGGTTTTCAGGCTTTACTCGTCGCTTAGTAACAACCTCATGGATAGGCTTTGATGATCCTAGCCGAAACTTAGGTAAAACAGTATACAATAACAACTTAGGTAAAAACCAAATTACCGGCAAAGAATTTGGTGCTAAATCGGCTCAACCTGCTTGGATAAGTTTTATGAAAGTTGCGCTAACTGATGTTGATTACGAGGCTTTTGAAGCCCCAGCTGAAATCGTATCTGTTCGTATTGATAAAGCCACCGGTAAATTAACTAGTAGCACCAACAAAAGTAGTTTATTTGAATATTTTGAATTAGGTACTGCACCGACGGAATACATTAGTACAGATAACAGTGGTGATATATTTCAAGGTGAAGAGAGTGTTAACACCGAAGAAGAGCTATTTTAATCTTTCAGCTCTATTGAAATATCAATAGAGCTGATAAGCTAAAAAATTCAAGAAAAGTTAAATGTTCTTAACAAATACTTTCGATTTCCGCTGAAAATTATATAGCTTCTTTTTACCTTCAGGAAGCTTGCTCAAAGGCTCTTCGATAAAACCTTGCTCAAGAAACCAATGGCCGCTTACCGTTGTTAACACGAATATAGAGGCAAGTTGTTGTTTTTTCGCTTCACTTTCCAGTGCGGTCATCAAACGTCCTCCGCGATCACCTTTACGATAATCAGGATGAATAGCAACACATGCCACTTCGCCCATTTTCGCATCGGAATAGGGATATAAAGCGGCGCACGCGATAATAACGTCTTCTTTTTTTATCACAGTGAACTTATCTATTTCAACTTCAAGTAATTCACGTGAGCGTTTGACTAAAACACCTTCTGCTTCCAGTGGGGCTAATAACTCTAAAATACCGCCAACATCATCAATAGTCGCAATGGCTATTTGCTCTTTGTAATCTTTAGCAATTAAAGTGCCGGCACCATCACGGGTAAAAAGCTCTTGTAGTAATGCCGAGTCACTTTGATAACTGACGCAGTGACAGCGTTCTACACCATTTTCACCACATTGAATGATTGCACGCAACAATAACTGACGCACATGGCAATCATGCTCATCCAGTAAGGTTTTTACCGTTTGAACACTACAACTTCTGATCAATTCACCCGATTTAGCCAATAAGCCATCATCTTCAGTGAGCGTGATCAGTTTATCTGCCTTTAAAGCAATAGCGGTCTGTGCGGCAACATCTTCTAACGCAAGATTGAATACTTCACCCGTTGGCGAATAGCCAATAGGTGACAATAAAACAATTGAGCCATAATCAAGCTGCATGTTAATGCCATCAGAATCAATTCTGCGAACACAGCCCGTATATTTGTAATCAATACCATCACGAACGCCCATAGGCTTAGCAACAACAAAGTTACCTGTACTTACACGAATTTGGGAGCCATGCATCGGTGAGTTTACTAACCCAGTGCTTAATAAGGCTTCTATATGTAAACGTAAAGAGCCTGTCGCATCTTTAACCGCTACCAGCGTATCTGCATCGGTAACACGAAGATTATTCTCAATTACTTGAGTTATATTTCGTTGTACCATACGCTCTTCAATTTGGGGGCGTGCACCGTGCACAACCACTAATTTAACGCCCAAACTGCGTAATAAAGAAATGTCATGGATAATGTTGGCAAAATTTTCATGTGAAACGGCTTCCCCACCAAACATTAACACCACCGTTTTACCACGGTGTGCATTAATATAAGGTGCTGCACTTCTGAACCATTTCACATTATTCTTATTATTATCCATGAGTTATATTTCGTTTTCCTTTATCAATTGAGTAAAATAATATCACTCGTTTACTCTATTGCTTCGCTACACCTGAAAGATCGACAATGTATTCCATCGCCACTTCATCAGCAGGATCTTTATGTGGACTTTGTTCACTGTCCTCAATGATATTGCTTGCCAGTGAACTTTTTTCTATTGAAGAAAAACCTAACTTATTAAAGTATTCTGGAATATACGTTAAAACAATAATTTGTTTTAATTCCATTTGATGTGCAAATTCAAGTAAGTACTGAACTAACGATTGGCCTTGCTGTTGTCCTTGTGCGCTCTTTTCAACAACCACTGAGCGAATTTCAGCTAGATCAGTTTGATAAATATAAAGTGACGCACAACCAACAACTTCACCATCAAGCTCAGCAACAACAAAGTTTTGAACATCGTGAATAGTATTGTCCAATGAACGTGGCAGTATTTCACCTTTATCAGCCTGAACATTCACTAATTTGTGAATTTGTTCAACATCTGACATGCGGGCTCTACGTACTGACATAGCAGCGGCACGTTGCGCATCTAAACGCTGTTTAACCTGCTTAAGTGCGATTTCAGTTTGCTGTTTACCCGGCGCGCCAACAACTTGTTCATTTAATATTTCTTCATTGCCTGATTGGATATTAGCGAGTGCTTTCTCCACTTGTGCACGGGAAGTACCGCCAAGTGCCTCACGTTTATCTAGCGTTGATTCAATAGATAAATGCTGATAAACATCTTGTTCAATTTGGTCACTAAACTCTTGTAGGCGCGCTAATGTTAAATCTTCTAACGGACAACCTTCAGCAATAGCTGCCAAAACAACTTCACCGACAATATGATGTGCTTCTCTAAATGGAATATTTTTACCCACTAAGTAATCAGCCAGTTCTGTCGCATTAGCATAACCTTGCTGAGCTGCAGCTAAAGTACGACTTCTATTTACTTTTAGTCCATCAGCAACTAACACCGCCATTTCCATACACTCTTGCCAAGTATCAAGTGCATCAAACAAGCCTTCTTTGTCTTCTTGCATATCTTTATTATACGCAAGCGCTAAAGCCTTCATTGTCGTTAACATGCCAGTTAATGAACCAAAAACTCGACCCGCTTTGCCACGAATTAATTCGCACGCATCAGGGTTTTTCTTTTGTGGCATTAATGAAGAGCCAGAGCTAACCAAGTCGCTCATTTCCACAAAACCCGCTTCGCCTGAGTTATAGAAAATTAAATCTTCTGCAAAACGGGATAAATGCATCATAGAAATACTTGCACTAGCAAGTAATTCAATCACATGATCTCTATCAGAAACCGCATCTAAGCTATTCATCGTGGCGGTTCTAAAACCTAAACGATGAGCAAGTGCTTTACGATCGATCGGATATCCTGTACCCGCTAAAGCACCAGAGCCTAATGGCGAAACATCTAAACGATATAATGCATCTTTTAAACGGCCAATATCACGGTTGAACATTTCTACGTATGCTAAACACCAGTGACCAAAAGTAACCGGTTGTGCACGCTGTAAATGAGTATAACCAGGTAATACCGTATCTTTTTCACGTTCAGCTAAGTTCATCATCGCTTGTTGTAAATTTACCAAAGCAAATAATAATTCACCGCCAGTTTCTTTACACCAAAGCTTTAAATCCGTACCTACTTGGTCATTGCGACTACGACCAGTATGGAGCTTCTTGCCTAAATCACCTGTCTTTTCAATCAACTGAATTTCTACCCAGCTGTGAATATCTTCCGCATCAGAAAGCAAAATTTGTTTCGGATTTTCTTCAACTGAAGCTTTTAATTCATTCAGTGCTGCAATTAAACGTGTTAATTCATCATCATTTAACACACCAACTTCGTGAATTGCTTGCGCCCAAGCAATTGAACCAACAATATCTTGCACTGCCATGCGGTAATCAACAGGTAGCGAGTCATTGAACTTTTTAAATTGTACACTCGCTTTTTCTTTAAAGCGTCCACCCCATAAAGCCATCTTTACTTCTCCTTCTGAGAAAGTGCAGTAATACGGCTAGATAAGCTGAATAAACGGATAAAGCCTTCAGCATGTTTTTGGTCATAAACATCATCAGCACCAAAGGTAGCAAATTCTTCTGAGTATAAAGAATTAGGAGAACGACGTTGAGTAACTTGCGCCATACCTTTGTATAATTTAACCACTACATCACCAGTTAACTGTTCAGCAAAAGAAGCGGCTCCAGCTAGTTGAGATTTAGCTAGTGGCGTAAACCAACGACCATCATAAATAACGTGTGAGAATTCAAGACCAATTGACTCACGGTATTTTAATGACTCTTTATCTAAAATTAAGGTTTCTAAACCTTTATATGCCGCCATTAAGATAGTGCCACCT
>JAWUXK010000001.1:0-7845 GCA_034111385.1 Colwellia sp. | reverse complement strand
GCAATAGCTGAATCAGGTTTAATTAACACTTCTGTTAAATTATCACCCAGTAAATCGTCTTGCTCAGCAAATAAGGTTAATCCGTCAAACTGCTGCAATGTTAGTACTTTTGAAATATCACCACTAAAAATCAACTTATCTCCGCCCTCTACCCTTTCATCGGGTGTTACAGGAGTTATCAAGCGTTCTTGACGAACTATTTCAACTAAAAATAATGCATCTAAGTTTCTTAAGCCGTTTTCTTCAATGGTTTTATTTACTAGCTTAGAGTCAAAAGCAACCTCGGCTTCAAGTAAGTAATCTTGAGCTAATAATTGACTTTGTTCGATATCTGGTAAAGTTCTAGTGCGAAAAATCACCAATAATAGGCAAACTAATAACGCGACTATACCAATAGCAGTGAAATCAAAAAAGCTAAATCCTGCTTCACCTTGTTTTATTAATAAACTATTAACGATAAGGTTAGTGGAGGTACCAACGAGCGTGAGAGTGCCGCCTAAAATAGCAACATAAGACAGGGGTAGTAACAATTTCCCTGGATTGATTATTTTATTGTTTTTGACACTATTAATCAGTGTCGCTACTACTGCAGTATTACTCATGATAGCAGAAGCAAATGCAGTACCAATAAAAAGCCGGAGCATTGAATTAACTTTAGAGCCATTGAAAACACGCTGGCTCATACGCCTTAAAATACTGGTGCGTTCGAAAGCAAATGAACAGAGTACCAGTAAAATTAAAGTGACTAAACCAGGGTTTACTGCATTAGAAAGAATGTCGTCAACAGTAACAAAAGATAACGCTAAACAAGCAAGTACTGTGACTGAAAATACCCGCTCAGGTACTTTGCTACATTTAACTAAGCTGACAAAAGTGGCGATAAAAACCGCTATCATTAACCACTGTTCAATTGTCATTAACTGTCCTTAAATAAAATGCGCTAATACCTAAAATATTAACGCATTTAAATTTTATAACTTTTTATTTAGCATCTTCTAAAGTACTAATCTATTAGCTTGTACTCTATTTAGTTATGTCGCGAGCGCCCCAATGAGGGAACTGTTTGCGAACTAAGGCATTAAGCTCTAATTCAAATGCTGAGTATTCATGAACGTTTTCATCAATAGCGTGATTAATCATCCCCGCACCAACGGTTACATTGCTTAGGCGATCAATAATAATAAATGCACCTGAGCCACGATTATTTTGATAACTATCAAAATGTAATTCTTCACTAATTTCGAAATCAACTAGACCAATATCATTAACCGCTAATTGAGAAGCAGGCTGTTTTTCCATGGTGTTAACATCGTACTTACTTGCAATGTTACTTGCATGCCCAGTAGTCATTTTACTACCGTGTTTGATGAAGTATTCACGACCTGGCTCTAATTCGTTCTCATGCATCCAAACAACTGTTGCACTAAACTCTTTCGCCGAGGTTGGTAAACTACCCTTTTTAACAATAATTTCACCGCGACTGATGTCAATTTCATCTTCTAAGGTAAGCGTTACTGCTTGGCCTCTATCAGCACGTTCAAGATTACCATCAAAGGTAACAATTTCTTTTACAACACTTTCTTTACCTGAAGGTAATGCAACGATTGTATCGCCAACAAGAACGTGACCTGATGATATAGTCCCAGCAAAACCACGGAAGTCTAAATTAGGACGGTTAACATACTGCACTTGGAATCTAAATTCGGTAAATTGCTCTTTGTCTTCAACATCCATAGTATTAAGCAACTTCATTAATGTTGCTCCTGGATACCAAGGCATATTTACACTTTCGTCTACAACATTATCACCATTAAGTGCTGACATTGGTACAAAACGAACATCATTGAAGTTTAAGCTTTCAGCGAATTCACGGTAGTCTTTTTTTATCTCTTGGTAACGCTCTTGCGAGTATTCAACCAAGTCCATTTTATTTACCGCAACAACAATGTGTTTAATACCTAATAATGAACAAATAAATGAATGACGACGTGTTTGTGTTTGTACACCGTAACGTGCGTCAATTAAAATAATAGCGATATCACAAGTTGAAGCACCGGTTGCCATGTTACGTGTATATTGTTCATGGCCAGGAGTGTCGGCAATAATAAACTTACGTTTATCTGTTGAGAAATAACGGTAAGCAACATCAATAGTAATGCCCTGCTCACGTTCAGACTGAAGACCGTCAACTAATAAAGCTAAATCGATAGCTTCACCTGTGGTACCTGATTTTTTAGAATCTTTTTCAATAGCAGCAAGTTGATCTTCAAAAATCATTTTTGAATCATGCAGTAAACGACCAATTAAGGTACTTTTACCGTCATCTACGCTACCACAAGTTAAAAATCTTACTAACTCTTTGTTTTCATGTTGCTTTAAATAAGCTTGAATGTCGTCTTCAATTAAAGTTGATTGGTGACTCATAAGTGTTCCTTCGGAAATTCTAATCAAATAAAAATGTTATAGGGTAAATAGGGGTTAGAAATAACCTTCCATTTTTTTCTTTTCCATCGAGCCAGCGCTATCGTGATCAATAACTCGACCTTGACGCTCAGACGTTTTGGTTAATAACATTTCTTGAATAATTTCAGGTAAGGTATCAGCTGTAGACTCAACCGCGCCTGTTAATGGGTAACAACCGAGTGTTCTAAAACGGACACTCTTCATTTGGATTTCTTCGCCTTCTTCGATAGGCATACGATCATCATCAACCATGATCAATGTACCATCGCGTTCTACTACTGGGCGTTTTTCTGCTAAATAAAGTGGTACAATTGGAATGCTTTCTAGATAAATATATTGCCAAATATCAAGCTCTGTCCAGTTAGATAATGGGAAAACACGAATGCTTTCACCTTTATTTACTTTACCGTTATAGATATTCCATAACTCAGGACGTTGGCTTTTAGGATCCCAACGGTGATTGTCATCACGGAAAGAATATACACGTTCTTTAGCACGAGATTTTTCTTCGTCACGACGAGCACCACCGAATGCAGCATCGAAGCCATATTTATTAAGCGCTTGCTTTAAACCTTGAGTTTTCATTACATCAGTATGCTTAGCACTACCATGAGTGAATGGACCCATGCCCATTGCTATACCTTCAGGGTTTTGATGAACAAGTAATTCGAAATCATAGTCCTTCGCCATTTGATCACGGAAAGCGATCATTTCTTTAAACTTCCAGTTAGTATCAACATGAAGTAATGGAAAAGGAATTTTACCTGGTGCAAATGCTTTGCGAGCTAGGTGTAATAACACCGCAGAGTCTTTACCGACAGAATAAAGCATAACTGGATTGTCAAATTCAGCAGCGACTTCACGGAAAATATGAATAGATTCAGCTTCTAATTTTTTTAAATGGGTTAAATTCATAGCCAATACAAATGTTGATAAAAATTGATGGTCGAATAATGCCATAAGCAGAGCTTTTTTTCCATATAACAAAGAGCTTTATTATAACAAAAAGGAATACTTAATTTGTTTTTAGACCTTTTAATTACAAAATCAAAAGTCATCAAATTGCTGACTTTTAAAACAAAAACAATTGTATCCTTTTATATTTCAAGGGGTTTATTGCTATCTATTAACACCTTACCCATATACATTTTATTTTGATTAATTCACTCACTGGTGTAAACCCACTTATCCTTTTACCTATAAGCTCAGGTGACTTTAGCTTCCTTTTCCCTATTCCTTTTAAGCTCGGTAAATCCACTAGAGTAGATTTATTTAACTAATAATTTTGATTTATAGAATATTATTAGTTATTACTTTGGATTACGCGGGAATAACATTGTCAAATAGCGTATAACCTTAACAATCCATTGAATTGGTGGTGCACCTTAATTAGAATAAGCCATCATAAGTTCAAATTTATCAAGTTATTATATTTAATGAGCAAATCAAGCTGTTTACTAACCCCGATTTTAGCAAAAAACAAAACAACGAATACTTCAACAAAAGTTGATAAAAAAAGTTGGTTAAATTTGCAAGGCTCAAGTGCTAGCATAGCCTTATATCAAGGGGCTATTACGAGTGATGCACCTATATTACTGGTCACTAATGACACACCATCGGCCTTAAGATTAGAGCAAGAATTACTTAGCTTGTCGCAAAGTGAGCATAATCTAACCATTTGCTTATTTCCCGATTGGGAAACCTTACCTTATGACACCTTTTCACCTCACCAAGATATTATTTCACAGCGCTTAGCAACACTTTACCAACTGTCTCGCATGGAAAAAGGCATAGTAATTGTGCCGGTCACAACGTTAGTCCAGCGATTAGCGCCTAAAAAATATTTAGAGGCAAATAGCTTAATTATTAACAAGGGTGATAAAAAAGATTTACATCAATTAAGACAAAGCCTAGAGGCAAGTGGCTATCGTAGTGTCGATCAAGTCATGGAGCACGGTGAATTTTCTGCTCGTGGCGCCATTTTAGATTTATTTCCAATGGGCAGTAAAACGCCCTTCCGTTTAGATTTTTTTGACGATGAAATTGATGAAATACGTTTATTTGATCCTGACAACCAACGTTCAAATGAAAAAATAGAAAAAATAGATTTACTACCCGCTCACGAATTTCCTACCGACAAAGCCGCGATCAATTTATTTCGCAGTCAGTACCGAGAATTTTTTAAAAGTTCTATCGATAAAGAGTCTATTTATCATCAAGTAAGTAATAATATTTTACCTCCCGGTATTGAATATTATTTACCACTTTTTTTTAACAACACAGACAATATTGACAGCAAGTCTGATTTATTCAATCAATATAGCACTAGCACATTATGTGATTATTTAGCGCCCAACACTATGGTAGCTATTTCAGGAGATTTAGATAAGTCGTTAAAGCAATATTGGCAAGATATTGAATATCGCTACGAAAATAGACGTTATGATCCAACCAGGCCACTATTGCCACCGGAGCAATTATTTTTAAGCGTAGAATCACTCTATAGTGCCTTAAAGCCTTTTGCCCGTATTACCATTGATTCTACAAAAATTGATGACGAAGAACTCGCGATAGGTAAACAAAAAGCCAGTGCCATCGTTTTTGATGTGAAGGCACTGCCCGATTTAACCATCGATCACAAATTAAAACATCCCTTTGAATTAATTAATAACTTTATTAGTAATAAAGAAACACCCGATAAAATTTTATTTATTGCGGAAAGCCAAGGTCGACGTGAAAGCGTATTAGAGTTACTCGCCCGAGATAATATCAAGCCACCTTTGTTTACTTGCATTAATGACTTTATCGAATCGAATGAAAAATTAGGCATTAGCGTAAATGCACTGAATCAAGGCTTTACTTTCCAATCTAAAGGTAGTGCTAAGAAAAATGCTATCGCATTAATAACCGAGGCAGAATTACTTGGCGATCACGTTCGCCAATCAAGACGACGCAATAAATCTCAAGATATTAGCACCGATGCGATATTCAAAAATTTAGCCGAATTAACTATCGGTCAGGCCGTAGTACATATTGAACATGGCATAGGTCGATACTTAGGATTACAAACACTAGAAACGGGCGGTATTGTGACTGAGTTTTTAATGCTCAGTTACGCTAATGATGCAAAATTATACGTACCTGTTGCCTCTTTACACCTTATTAGTCGCTACTCAGGTACCGACAGTGAACATGCACCACTGCATAAACTAGGCAGTGATAGTTGGAGTAAGGCGAAACAAAAAGCCGCTGAAAAAGTTCGTGATGTCGCGGCGGAGTTATTAGATATATACGCAAACCGTGCTAACAATACTGGCCATATGTTTAAACGGGACAAAGAAGATTACCTAAATTTTAGTGATAGCTTTGGCTTTGAAGAAACCTTCGATCAACAACAAGCCATAAATGCCGTAATCAGTGATATGTTATCTTCAAAAACAATGGACAGATTAGTTTGTGGTGATGTCGGTTTTGGAAAAACTGAAGTCGCAATGCGTGCCGCTTTTGTCGCCGTAAATGACAATAAACAAGTGGCGATATTGGTGCCAACAACTTTACTTGCCCAACAGCACTACGACAACTTCCGTGACAGGTTCGCTAACTGGCCAGTGGCGATTGAAGTATTATCGCGTTTTAAAACAGCAAAACAACAAAGTGAAATAGTAAAACAAGTAGAATCAGGGCAAATAGATATTTTAATTGGCACACATAAGTTGCTACAAAACAGTATCAAGTATAAAGATCTTGGGCTATTAGTTGTCGATGAAGAACATCGATTTGGCGTAAAGCAAAAAGAAAAAATTAAAAAACTACGTAGTAATGTCGATATATTAACTCTTACCGCAACGCCTATTCCCCGAACACTGAATATGGCAATGGGCGGGATGCGTGATTTATCAATTATTGCCACTCCGCCAGCAAAACGATTAGCGGTTAAGACCTTTGTTCGCCAACGTGATGACGCCCTAATTCGAGAAGCAATTCTACGTGAAACGCTACGTGGTGGACAGGTGTACTTCTTACACAACCATGTTGATACCATTGAAAAAACCGCCGCGGATCTTCAAACACTAATACCCGAAGCTCGTGTAGTAACGGCTCATGGACAACTGCGTGAGCGTGAGCTTGAACGCATCATGAGTGATTTTTACCATCAACGCTTCAATGTTATTGTTTGTACTACCATTATCGAAACTGGTATTGATGTACCCAGTGCCAATACCATCATTATGGACAGAGCTGATCACTTAGGCTTAGCCCAGTTACATCAATTACGTGGACGCGTTGGTCGTTCACATCATCAAGCGTATGCTTACTTGTTAACGCCTCATGAAAAGCGTATCACCAAAGATGCCAAAAAACGTCTTGATGCAATCGCTTCATTAGAAGATCTCGGCGCAGGCTTTACCCTAGCGACTCATGATTTAGAAATTCGTGGCGCTGGTGAATTATTAGGTGAAGATCAATCAGGCTCAATGAGCCAAGTAGGTTTTAGTTTATACATGGAAATGCTCGATCATGCGGTTGAAGCGTTAAAAGAAGGTAAGCAATTATCACTGAGCCAAGTAACTGCGAAACAAACTGAAATTGAATTACGACTAGCCGCGCTAATACCAGAAGACTATATTTTTGATGTAAGTATGCGGTTAAGTTTATACAAACGAATTGCTAGCTGTAAAAATAAAAACCAACTAGATGAGATACAAGTAGAATTAATTGACCGTTTTGGTTTACTACCACAAGCAACAAAGAATTTAATCTATATTGCTAAGTTACGCTTGAAAGCGCAGGCGATAGGCATTAACCGGATAGAAGCAAGTAATACTGGTGGCTCTATTGAGTTTAGCGATCATACCAAGGTAGATCCCATGCAATTAATGAGCTTGGTACAAAAACAACCGACTGTCTATAAAATAGTGCCGCCGAACAAGTTCAAATTTGTTCGGGCAAATGAAGGAGAACAAGCGCGGTTTAATCTTGTCACCACTATTTTAAATGAGCTAATGCCTTAACTCTAAAATAAATCCTAAGGTAAATCCACAGTAGAAAAAAGCCCCTGTAATAACGTTTATTACAGGGGCTTAAAGAATTAAACAGATTATTTAAGATTTAAAATCATTATCAGCAAATGCTTGTAATGTTTGCCCAAAGAGTTCGTTACGCCACCCCGATAATATATCAACATTAGGTAGGCTGGCTTTAACTGAGGAGTTTAACGCTCTCACATCGTTAACATTAAAATGCCATGTTAAAAATTGATTGATTTGCTTTTTAGAGGCTAAGTTCTCTATCGCTAAACTATTTTTTTCTGCAATGGCAACAATAAAGGCTTTCACTGTTTTAAATATTTGCTTATAACCTGGGTATTCATCTAAACGGGTA